>NZ_JBJIAO010000002.1:0-375131 GCF_045310825.1 Mycobacterium sp. SMC-21 | reverse complement strand
TCAACTACGAGATCAGGGAATCCAACATCACGCCGGAAGCGGCATAAGGAACCCTCCACGATCTCGGGGGAACCACAGATCAAGGACCTCCTCGTCACCGCTCCCGCCGAGATACGCGAGCGCTACCGCGGCTACACCACCACGCTGACGCTCGTGGCCGCGCTGTCCAGATGCCGACCCGCTACACACAACGATCCCGTCACGGTCTCAGTACTGACGGCCTGCAAAACACTGGCCCGCCGCGTCACCTTCCTGCAAGATCAGGCCGACGAAATCACTGCTGAGCTCGACACCCTCACTGCTGCATTCAATCCTGCACTCCGGGCCGCCTACGGCGTCGGCCCGGACACCGCCGCTCAACTGATCATCACCGCCGGCACCAACCCCCAACGGCTCCGCAGCGAAGCCTCCTTTGCGATGCTCACCGGTGTCGCTCCCATCCCGGCCTCGTCCGGGAAAACCAGCCGCCACCGACTCTCCCGCGGCGGCGACCGCGCCGCCAACAACGCCCTGTACCGCATCGCCCTGGTCCGCATGGCCCACGACCAACGCACCCGCGACTACGTCACCCGCCAGACCGCCGCCGGCCGGTCCAAAAAAGAGATCCTGCGGATGCTCAAACGCGCTATCGCCCGCGAGATGTTCAAACACCTCACCGCACCCAGCCCGATCGACGACTACAGCGACCTCCGCCCGGCTCGTCGAGCCACAAACATCACTCTCACCGCCGTCGCCGACCACTTCGGCGTATGGCCCAACGACATCTCCCGCCTCGAACGCGGCCTCAAACGCGACGACACCCTCGCCGCTACCTACCGCCAATGGTTAAACACCCAGCTCAACCACGCCGCTTGACTATTAACAGAAATAGGAGCATCAAGTTGCGGCGACGCGCCGCTCGCGACGCGCCGGGCTCGGCCTGGCGGAAGTGGCCAGCTACGCCGATTTCCACGCGACGGGCATCACTGCTGTGGTACACGCGTGACGGACGTGACAGATGCGACCATCACCCCCGCGTGGCGCGTACCGCCCACACCCCCGCCGCCAGTACGGCCACCGCTTCGGCGACCACACTGAGGACTGCATACGGTACCGGCTCGGCGCCCGTCTCCACGAATCCGAACAGGCCGACGGTTCGCGACAGCGCGAACGCCGCCAATGCCCCCGGCGACAGCACTCCCGAGGCCCATCCGAACCACCGCGGCGCACCCACCGCCAGCAGCGCGCCGACGGCACAGAACACCGCTGCCTGCACCAGGAAGCCGGTGCCGATCGTCGGGATGTGTCGGTACCCGTGCACATAGAGGTAGGCGTGCACACCGCCGCTGACAACCATGGCCGCCGCGAGCACCAGACGGTAGACAAGAGTCACAGCAGGGTCCGTTCCTTGAGCGCGAGCGTGTGCTGACCGGTCTGGTAGCTGACCTCACGGATACCGAGCGCGTCGTGCAGCTTGCCGGCCGGCAACGTCAGCGGTTTCGGTGCCGGACCATCGCCGGGATGCGGCAGCGGGTAGGCGGTCGTGGTGCCGCTGTGGAACGTGATGTTGCCCTCGGTCTTCGAAAATACCTGGTGCACATGGCCGTTGAGGCAGGTGACCGAGGCGAACCGCTTCAGGTAACTCACGGCCTGCGCGGAGTCGTCGGTCCCCCAGCCCCAGTCGGGATACATCGCGAACAACGGGATGTGGCTGAACACGACGATCGGGGTATCGCTCGACAGCGCGGCGACGTCCTTCTCCACGAACTCGAGTTGATCGACGCCGAGGTGGCCGAGTTTCTTCAGGTTCAGTGTGTTCACCAATGCGATGACATGTACGCCGGCGATATCGAAGCTGTACCAGCCGTCGCCGCGGGTGCCCGCGCCGAAAGCCTGGCGGTACTTGGCGCCGGCGTCGTCGGCCGAATCATGTTCTCCCGGAACGGTGAACACGTGCGGGGTGCGCAGTCCGGTCATCATCTGCCGGACCTGGTCGAATTGTTCCGGCGTGGCCAGATGCGTCAGATCGCCCGTGTGGATGACGAAATCCGGCGTGTAGCCGAGGTTGTTGATGGTGTCGATGGCATGGGTGAACGAGCCGGCGACGTCGGTGTTGGCAGCCCCGGTGAAACCGATGTGGCTGTCACTGACCTGCGCGAAGCGCAGCGTCGGCTGCGCCGGGGCCGACGAGCTGCCCGCGACGTGCGACAGCACTTCCCCGCCGACCACCGACAGCCCCACGGCGGCGCCGAACCACGCCGTGTGCCGGAGCAGTTGGCGGCGGTTCATCTGCTGCGGGTCGCCTTGCGAGTCACTCATTTGACGACCACCGTCCCGTGCATGAAGGGGTGAATGCCGCAGACGTACGTGTAGGTGCCGGGCGCTGCGAACACGTAGCTGAAGGTGGCGCCGGAACCCATTGTCGGAGAGCGGAACTGACCGCCTTCGGCGACGACGTTGTGTGGGTCTTCGTCGTGGTTGGTCCACGTCACGGTCGTTCCGGCCGGCACCGTCAGCGTGTCGGGCGCGAACGCGAAGTTGTCGATGTTGACGGCGTTCGGGCCGGCCGGCATCGGCGCCTGGTGGCCCGGTTCGGGCGGGGCCATCGTCATCGAGCCCATCGCGGGTCCGGACCCGGAGCCCGACATGCCAGGCGTGACGCCGGAACTGAAAACCGCGGTTGCAGTTGAGCTTTGTGGAACGGTCGAGGTGCATGCGGACAGGAACAGGACTGCGCCGGAGAGCGCCACCAGGGATCGTCGCGACACGACGGGAACCTCCGTAGTCGTCGGGTACGGGCGCGCCTGCGCACCCTCACCAACAGATACGGCGGCGGGTTACACCGCCTCAGGCCGGCTGGCTCGGCGGCGTCGGCGCGAAAACCTCGATCACGCCGCCCACCTCCCGAACCTCGAACTTCGGCAAGGGTTTTGGCGCAATCGGCAACTGATGGGTCAGGACGTGACCGTCCGTGGCGAACGACGTGGAATGGCACGGGCAGCGCAACCTGTCGTCCGGCCCGTCGAACCAGAGCCGGCAGCCCTGATGCGTGCAGACACCCGAGATGCCCTGCACGTTCCCGTCGACCCTGCGCACGAACCCCACGACCGAGCCCAGGTCGAACGGATGCACCGCACCCTCCGACACCTCGGCGCTGTCGGCGACCTTCTGCCACGTCCCCGCCGACGGAACCAACTCCTGGCTCGCGGTGTCCTGCTTGCCAGACCCACTGCGGCCCACCAAAGCCCGGTCGACGGCGACCGCGGCCACCGCGGCACTGGCGGCCGCCGATGTCCCGACGATCACCTGCCGTCGGTTGGCGCGCAGCCAACCCGGCTTCGGCGCCGCCGCGTCGTCGCCGTCGAACTGTGCGGCGAGTCTGGCGTGCAGATCGGCGAGGAACTCCGGACGCGGCTCGTCGGCGCCGGGCCGGGCCGCCTGTAGGTCGATCGCCGTCCGCATCTGCGCCGCGTCGAAGTCGTCGGGCGTGAACCGCGCCGGCTTGCGGCCGCGCAGCAGATCGTCGAGGTACCGGCGCAACCCCCGCGCGTTCATGGCTCGCCCTTCTCGTTGATCTGTGCCGCCAGCCGTAATGCCCGGTGTTGCAACACCTTTGCGTTGGCAACGCTGACGCCGAGCTCCGCTGCGGACTCCTTGATCGACTTGGTCTGGAGAAATCGCAGCTCCAGTATGCGTCGATAGTTGTCCGGCAGGGCGTCCAACACCGCGGCGACGCGGTCCGGCGCGGTACTGATGGACTCCTCGGCTTCCGGCGGCGCCTCGATGTCCAGGTCGATCACCGTGATCTCCCGCCCCATCGTCTCGCGCCAGTGCGCGGCGAGCACCGTGCGCGCGGTACTGCGCAGATAGGCCCGCACCTCGGCAGCACTCGCCGTCAGCCGCAACGGCCGCAGCGCGGCGAGAAACACCTCGGCTGTGAGGTCCTCGGCGTCGGCCTGATTGCCGACCCGCGCGTAAATCGTGCGGTACACCCACGTCGCGTTGTCCTGGTAGACGGATTCCCAGTCGGGATACCGGGAATCCGACGAGACCACGCGCAGCGGGGGTCGGTGCACAGGATCACGCTGTGCAGACACATTGGCCCCGTCTCATCGGTGCGGCCCGGCACACCGCGGGACCACTTCGACAAGTAGATAGCCGCCGGGGTTACATCGGGCTGCCACGGGCAACACCGTCACCCGCCGTCGTCCACCGGGTCCAGCAGCCGGTCACCGAACAGACTGCACAGCAGCAGCGCCACCTCGACGTCGAGCCGGTCGTCCTCGATGGGCCGGCCCCGGCGTTCGATCGCCCGCTGCACCCGGTATTTCACCGAGTTCGTGTGCAGGTGCAGTTCCTCGGCCGCGGCCTTGTTGCTGCCGCCCGCCTTGAGGAAGGCCTGCAGCGTCTCCCGGAGGCGCTGGTCGCCGTCGGTCGAACAGGCCAGCGGGCCAAGCACTTCCGTGGCCCACGCCGACAGCGCGTCGACATTCGACCCCAGCAGTGCCGCGAGTGCGATGCCACGGTGGCCGAACGCGGTGAACCGGCGCCGCTGCGGGCCCGACGCCACCGCGACGGCGCGGGCATCTTCGGCCTGCCGGTGCGACAGCCGGAAGCCGGCGACGCCGGACTGCGGAGTGCCGGCGGCGACGTACGGCCCGTCGGCCGGCACCAGACTCCCCAGCCATGTCACCGCCTCCGCGATCACTGCCGCGGGCACTGCGACCCAGGCCCATGCCGTGGCACGGTCGACCGAGACGAAAAGCGGCGAGTCCGCCGCGCCGATCGACGCGGCGAACTGCTGGATCAGCCGCTCCATCTCGGCCAGCCGGTCCTCGGAGTCGTCGCACCACAGCACCACCGCGAGATGGGTGCGCTGCAACGGATAACGGATCGCCACCGTCGCGGCGTCGATGTCGACGTCGCCGCCGGCCAGCAGTTCGCGAATCTCCGTGATGCGTACGCTGTTCCGGTTCTCCAGCCAACTCTCGCGAGCCTGTTGGTACACCTCGACGACCTCTTGGGAGATCCTGTCGATGTAGTTGAACGAGATCGTCGACATCACGTCGAAGACGTCCAACGCCAGCTGCGGGTCGAAGTCCGCGGTCCGGACCTCCTCCAGGACCTCTTTCAGTACCGCCTGATGGCCGAGCCGGTACGACCGGACGAGCACATTGGCGGAGATGTCGCGCTGCGCCAGCCGCCGCGCGTGTTCGATCGCGGCCGCGGGGGCATGCAGGAGGTCGATCGAGATTCCATGCCGCGCCGCGGCGAAGAACGCATCGACGTTCGCGGCAACCGAATCGGCCAGGATCTGCTGAAGTTGCTCTTCACCGCGCAGCTCGGCGATATCGGACACCAGCAGCTCGGAGATCGAGCGCGTGATGTCGGTGAGCCGAGCGTCCAACCGCGTGCCGATTCCGGCCACCGCCTGCGTCAACGCGTCACCCGCGCCGGTGCGGTCTGCGCCACCGGCCACGTTAACTGCCTGTTTTCCCGGCCACCCCCAAACCGTAGTTCGTCGTCGGTCCGTTTGTCCCCAAAGGACGACAGCTACCGGAGATTTCGTCGCGGCGCCGCTCAGCCGGCACACAGCAAAAGGCCGCCGGTACCCCGTTCGCGGGTACCGGCGGCCCTGAAGCCCACGCGAGGTGTGTTCAGCCGACCTCGGCGGCCAGCTTGGCGACCACGCCACGCACGCCCTCGACGACCTCGGCGGCCTCGCGGGGATGCTTGCCGTCGAACGCCGATGCCGGCAGGGACAGCTTGACGTCGACGACGTCGGCACCGGCGATGCCGAACGACTTGCGGCTCTCGTCATGTGCCCACACCCCGCCGTACTGGCCGAGCGCGGTCCCGATGACCGCCAGCGGCTTGCCGGCGACGGCGCCGGAGCCGTACGGGCGCGACAGCCAGTCGATCGCGTTCTTCAAGACGGCGGGAATGGTGCCGTTGTACTCCGGGGTCACAGCCAGGATCGCGTCCGCGTCGCCCGCGATCTGGCGCAGCGCGACGACCGCCTCGGCAACCGAGTCGTTGTCGATGTCTTCGTTGTAGAACGGCAGGTCGGCCAGCCCGTCCGCGACACGTACCGTCACGCCATCAGGCGCAGATTCGACCGCCACCTCGGCGAGCTGGCGATTGAGCGAGGCCGCGCGGAGGCTGCCGACCAGGACCAGGACCTTGGTATCTGCCATTTTCTTTCCCCTAGCTTTGTCTCTGTGGACGGTTCCGGCGAACCGATCCTCGCATGAGTCAACCGGACTGCGGTCCGATTCATTCCGCCTGAGTTAAAGTTTTTTCATGAGCGACGGGGTGGCGCAACTGCGGCCCACGAACCTGCCCATGGCGGGTCTGCCGATGAGTCCGGCTGCGCCGGTCGAGCGCGGCGATGCTGCGCGCAACCGGCTCCTGCTTCTCGACGCGGCCCGCCGGCTCATCGCCGCGCGCGGCTCCGACGCCGTCACCATGGACGACATCGCGGCCGAGGCCGGCGTCGGCAAGGGCACCCTGTTCCGCCGGTTCGGCAGCCGCGCCGGCCTCATGCTCGTACTCCTCGACGAGGACGAGCAGGTCGAGCAGAACGCCATGATGTTCGGCCCACCTCCGCTGGGCCCCGGCGCACCGCCGCTGGAACGACTGCTCGCCTACGGCCGCGACCGGCTTCAGTTCGCCTGGCAGCACCGCGCCCTACTGTCCGACGCCGGGCGTGATCCGCAGAGCCGATTCGGGGCCGCGGCCGCCGTCCACCGCACCCACGTCCGGATGCTGCTGCACACCGCCGGCACCACGGGAGACCTCGACGCCCAGACCGATGCCCTGCTGGCCCTTCTCGACGCCGACTACATCAGCCACCAGCTCGACGATCTGGGTCACAGCCTGCAGGCGCAGGGCGATGCGTGGGAAAGCGTGGCGCGCAAGCTTTGCGGGACCTGAGATGACCTGGGTACTGCACGTCGACCTCGATCAGTTCCTGGCGTCCGTCGAATTGCGCCGGCACCCTGAGCTGGTCGGCCTGCCCGTCATCGTCGGCGGCAGCGGTGACCCCACCGAGCCCCGCAAGGTGGTCACGTGCGCTTCCTATGAGGCAAGGGAATTCGGCGTCCACGCCGGGATGCCGCTGCGCACCGCCGCCCGCAAATGCCCGGAGGCCGTCTTCCTGCCCTCGGACGCACCCGCCTACGACGAAGCCTCCGAACAGGTGATGGGCCTGCTGCGCGACCTCGGCCATCCGGTCGAGGTGTGGGGCTGGGACGAGGCGTATGTCGGTGCGGCCGTGGATGATCCGTTCGAGCTGGCCGAGAAGATTCGCGCCGTGATCGCCGCCGAGACCGGCCTGTCGTGCAGCGTCGGCATCAGCGACAACAAGCAGCGTGCCAAGGTCGCCACCGGATTCGGCAAGCCGGCCGGGGTCTTCGCACTCACCGCCGCGAACTGGATGACGGTCATGGGTGACCGGCCGGTCGACGCGCTCTGGGGCGTGGGTCCCAAGACCGCGAAGAAGCTCGCCGAGCTGGACATCACCACCGTCGCGGAGTTGGCCCGCACCGACGCCGAGCTGCTCACGTCGACGTTCGGCCCGACCACCGGGTTGTGGATCCTGTTGCTCGCCAAGGGCGGCGGCGACAGCAACGTGACGGCCGAACCGTGGGTGCCGCGCTCGCGCAGCCATGTGGTGACGTTCCCGGAGGACCTCACCGACGTCACCGAGATGGACGCCGCGGTCAGCGAGCTGGCCCGGCGGACCCTCGATGAGATCGTCGAGCAGGGCCGTGTCGTCACCCGAGTCGCGGTGACCCTGCGCACCAGAACGTTCTTCACCCGCACCAAGATTCGCAAGCTGCCTGCGGCCGGTACGGATCTGGAGACCATCACCCGGACCGCGATCGACCTGCTGCACGACTTCGAACTGGACCGGCCGGTGCGGCTGCTCGGGGTGCGGCTGGAACTGGAGATGCCGCAGTAGTGCTCACCACCATCGCCATCCGGGGCTACCGGTCGCTGCGCGAGATCGTCCTGCCACTGTCGGAGCTGACCGTCGTGACCGGAGCCAACGGCACCGGCAAGTCCTCGGTGTACCGGGCACTGGGGCTGCTGGCCGACTGCGGACGCGGCGAGGTCATCGGATCACTGGCCCGCGAGGGCGGTTCCGTACATGGTTTCGGCGTGTTGCAGCCAGCGTTGTGACCCACCCGAATCCGGTGCACTCGGCATGTTGCTGAGCCCATCGCGGTTATCTGTAGGTCGGTGAGGGGTGTACTCGACTGTCGCTGATGGTTGGGTTTCTTGCGGTCAGGGTCGTGAAGGCCAGTGTTATCTGTAGGGCTGTACTCGATGGTGTCTGAGTCCCCCCTTGCGGTATCGCTGTGTCGGCCTAGTGTCAGCTTCATGCCGTCGTCGCGGGCTGCCCGAGCCGCTGATCGGGCCGACGAGCTCGCCGGTTTACGTCGGCGGCTGGTCACTGGTGGTGTGCTCACCGCCGAGGACCTTGAGCTTGGCCAGCGGCGAGCGTTGCAGTCGCGGCAGTGGGCGCTGGAGGCGTATCTACGTTCGGCTGAACGCCATGAAGCGGCCGCCCGTGCCCACGAGCGTGCCGCGTGGGCTCACGAGAATGCTCACTGCGGCGGCCCTCGCGAAGTGGCGCATCACGTTGCCGCCGATGATCACCGTCGTGCTGCTGTCGTTGACCGCGCCGCGGCGGCCGATGACCGGCGTCGGGCGGCTGAAGTCGAACAGCTCGACAGCGCCTCGTAACGTCACGACGCCAACGCTCAGCAGCCCCCCTTGCGCACTGGCCAGACGATCGCATTGTTGGTTATCTGCGCCGACGGGACCGATTGGCGATTTCGCCGGGTGAGGGGTGGGTCAAGGGTCAATGTCAGCTAACAGCATGGGATTTGGTTAAGCAGGCGCAGCGGTGCGTCCACGGTGGTAGGAAGGGTTTGTTGGAACGCGCCGAGCTGACTTTCGTGTGACGATATGTACGCCGTGAAGCCCAAATGTGATGCGCTGAGTGTGTTGTCGGGCAGCCGCGGCCTCCATGGTCCGGCACCGATGACGGTGGTGTGCTGTGTCTGAGATGCCTGTGGGTTCTTCGGGTGGCGGCGCCGATGTCGGCTGTGGGCGGTCGCTGCGGTTACCGCCGGCGGCGATATCCAGGTCACCGGTCGGTTCAAGTTTTTCCTGGCCGATCAGCGGTGGGTGTGGTCCGATGATTTGGCGCGCATGCACGGCTATAAGCCGGGGCAGGTGCAGCCTTCCACCGAGTTGTTGCTGAGCCATAAGCATCCCGATGATCGGGCTTCTGTGGCGGACTTGCTGGGCCGCGTGCAGCAGGGTGGCTTGTTCAGTAGTCGGCACCGGATCATCGACACCCGTGGCAAGACACATTGGGTTGTGGTGGTCAGCGATCACCTGGTTGACCAGGGCGGTCAGATCATCGGGACCCAGGGCTACTACATCGATGTGACCGCCGCTGTGCAGGCTGATGTTTCGGCGGAGGTGCAATCGGTGGCCGAGTCGCGTGCGGTGATCGATCAGGCCAAGGGCGTGCTGATGGCGGCCTACGGTGTCGATGCTGATCGGGCGTTCGAGTTTTTGCGGTGGCGCTCGCAGACGACGGGCGTCAAGCTCAAAAAGGTGGCGGCGCACTTGTTGGAAGCGTTGGCCGATGCGGAGTTTCCCACCGACCTGCTGGCGCTGATTGATCACCTGTTGTTGGTCAATGAGCCAGACGATGACATGAAGTCCTTGCCCTGACTGGCCCAGAGGGCAGAGCTATCGGCATGCGTTCTGCGCAGCAGCACGTGGGTGCAGCAGCAGTGCCAGGCCGGCGCGGTTGGAGCGGCGACTTTCGAGCCGATGCTGCTGCTTAGCACCGTGGTTGCGGCCGTCAGTCGCCTGACGATGGAGGCGCGGAAGCAACCCTTCCCAATCCACCGGCATGAGTTACGTTACGGCACGGTGGTGGCGTCGGAGAAGATTTGGTAGCCAACCGATTTCGACCAAATTTCGACTGCACAACTGCTGTTTGTAGGTTCATGCGGCGAAATTCGCCCACCAAAGCAGTCGGCGCAAGCGACATGCTCATGGAGCACATGTACTCCACACAATAAGAGCTGATCAGCGCACATATACGCAGCGCAAAAATGGATTAGCTACCGATAAGCGGGCTGAGCGTGCCCACCCCCGCGGGCGGCCCAGTCAAGGGAGCACGGAAACTTCAGGATCGATTCTTTCCGGTACGGGTGCCCCGCTCCGCATCAGCGGCCGCCGTTTTGCCGTTCTCTCGCCTGCTTCGCGAGCGCCCGCTTGGCGTAGCTGCGCGGGCCCTTCATTTGCATCTGCGCGAACTGTGCGCTCACGTTGAACAGTTCGGCGACGGCGGCGTTGTCGAGCTCTCGGAACGCGAGCCTCTTGCACGCTTCGGTGGGGGCTAGGAGTTCGCCAGACAGGTAGAGGGCTTCCCTCTCGACTTTTTCGCTATAGAGGCGGGCATGGTCGTCACCGAGTAGTCCCTCCGGGAATGCGTGTTCGAGAAGGTGGTGACTCATCTCGTGCGCGATGCTGGACCGTCGTCGAACCACCTGATGGCTGTCATTCTCGATAATGAGACGCCCGGTGCCGACCGCTATGAGCGCAGCGGACCACCTCTTCGAACCGTTGGTTCGGAAGTGTTCGATGGTGGCGATAGGGCAATCGTTCGCTGCGAGCTCGGAGATCGAATAGATCTGGATGCCGTACGTTTCCGCGAGCTTGTAGGGGTCAAGCGGATCCATCAAGCCGAGGCCGAGCGCAGTACGTTCTTCACGGGCAAGCTCGGCCATCGCCTTCTGGGTCCAGCGAAAGGTCATCCTTGCCTGCTTGACCTCTCGTTATGGAAGCGGCGGACTGCGGAACCGATGAGCTGCTCGAGGTGTTCAACGTCCTCCGGCTGCAGATCTTTTCGTGCGCGGAGAAGTGGCGCGAGAGTCGCAACCAAGTCGGGTTCCTCGCGATCGACCTCGGATTGTTCAGCCTGAATAAACCGCTCGGCGGGGATATTGAGCCAGGTCACCATGCTGGCAAATGCAGCGGTGTCTGGAGTGTGGCCGTTAGCCAGACGAGACAGCGTCGACGGACTGAGGTCGAGGACTCCGGCGAGCTGCCTCCACGACAACTGTTTGCTGTTTCGTGCTGCGTCGAGGGCGGCGTGCAGGCTCGCTACGTCGACGGAGGTGGACGCCATCGGTCTCCAGGTGTGTTTGACAAATCGAACAGTGTTGCTAGTCTCGAACTGTAGCGTTCGAAAATTCAAACGCCGTGTCGTACGTATACCACTTGGAGGTCGCCATGACCAGCGTCGCCGCACAAGCTGCTGAGGAAGCACACAGCAAGGACCGCTTGGTCCCCGTACTGTTCAACAACCAGAGCATCCAGCTCCCGCGCGGCCCCCGCACCGGAGCCCAGATCAAGGCCGACGCGATCCGCGCGGGAGTCGTCATCCAGCAGGACTTCCCGCTCGCGGTCAAGCAGGGGAACCGATACGTCAACATCGGCGACGCCGACGTAGTGAACGTCCACCCGAACATGGAGTTCACCGCCGTTGCGGGGGACGACAACTCGTGAACTTCGAGTTGTCGGAGGCGACTGCCGTCGGTGTGGCTGGAGTTCGTCACCAGTTTCCGGGCCACACCGTCACAGTCACGCCAGACGGCGACGGTGGCGGGTTCGTCGTCGTCGATGACGTACCGGTAGGCGCACCGTTCGTTGAAGATGTCACCTGGCTGGGCTTCCACATCAACTCGGCGTACCCAGCCAGCGATGTATACCCCCACTACGTGGGACGTCTGCGTCGCCGTGACGGGCACTCGCACGGTGAAGCGATCCAGGAAGTCAGCTGGCGGGATCGGCCGGCGTTGCAGTTGTCGCGCCGATCAAGTCAATGGAGCGCGTCCGTGGACACGGCCGCGCTGAAAGCGATGAAGGTGATGGCGTGGCTGCGGTGCCAATAAACCCACCCAGTGACGGGTGGAGCCTCACATTCCGCTCCAGAGATTGGGCAGTACTGACAACACATTTGCTTCCCGATGACGGCGCGCACGGAGCCGTTCTGCTCGCCGAACCAACCGAAGGGCCACGCGGGGCACGCCTACTGGTCCGGCAGGTCATTCCAGCGATTGACGGGGTCGACTACGTCCGTGGAACGACCGGATTCCATGCGCTGAGACCTGAATTCGTCCGCGACTGTGCGATGCGTGCGCACGCAAACGGATGGGCCTACGTCGCGGTCCACAACCACGGAGGTTTCGGACGAGTCCGATTCTCCAGCATCGACCTAGCCAGCCACGAGCGTGGTTACCCGGCACTGGTTCAGCTAATCGACCGCCCGGTGATCGGGCTCGTACTGGCCGACGGTGCAGCAGCTGGTGACATCTGGCTCCCTGACGGTGGCCGTGCGGACTTGGCGGAACTCATCGTCGCCGGACGAACCGTACTAAGGCTGCGTCCGACGCCAGCTCTGGCATCGTCTGCTGGCGGCCGTTGGGACCGTCAAGTGCGCGTGTTCGGCGATATCGGCCAACAGGTGCTCAGTGCGCTCAGGGTTGGGATCGTCGGTCTCGGCGGAGCCGGAAGCATGATCAATGAATTCATTTCCCGCCTCGGTGTCGGGCACCTGGTCCTCATCGACGGCGACCTGGCCAGTGACGACAATCTTCCGCGTCTCGTCGGCGCCGAGCCCAACGACGTCGGCGTGGCAAAGACGACCATTGCAGCGCACAGCGCTCGTCGCGCCAATCCCGGTGTCACCGTTGATGAATTCGTCAGGGAAGTGCAACGACCGGACGCGCAAGCCGCACTGCAAGGGTGCGACTTCATATTCCTTGCTGCTGACTCGCACTCTGCACGCCATTTCGTGAACCAGGTCATTGAGCAGCGTCTCATCCCGGGTGTTCAAGTCGGTGTCAAAGTTCCAGTCAGCGATGACGGGACAGTCGGTCGCATCCACGTCGCTAACCGTCCGCTCATCCCGGGGAACGGCTGTCTGTGGTGCAACCAGCTGATCGATCCGACCAAGCTCGCGCTCGACCTTGCGCCGGAGACGGCCCGCCCTGCCGCACGGTACGTCGACGAGCTACCTGCACCGAGTGTCATCGCATTGAACGCACTCGCGGTGGCCGAAGCAGTCAATGGATTCATGATGGGAATGACCGGGCTGCTCGACGAGGAAGGTGACCCCGCCTATACGGTGCTGTTCCCTCGCGAGGGTGACCGCCAACTACATACACCCCGTCGTGATCCGGCGTGCGGATACTGCGGAGACGTGAGGTGTTAGTCAGTACCTGCGACGCCTGGAGTTCCAGTCCGGGCGCAGAGAACCTCCGCGAATCGCGGTCAAGCACTGAAGTTGTCCCGGGGCGGGACAGCACCCGTTCACCAAGCCGACGCTTCGTCAGGCCGACGGTCTTCGCAGTTGATGAAAACACCAGGTGCGAAACATCTTTCGCTTGCAGTAGGACGATCGTCCCTGCGCCGTTCCGCCGGACATCGGCAGCGCGACGCGTGGTTCGAGTTATCCTTCGGCGCTCGCCCCTAACCCTTAGCATGCCAAGCAATGCGATTTCCCTGCAGCCGCTACTTCGAGTGTGGCTCGCGAGGCGAGCGGCGTTTCAGGCTCGTCGCTGTGCGACGGCCGATACGCTCTTCGAAGAACCCGGGGGTGATGTCGTTGGCCACTAACAGTGCGATCGAATGGACCGAGGTCACCTGGAACCCTGTTACCGGTTGTGATCGCGTCTCCGCCGGTTGTGACCACTGCTACGCGATGACGCTGGCCAAGCGCCTCAAGGCGATGGGCTCGGAGAAGTACCAGCAGGATGGCGACCCCCGAACCTCCGGCCCCGGCTTCGGCGTGGCGGTGCACCCGCAGGCGCTCGGGGAACCGCTGCGGTGGAAGAACTCGCGGATCGTGTTCGTGAACTCGATGAGCGACCTGTTCCACGCGAAGGTGCCGCTCGCCTTCATCCGTGACGTGTTCGAAGTGTGCCGCGATACCCCGCAACACACGTACCAAGTGTTGACCAAGCGGAGTCTGCGCCTGCGCCGCGTGGCGGACAAACTGGACTGGCCCGAGAACCTGTGGATGGGCGTATCGGTCGAGAACGCCGACGTTCTCAGCCGAGTAGACCACCTCCGTGAGGTGCCCGCCGCAGTGCGTTTCCTCTCCTGCGAGCCGCTGCTTGGGCCGCTCGACAGCATCGACCTCACCGGCATCGGCTGGGTGATCGCCGGCGGCGAGTCCGGCCCCCGATACCGGCCGATGGAACTATCGTGGGCTCGCGGGATCCGTGACGCTTGCCGCGACGAGGGTGTGCCGTTCTTCTTCAAACAGTGGGGCGGCCGCACCCCGAAGGCAGCCGGCCGCGAGCTTGACGGCCAGCTGTGGGACGAAATGCCTACTGCCGCAACGGGTTAGGTGCGCTCACTCGGGCGCGGCCGGGAACTCGATGAGGGTCCCGTCCGGGAAGGTGCCTTTCCTCTTCTGGTTGGGCGACGAGATGCGCCCGGCGGCCTGCATCGGCTTGAGGGTCTTGACCTTCACCTGACCGCTGTGGAACGGCGTCTTCGTGACGACGTACTGGATCACTTCCTGCACGGAAACGGTGCGGCCACCGAAGTGCTGCGCGAGTTCGTCCTGGAGCGGTCCGGTGTTGGCCTCATCCTCGAAGAGAACCGGTTGGCCGGCGAGACGGTCGTCGAACTTGTAGTTGCCTCCGGGGGCGAGCTTCCACATCGCCTCCTTCATCCTGTCGTAGGCCTGGTCGTCGCGCGTGCAGAAGAAGAGGTAGCTGCCGGTGTGACCGCTCTTGTTGACCATCTCGAAGCTGCAGATGTGGGCGAAGTCGCACTCCTGGCGCAGCTGCCGCTCGTACAGGTCGTGGATGAATTGCCCGCGGCCGGCGTCGGTGGGAGCGTCCTTGTAGTCGTCGCAGCCGAAGAGCGCCGTGAAGTGCGGGTCGACGATGCCGGCGTTCGCGAACCGGTTGACGCTGTTGAAGTCGAAGTAGATGAACAGCTCGCACGACTGGTGGCTGACCAGATCCCGGATCAGGGCCATCGGGACGTCCTTGTAGCCGAACGGGTCTACGAACGCGAACGTCGGTGCCAGTTGCTTCCCCGCGGGGATGGAGTCCAGCAGCTCACGGGCCAATTCCTGGAAATTCAGGTGGCGCTCGTGGATGCGCACGTTCGTCGGCCACGGGGTGCGGCTCGCCTTGACGCCGGCCAGAACCTCCTGCAGCGACGCGAACCTCTCGTCGTCCCATTCGTTGAAGATGAAGTTGAACGTGGTGTCACCGAAAGCGGCGAACGACCGGTGGTCCAGCAGGGTGTTGAGGGTCAGGACCGGCGAGCCGGGCTCGTTGTCGTCGTAGCGGCCCGGGCCTGCGAAGCCGTCCAGCACGTTGACCCGTTGGTGGTACCTGCTCGTCCCGAAGATGCCGAACCACGCGCCGAGGTATCGCGTCAGGATGTCGTGCTTCGCCTGGGTGTGCGGGGGCCGTTTCCACACGGTCGGCAGGCTGTCACCCCTCGGCATCGTTGCCTCCTGGTCCTTTTGGTGAGCGCTACCTGTTGCCCTTGGCGCGGTTGTGGGGCACGCAGAGCATGGTCAGGTTCGACAGGTTCGTCGAGCCGCCCTTGGACCAGGCGGTCACGTGGTCGGCGTCCATCTCGTTCAGCTTGTAGATCCGGTCCTTGTTGCTGTCCCCGCCGATCGCACACAGCGGGCAGTTCGACGCGCCGTCGGCCTTGGCCTTCGTCGTCTGCTGCTCGTAGGCCACACGCTTGTCCTTGGCCTCGAACAGGCGAATGTCAAGCAGTTGCGGCTTCTTCTCACCACCGAGCAGGTACTCGTATATCCCCTTGCTGCTGTGCACCGCCGGGTCACCGCGCAGCTCATTGACGCGGGCCTCGATCTTCGCCGCGCTGTAGGACGTCCCGTGATGCGCCTCGTAGAGCCGCCCCCACTCAAGACCGCGCATCTCCTTGTCCGGAGGCCGGATGAAGACGCCGGCGACCCAGTCGATGACCGAGGTGAAGTAGGTTTTCAGCTGGGCGATGTCGGTGTCCTGACGATGCTGGGCGAGATAGGCGTCGATGCTCAGATCCTGCGAGGAGGCGACCCAGTCCAGTGCCTCCGCGAGCACCTGTTGCCGCTTCGGGTCGCCATTGACGTACGACTGCCACTTCTGCATGTTCGCGTTGTTCGAGTTGCTGTACTCCGCCTTGGCCTTGGTGATGAACGGGCCGGAGTAGATCGAGTTGAGCAGCTCCTGCTTGTTCAGCGGAACGCCGGCGATGTTGATCGTCTGGAACCAGGCCTTGATCTCGTCCTCGGTGCCGTCGCACTCGTAGATGTCGAGCTTCGTGTCGAGGATCGTGCGCTGGAGGTTGACCGGCAGCGACGAGAACGTCTGCTCCTTGCCGTCGACCTTGATGGCGAACTTGCCGGTGACGAATCGGCCGACGCTGGTGATTCGCTGCTGGCCGTCGAGGACCTCAAGCGTGGCCCCCTCCACGTTGAAGTAGATGAGTCCGAGCGGGTACCCCTTGAGCAGCGAGTCGATGACCGCGACGTCGCGCTTGCCGTCGTTGTAGATGTAGTTGCGCTGGTACTCCGGCTGGATGACGAGCTTGCCGTCGAGCCCGAACAGGCCCTTGCCTTCGAGCTCGTTGTAGACGAAGCCCTCAAGGATGTCCTCGACCGTGTAGTGCTTCAGCTCGGTCTTCATAGGGCGTGTTTCCGCCGGATGATGATGCGCTTGAAGGGCACATGAGGCTTGGGGTGGTAGAGGAACAGCTTCCGGCGTCCCTTGCTGTTGCTGGCCGTGCCGCCTGCCGCGTAGTAGTCATCGACGCGCTTCTGCCCGAGCGGCTCGACACCGAACTCCTCCGTCTTCTCCATATCTTCGGCGTTGAAGAGGATCTCGAACTGGTCGGGGTTGTACTTGTCGAGGAAGGTGATCGGCACACCCATCAATCCGTCGTAGTCGCTCGGGATCGCGTCGGTGTACGGAACCTCGATGGCATCGAAGGTGTCGTACTTCTGGTACTCGGTTCCGCGCACGTCCTTGTGCTTGGAGTACCTGATGTTGTCATCCATCGTCATCAACTGCAGCGGCTCGTGCCGGCGTCCGTGGTCGAGGTTCGTGAACCAGCGCACGCCCTTGATGCGCACGTACTTCTTGCCGTTCTCATCGACTCGGGTGCCCACGGCCGTCATGGGGTAGTCGTCCGGGATGCCGAACTCGCGGTCGCCGCTGTTGATGCTTGAGCCGTACCACATCTCGTTCGCCTGGACCGAGCGGAACACCTGGTTGTACGTGACGGCGTTCATGTTGCCAATCACCGAGAACTTCACGCCCCCATCGTGTAGCCAGGACATGAACTCGCGGAACAGGCTGAACGGTGGGTTGGTGATGACGATGTCGGCCTCGTCGCGCAGAGCCGTCACCTCGGCGCTGCGGAAGTCTCCGTCGCCATCGAGGTACTCCCACTGGAGGTCGTCGATGTCGACCTTTCCGTCGCCGTTGATGTCCTTGGGCTCGAGGACGAACTTCTTGCCGTTGGTGTGAGTCTTCGCCGCGTCGAACTTCGGGTCGCCCAGCTCGAAGAGTGTGGGCTCGTACGAGAACAGCGCCGGGTTGCAGTCAGGAGCATAGGACGTGGAGATCAGCTTCTTGAGGCCGAAATCGACGAAGTGGAGGGCGAAGAATTTGGTGAAGTTGCTCCATTCCGGGTCGTCGCACGGCAACAGGACGATCTTGTCTCTGAAGACGTCGGGGTCGAACTCAAGGTAGGCGTTCATCTCACGCTCGATGTCGACCCACTGGGTATAGAACTCGTCGTTCTTCCCTGCCTTGGCTGCGTTGAGGCTCGAAGTCCGATGCGCGGCCGTCGTCATACTCTCCCCTGCTCAGTCCGGCGTGCACCGCTGGCAGCGGGGCATGTCTGTGGGAGGAATCCTATCGGCGGGCTCCGACCCAGGCCGGTAAGCATGGCCGACGTACGCGACTGTGCTTACGGGCCGTCGCCCATTCGCATCGGCACGACGTTACGGACGTCGGATGCGCCCGACCGGAGTTGCTCGTTTTCCAGAGCCAACACCTGGATGATGCGTTCGAGTTGATGAATTGTGGCGGTGAGTGCGGTGACGTCGGCGGTGAGCTTCTTGATGCGCTCCTTGGCATCGGCATTCTCGTCGCGGAGTGCCATCAGGATCGGCGGCTCCGTGTCTGTGCCATCGATTCGGCCGCGGAATTCGTCTTGCGGGTCGGTGTGCCGGTGGGTGAGCAGCCAGCGTTTGACGCGGGCCTCCTCTGCGAGGGATTTGATGGTGAGCTTGCCGTCGGAGTGCAGCGGTTTGCCGTCGATGAGTCGGTCCATGGCGTCGCGGATCGTGCGACGTACATGTTCATCGGTTTGGCTGGTCGTCATGGTTTCCCGGTGCCCGCGTGCTGATCGACGATGGCTTGGAGCGCGGACACGCGTTGTTCGAGCCGGTTCCGCAGCGGCATTGGCGTTGTGGGAGAGGCGATCTCGTCCTGATACCGAGCGATAGATTCGGTGATGTTGGCGATGTTCTGGTCGGTGCGGGCGATGTTGCCGCAGCCGGGTTGGCAGTGTGAGACGTCGGGTGATTGCAGGTATTTGGTCGTGGTTCCTCTGTCTGGGTGGCACAGGGCTTTGGATTGGTCGTAGCAGCAGGTGACGAACTGCTGCGGGTTGTCGTAGATGCGCAGCTGGGGGTTGGCGCGTAGGGCGGCTGCCTGTTTGTTGCTCATGTATCGGCCGCGGAACTGCCGGTCGAATAGATGGATGGCTTGGGTGTATCGGCCTGCGGCGGGGCCACTGACGTGCTCACCGTCTTCGAGGCGTTGGTGGGCGTCTTCGAGGTAGTCGGCTCGGGCGAGTGCTTCTTCCATGGGGAAGACGTCCCTGAGGCCGCTGGCGACGCGTGATCCGTAGCCGTCGGTGGTGTATCCGCGTAGGTGTCCGTATTGCACCCCGAGGGCGACGCGGCCGCCGGGTTTGCGGTAGATGAACCATGCCAGGGTTCGTCTGAATCGCTTGACGGTCACGGCGTCCTCGGGGTCGGCGGGGATCACTTCGTGGGGACGGTCGAGGCGCACGGCAGCGTGGTTGCACCAGTCGATCAAGTTTTGGATGCGGTCGCTGAGCATGCTGGTGTGGACGGCCTTGCCTTCGTTGACACCGCAGGGCCATTGCGAAAAGGCGTCGATCGGGAACAGGAGTTGGGTCGTGGGGTTCAGCTCTTCCATCACAGCGATGGCTTTCGCCACGGGCGCGATTGCCAGCCAGGGCTGTTCCCGCTCGAGGCCGGCGGGAATGGTGTTGCCCGACTTATCCAGTGCGCCTTTGAAGGTTCTGCCGTGAATGCGGTACTGAAGTTGACCTGTTATGGGGTCGGTGAGGATTCGGCAGCAGCCGTGTTCCAACGCTCGGCACTCCTCGCCGCGCATCCCAGTCAGGTAGGCCACAATAACCAACGCAGAGGTCGCTAGGTGGCGGCACAGCTCCTCGACCTCGTAGAAGTTGATCGCCGGTGTCCAGCCTTTTCCATCGACGGAGCCTGTAATGGGCATAGGCATGTGCGTCTCATCGGTCGGGCTCAGGCCTGATAGGCACTGGGAGCCGATCGACTTGATTTCTTCGGGTGACAGTCCGAGCTGCCAGCCGATAAATCCGTTTGCCAAAGAACGCTTGCGGGGCCGGCTGGGCGCGACCCACCCGGGCGCCGTTTGTGACTCCTGACGCCGCTTGTCGGCATACGCGCGGAACCGTTGGGAAGGCGTCAGGGCCTGGAGACTCGGTGGGACATCGGGAGGTGTTGCTTTGAGTGCCTTCGCCGCGAGGATGTCATCGCTGAAGTCAATGACGAAGCGCAGTGCCCAGACGAGGAGGCTGGCCATCGTCTGGGGATGTACAGGGGTTGTTTTATTCTCACCGGAACTGCTCGCCGGGCCGATAATTGATGTCCGCCCGATTTCGCCGTTCTCCCAGGGTGGGCGCGGTAGCCGGTCGGCCTCCGGAAGGTAGGGGGCGTAGAGCCAGGCGCGGGTGACGGCGAACAGCAGGTTCGCCACGTTGTCTCGTGAGCCAACGTATCGTTTGACGTGGTCGACGTATGTGGTGAAGGTGTCTTCGGTGACTGCCGAGAATTCGTGAATGTCGTTGTCTGCCAGCCATGTCATCCATCTCCGCAGCATCTGCGCGAAGGTGCATACCGTTGAGGGTGCGAGCTGGCTGCGTGCCGCGGCAGCGCGATTCAGGTCCTCCAGCGGTGTCGGATTGTTGATGCTCGCCCAGATCAACCGCTTCGCTGTCGCAACATAACGTGGTGGGAAGGTGTCAAAGACGATGCTCGAGGGTCCCGTCACCGTGGGCTTCTGCACCAGAGATGAGAGTTCCCAGCGGTTGTCGCCAACGGTGCAAAGGCTTCCTCGCTGCGCTTCGGGAACGCGGTCGAGGTCGGCGATGACAGGATCGCCGTCGGCGAGTTCGATGATGCCCGCCAGCTGTGTCCAGAGGTTGGGTGCGGCGGTGCTCACGCGTCCAGGTTCCTTCCGATGAGCGCAGTGACGATTTCGCGGTCACTGTCAGTGACGTGGCGACGAGCATCGTCGATCTCGGCTGTGGTTGCGTGCCCGTCGAGGATCGCTTGCAGCCGCACGTAGTGGTCCTGGTAGTCGGCCTCCCATCGAGCTGGCGCAACGAGAGTGGCGACATTGTCCAGCGCATCGAGGAGCGTCACGAGTCGCGGGAGATGCTCGGGGGTGACGACGGCGTTTGTACAGGTAAAGCAGGCGAAGAATGAGGCCGGGCAAGGCTCGCCCGCTGTGGTGGCGTACGGGCTGTTCAGAAAGTCGGTGCACGCCGTCGCGGCGGTGTCGAGGGTTCCGGCCAGCAGCAACTTCAGTGTCGGCACGGGGATACCGAGTTTCATTGCGGTTGTATCGGGGTCGGTGCAGGCTGCGGTCACTTCGGCGATAGTCAACGAGCGGATCGTGACTGTGGCCTTGGCGTGGGCGACGGCGTCGCTCTGCCCGTCGGTGATCGTTTCGGCCGCTCGTTCTGCGGTGACCGGGTCTGGGGTCCGGTAGGTGTCTTCGCTGACGGCTTCGCTGTTTTGCCGTGCGTGTTGGTTGAGCACTTGTTCGGAGAGCCGCAGCCGTCGAAGGCTCACCCGCTGCGGCGTTCCGTCTTCGGCGAGGAGGTCGCCAACGCGCACGTTGTCATCGCCGAAGCCAGACGTTAACCATTCCTGCCGGAATAGTCCGACGGTGGGGAAGTTCTTGTACCGGCGGGCGATGAGTAACTTTTCCGACGGGGTCCCCAGTGCGGCGAGTGTTGCGCGGCAGGGCTCGGTCAAGGCGACGGCGGTCTCCCACAGCTTCCCGGCCTCGCCGGCGAGGATTTCGGCGCTGTAGCGCTTCGCGCCTCTGCGTGGTTTGTCGGTGTTGACGGTATAGACCGGCGATTCGTCGGCCGAGTCCGACGCTCTGAACGAGGTGGCTGTCAGGTTGTTCATGACCGAGATGTTGAAGCCGCGTTCACATACGAGAAGGATCATCAGGCAATAGATTTCCCGAATCGAGGGAAACAGCGCCTGTGCTGGAGTCTGCACACCGGTCAGGTCGAAGCACCCCTTGTGCGCTGCCCGATACGCAAGATACGGGGATGGAAGTTCTCCGTTGAGCGACAGGTACTCCAGCAGCGATCCGGTGCCCCACTGGACCCCAGCGACGTTGAATACGATGCCGTCGCCGGCGTCGCCAACCTCGCGGAACCGTTGGAGACTCTCGGTGTTGGTCTGGATTCGGCGCAAGGCGTGGCGCACTTCGCGTTTGGCGGCACTGCGGATCCGGTCGAACTCGTCACGGCTGTAAGAATCGTTCTCCGGCAGGCGATTCCGAGGCTTGGCCGCTTTGGCCCGCATCGCCTTCCGCGTGGTCTCCGGAAGTCGCGGCGACTCCGACAGCAGGGCGCGCACAACATTCACCTGCCCCGGCCACCGTGCCTGGCTTTCTTTCGCGGTGCGCCACGCCCACCACACCTCCGGGCCGATATCGGCCGTCGAGCCAACCTCGGGGAACTCGGTCTGCAGATACGCCACCAGCTGCCGTGCGGCACGCACCGCCGCATCGACGGTCGCCATCGTGCGCCAGCGCCCACCCGGCTGAGCACCGCCAGCCAGAGCGGTGACGAGATCGCCGATCAGTCCCTCGGGTCCGTCGACGTTCTCGAACGAGAATGTCCTGGTGCGGCCCGCCTCGTCGGTGAAGCTGAATTGCCGAAGCTCGGGGTCGGTCAGGGCGGGCCGGGAGTAGCTGCTGGCAGGTAGTGTTGCCGGTCTGCGTGGCGCCACTTGTCAGAGCTCCTCGGCGTCGACGATGCCGGAAGCCGTCGCTGCGATGTGGGTGATGAAGTCGGTGATCGAGGCGTCCTCGGCCGTTTCGTCGTTGAGGAATAGGTCCACTTGCAGGCCGGACACCGGTTCGAGATAGCAGTCGCGGGTTGTTTCAAGATTTGCGTGGCCGAGTAATGTCTGCACCAAAACCCAAGGGTCACCAAAGATTAGGCGATATTCGCGCCGCTCGGCAGGAGTGATTCCCATCTTGCGTTCGTGTGCGTAGATCAGCGTGACCAACATCCTCAAGGCGAACGAATGGCGCAGCATGTGCGGGTGACAATGGATGTCTACCCCAAGGGTCCGACACCGCTCGTTCGCCATGGCGAAGATGGCCTCCCATGTGCGGTACGGCAGTGGCAGCCCGGCTTCAGAGAGCCAGAGCATCCAGGGCTCGAGCCCGCGATCGGCGTTGGTGTAGAAGTTGAGTCGATCCCGCCAGTCGAGGCTGTCCAGCGGGACCGATCCTGTGGTTCCGGTCCGGGTGGTGAAGTGGACGCGGCGGTTCTTGTCCACCCGGTCGACGATCTTGATGTCGGTCAGTGCGTCGTAGCGGCCTTCCGTCTGGGCTCGGTGAACTGCCGCCGCTCGGGTTGAAATCACATAGTTATCAATGCTTTTCAGCGCTGTAGCACTGATCCAGAAGTCGCGGCCGCGGCCTTTGGCGACCGCCTGGCCTACCCTGGCTTTGGCGTAGCGCACCGGCTGGTCGACGCTGGGAAGCTCGCCGAGGACCAGGGTTCCACCTTCGCGCAGGCGGAGCCCGCTTGACCATAGCGCTTCGGCGAATGCCAGGTTGCGACCGTCGTTTCGTCCTCGCCAGGTCGGGTCGCGTCGCCCGTCACCGCGATAGCCGCCGAGTCCGACATCGCGCCAACGTCTGTACGCGCGGGGTGTGAGCCACTTCAACTGGACTGAGCGGACCGCTTTCGGCCGCAAGGTCACTTCAGTCGAGTCGCTGGTTGAGCTCGATTTACGCAGGGCCACAAGCGAACTCGTCACGGTGCCGCGCCACTGCTGCCAGTCGTAGAATTTCTTTAACGCTGCCAGCTCACGTGAAAACTTGGCTGCACCAATACGATCCGGGTTTTGCTGGTCACGCCGGCGCCAGTACTCGTAGTCAGCCAGATGCTCGAACGTCGCCGTTCGCCAGTCGATGCCCTGGACCGAGAGGAACGACAGAAACAGTTGGATGTCTTGGGCATATGACTCCTGCGATCCCGCTGACAGTGATTGGAACGCGGCCGACCTGAAGAATTCCAAGACATCTATGTCCGGCCGACCATCGGCCATGAGAAGGAACGGCTGGTACGGGTGGATGCCGAGTTTGGCCTCTCGCTCGGCTATGTCCGGGTAGTCAGCCAGCAGCTCGGAGCGAAGCGGGCCAGATCGTTTAGGCGGGTGCGCCCAACAGAACCTCCAACGCGGACTGTCGTCGTGTCGCCTCACAGCAACACAACCTGCCACAACACACCGACAATTTACGGAACGACGGGTTGCAGTCGGTGCTGTGGGCCGGGCCGGAGAACACCAGCGGCGCGCGCCGGACGGGTACCACCGAGGGCACCAGCCGGACCCGGCCCGTATCGCTCGAACTCGGCTTCGCGGCAACCGATTTCGGCTATTTCATCGACCTCGGCCTGCCGCAGGACCCCGGACACAACTCGATGTTCGGCCAGGACCCCGAGATCAAACGCGAGACCGTGTTCGCCGGGCCTACTCCCCGGCCCAGCAGCGCCCTGGTCCGTCGCACCCGGACCTACGCCGAGGTGGCATCCGACTCGGGCCGCGGTTTCGACGAACTGACCCGCGCCCTGCCCAGCTACCGCAGCGTCCTCGCGGAGTACGCGAACCCCGAAGCGCTGCCCGAACTGGCCGCGGTCCGGGACCGATTGCGCGACTGGCGTTTCTACGACGGCTTCCGCGTCGACCGGGACGCCCCGGCCCGCCGCCGCCAGGTGGGCACCCGCACCCCGGTGCTGAGCAACGACGGCAACGACCTGGCCGCCGCCGTGCAGACCATCCTCGAAGCCGGGTTCGACGATCTGCCGCGCGCGGTCGCCGATGCATTCGACGGCGCCGAGATATCGGTGAGCGCCGACGGCGGGTTGTTCGAACTGCAGCTGCACCAACGCGGCATGCTCCGGCCGCTACGCTCGGCCGAATTGTCCGACGGCACACTGCGATTCCTGCTCTGGGGCGCCGCCCTGCTGACGCCGCAACCGCCCGCGCTCATGGTGCTCAACGAGCCGGAGACGTCCCTGCATCCCGACCTGGTGGGCCCGCTCGCGGACATGATCGCCGCTGCCGCACGCAAGACGCAGGTCGTCGTCGTCACGCACTCGGCACGGCTGCGCGAGCGGCTGGCCGCGTGCGACGCGAGCGAAGTCGAACTGGTCAAGCAGTGGGGCGAAACCCAGATCGACGGCCAGACCATGCTCACCGCGCCGCCGTGGGACTGGGGAAAGCGCTGAAGCTCAGCAGTTTTGGGGTTCAGCCTCGCTTCGGCCGCAAGGCGCGCGTGAACAACACGTTCACCTGACGCATCGACACGCTGTAGGGCCACCACGCCAGCCGCTTGAACAGGTACAGGGCCCGGATGTCGGGTGACGTGTAGATCATGAACCGGTTCTTGGCCACCCCGGACAGCAGCTTGTCCGCAGCCTGTTCGGGCGACACCGCGTGTCCGGCGAACCTGGCCACCCAGCGCTGCACCTGCGGATCGTCGCGATCCACGCCCGCGATCTGAACCGTCTGCACCAGAGGCGTTTTCACCGCGCCCGGCACCACGACCGACACCCCGATGCGATGCCGTGCCAGGTCGAAGCGCAGCACCTCGCTGACCCCGCGCAGGCCGTACTTGCTGGCACTGTAGGCGGCATGCCACGGCAGCGCGACGATGCCCGCGGCCGACGAGACATTGGCCAGCCGACCACCGCGGCCGGCGGCCACCATGGGCGGGACCATGGTCTCGATGACGTGGATGGGCCCCATCAGGTTGACGTCGACCATCGAGCGCCAGTGCTGATGGGTCAGGGTGCTGACGGTGCCCCAGGCCGAGATCCCGGCGATGTTGAGCACCACATCCATGGCCTCGTGCCGGCTGTGGATGTCGGTGGCGAAAGCCGCGACGGCGTCGTAGTCGGAGATGTCCAGCGCGCGGTGTTCGGCCACCTCCCCGCCGAGTGCCCTGGCGTCGGCGACGGTCTGTTCCAGCCCGGCGGCGTCACGATCGGTCAGATAGAGGACCGCGCCCTGCTGGGCCAGCTTGAGCGCGGTCGCCCGGCCGATGCCGCTGGCCGCCCCCGTCACGAAACACCGCTTGCCTGCGTAGCCGCTCCACCGCGTCATGGCCCGACCCTACACAGGCCCCGTCTTTCAGACAGAGACCTGGCCGCCACCCCACAAGGCGCTGAGCCACAGTCGTTCCACGATGTCGACGGCGCGCTGCGGGTCGCCGCCCCGTCCGATGAACGCGCTGTCTCGCGACAGCGTGTAGGCCGTGGTCGAGACCAAGGTGCGAACCAACGCCGGCAAGTCGTCGGAAATCGGGCGCCGACCGGCGTCCTGCTCGATGAGTCCGACGATCTTGTCGATGACGCCGTCCTCGAAGTCGGCCATCAGGTCGCGGATTTCGGCGTCGGTGTTCTGGGCTGCGGTGCACGCCGCCATGATCGGGTCGTTGATGGCGTAGACCGCCGCCGCGCTACCGACCATGCGCTTGGCGAAGGATGCCGGCGTCTCGTCCGGTTCGCGCGGCGCGAAGTTGTGGGTGAGCTCGTCCAGTTCCTCCATCGCCTCGGACACGATCCGGGCCAGCACGGAGTACTTCGAGTCGAAGTAGAAGTAGAAGCCGGACCGCGCCACACCGGCGCGGGCACTGATGGTGCTGACCGACAGATCGGCGAACGGCCGCTCCTCCAGCAGTTCGCGAACCGCCTCGATGATGGCGTCGCGTTGCTTGTCGCCGCGACTACGGCCCTTGTCGGCCGTCTCGACTTCAGCACTCATGGCGCTCACGATGTCATCGCCGACACGCCAATTCAAACTTGACACGCGTCAAGTATGGCAGCCAAGATGACAACAGGTGGTGACTTTCACCACAAAAGAGCATCAAGAGCAGACAGGAATCCCTGGATGGCGACCATCAGCACCCCGAACTACCTCCTCGATCAGGCCATGCGGCGCCTCAAGCCGACACCCGTCACGGTGCCGGGCATGGGCGTCATCGAGAAGCGGCTGCTGGCCACCGACTGGGATCAGTTCAAGCTCGCCGAGCCGCCCGCAGGCAGCGGCCTGAAGCCGATCATGGGCGACTCCGGGCTGCCGGTCATCGGACACCTGATCGAGGTGTTCCGGGGCGGGCCCGACTACGTCCTGGACATCTACCGCAAGCACGGGCCGCTGTACTACGCGCAGACGCCGGCGCTGCCGGCCGTCATGGCGCTGGGGCCGGACGCGACGCAGGCCGTGTTCTCCAACCGCAACAAGGACTTCTCGCAGCGCGCGTGGGATCCGGTGATCGGTCCGTTCTTCGAGGGCGGCCTCATGCTGCTCGACTTCGACGAGCACATGTTCCACCGCCGGATCATGCAGGAGGCGTTCACCCGCTCACGGCTGACGGGCTACGTCTCGCACATCGATTCCGTGGCGACCAAAGTGCTGGCCAACGACTGGGTGGCCAACGATCCCCGATTCCTGTTCCACCCGGCGGTCAAGGAGCTGACGCTCGACATCGCGTCCGAGGTGTTCATGGGACACCCCGCGGGGACCGACCACAAGCTCGTCACCACCATCAACCAGGCCTTCACCACCACGACCCGCGCCGGCAACGCCATCATCCGGAAGCCGGTGCGCCCCTTCGCCTGGTGGCGCGGCGTGCAGGCCCGCAAGACGCTCGAGGACTACTTCTCGAGCTCCATCGCCGAGAAGCGCCGCTCCGAGGGCACCGACATGTTCAGCGTGCTGTGTCATGCGCAGGACGAAGACGGTCAGACCTTCACCGACGACCAGATCGTCGCGCACATGATCTTCCTGATGATGGCCGCGCACGACACCACGACCTCGACGCTGACGACCATGGCCTACCACCTGGCGGCCAACCCGCAGTGGCAGGACAAACTCCGCGAGGAATCCGAGCGCATCGGTGACGCGCCGCTCGACATCGAGTCACTGGAGAAGCTGGAAACCTACGACCTGGTGATCAACGAGTCGCTGCGGTTGCAGACGCCGCTGGGCTTCAACTTCCGCCGTGCCGTCCGGGACACCGAACTGCTCGGCTACTACATCCCGGCGGGAACCGACGTCGTCACGTGGCCCGGCATGAACCACCGCCTGTCCGAGCTGTGGACCGACCCCATGCGGTTCGACCCCGAACGGTTCGCCGAGCCGCGCAGCGAGCACAAGGCGCATCGCTACGCCTTCGCCCCGTTCGGCGGTGGCGCACACAAGTGCATCGGCATGGTCTTCGGGCAGCTGGAGATCAAGACCGTGATGCACCGGCTGCTGCGCCAGTACCGCCTGGAGCTGACCCACCCCGGCTACGAGCCGTGGTACGACTACGGCGGCATGGCCGTGCCGGTGGACGGCATGCCGATCGTGTTGCGGCCGTTGCGCTGATACTTCTGCCGAACGGGACTAGGCGTGCAGCCGGTTCGCGCACGCGATCATCGCCCGCAGCGCCGACTGGACCGGGTCGCGCGCCCAGCCCATGGCCCACTCCGAGCGCACGCCGTCGCTGCCGTGGATGAAGGTCGCGATGCCGCCGCCGACGGCGGGCAGTTGATGGAACTTGATCATCTCGACGGCCATGCCGCGCTCGTGCAGCATCGCGGTCAGGGCTGCGACGGGGCCGGTCGCGGCGGCCGTAGAGGTCGCGATGCGGTCGCCGACGGCGATGCTGGCGCGGTACCGGCGCGGAGCGGTGATGCCGCGACGAAGGTCGTCGTCGCCCGCGGCGCCCCAACTGCCCAGACGGACCGGGCCACCTTGGTGGCCGTAGTGGTCGACGAAGGTGTCGTGACACATGGTTTCGGCGTGTTCGCGCACGTCACGGGGCACCGGGCGGTCAAAAAGATCCGCGAAACGCGACGTGGTGGAGATGGCGGTGGAGGTGAACATGCGTCGGTCTTTTCTGCTCGAAAGAAGTGACCGACAGGTAGTAGCGTCCGACCCACAGCGAGGGGTCGGTCAGGATCAGACCCCGCTGTGGGTACTGGCTACTACGAGCATGTGAAGCATGGTCGCCGAGGTTAGTCCGCGACCGCGCCTCGGGTCAAGACGATTTCACCGCCGGGTTGAGCAGCCACAGGAACGGCCGGTGGCTGAGGCGCCCGTCGCGGTGCAGCGGCATGCTGTCCCGCGCCGCTGCATACCAGGCGGCACGGCTGACACCGGTGAAGTCCAGTTGCCGGCCGCACCGGCCGGCGAGCGCGTGCAGCAGCAGCATCCCGGTGCGTCCGTTGCCTTCCCGGAACGGGTGAATCTGGTTGTACCGGGCGTAGATCCGGGACAGTTCCCACGCCAGCCTCGGGTTGCCGAACTCGGCGCCGACGTCCGCCAATGCCGTTGCCGCGAGCTCGATTTCGGCCAACCCGGCGGCGACGTCGACCTGCCAGGTGAACGCCGAGTCACCGCGGCGGATGTCGACGGTGCGCAGCTCCCCCGCCCACTCGTACACGTCACCGAACAGCTCGCGGTGCATGGCTCGGACGTCGATCTCCGTCTCGGTCGCGGATTGCCGACAGTGCCACAGCACCATGCGGCCCGCCGTCACCTGGAATTCCACGGCTGCCAGGTCCGGTCCGTGGTGAATGCCGAAGTTGTTGCGCAGCACCGATGTTCCGGGGATCAGGTACGGCGCCCGGCGCCGGAGGAACCGGCGGCGCTTTTCGAGCGTCGGCGGATACTGCGCACGGCACCGTGCCAGGTAATCGTCGAATTCGACGGCACCGGAAGCCAGCGCACCCAACTCGACGATGTGGGCGGGCTGGGGTTCCCAGCCTTCGATGCGCTGGGCGGCCAGGGTCTGCTGCACCGCGTGGTGGGCCAGCAAGCTCGTCTCCATCAGCGGAACGCCGACGTCGAGGCGAGGTACGTCAGCTTGCGGCTGATGCCGGCCACCTCACGGGCGACGCTGCGCAGCATGGCCCGCTCCTGCGGCGGCAGTTCGGACAGCACCACCTGATCGCTACCCGCACGGGACGTCCACCGGAATCTCACCATGGCGGCGAAGCAGTCCTGCAGCACCGAAACATCATCGGCATCAAGCACATTCGCCGCCTGCGCCGCATCGAGCCGGCTCGGCGTCGACAGCGTGGTGGCACCTGCCGACACCCCGGCCCACCGCGCGATCTTCACCAGCGGATCGATGACCGTCGGCTTCAGGTCGACGGTGTCGGACTGACTGGCCAGCATGCGCAGCCGGGACGGAAACGACGCGCGGAACGTCGTGGCGTCCTGCAGCAGGTACTGACGGGCCGGATAGTGGTCGACGGCGGCGCGCACCACCTGCGCGCGCAGGAGGTCCTCGGTCACCCCGTCGTCGGCTCCATGGACGGCACGGGAGTCGGCCAGTACTCCGGTCATCACCACGCCGCGGTCCTCCCGCGGGTCGGACGTCCAGTGCGCGATGCCGTCGGACCAGGCGCCCGCCGTCCGGCAGAACCGCGGCCGGCTGGCCAGCACCCCGTTGGCGTCGGCGCGCACCCCGCACCGTTCCAGCACGGCATGCACCTGCGCTGCCGCTGCCAGCGCGTCGTCGCGCGCGGCATCGTCCGCCAGCACGACCAGGGTCTCGACGTCGGACCCTGCCACCGCCTCGCCCCGCGCGACGCTGCCAGAGACGAACCACGAGCAGGACGGGCCGGGCGTCAGCCGGACAGCCGCGGCAACGCCGGACCGGAGCACCTGCGACCACGCGGCCGCGATCTCAGCGGCCGGCGCAGATGCGCGCGCCGCGGCCCGGACCGCGTGCAGGCCCAGTTCGATTCCCGACCGCAGCGCGTCCTCGCCGCCGGCCGCGTGGATCGCGGCGAGGGTGGCGTCGACACCAACATCAGCCGAGGACATGCCATGTTTCTATCGGACGACAGTTACCTCCGCGTTTCGTGCACGCTTTTCCGCGGTCAACGCGGATTTTCGTGCACAAATCGCGAGGTTGTAGGGTTTGCCGCGATGAGCTGGCAGCACGCGTCACTTCTGCTCGTCGCCGGTGTCATAGGCGGCCTGACCGGGAGTATCGCCGGGTTGGCCTCCGTCGCGACGTACCCGGCGCTTCTGATGGCCGGGCTGCCGCCCGTGGCGGCGAACGTGACCAACACCGTGGCGTTGACCTTCAACACCATCGGATCGGTGTGGGGTTCGCTTCCCGAACTCGAGGGCATGGGTCCATGGTTACGCCGGATGCTGCCGGCCGCCGCCCTCGGCGGCGCGGTCGGGGCCGCACTGCTGCTGGCGCTTCCCGCCGAGGGATTCGAGGTGGTGGTCCCGATACTGCTCGGGCTGTCCTCGGTCACCATCGCCATCCCCCAACGCCGCGGCGCGGACGACGAGCCCGGCCGCTGGCGTTCGATGCTCATCACCGCCGCGATCTTCGCAATCTGCTTGTACGGCGGCTATTTCGGCGCTGCCGCCGGCGTGGTACTGCTCGCACTGCTGCTGCACAGCGGCAGCGAGTCGATGGCCCACGCCAACGCCGCGAAGAACGTCATCCTCGGTGTGGCCAATGGTGTTGCCGCCGTGGGCTTCATCGCGCTGGCGCCGGTGAACTGGATTGCCGTGGTGCCACTGGGCATCGGGTGCCTGGTGGGTTCGCGACTCGGTCCTGTCGTCGTCCGCCACGCACCGGCGACGCCGCTGCGGCTGGCCATCGCGCTGGCCGGCCTGGCGCTGGCCGTCAAGCTGGGCTACGACGCCTACCGGTAGGCGAACGGGTTGTCGCCCTTGGCAACCCGGACACCCAGGTGAATCAGCTCGGTGGCCGAGGCATGCAGCTTCTCCCCCGCCTTGCGGTCGGCCAGGCCCGCCAGGAACCGCGACCAGGTGCCCTCGATCACGATGCCCAATTTGAAGCACGCCATCGCGATGTACCAGTCCAGGTGCTCGGTGCGGCGGCCGCCCGCGGCGAGGTAGGCGTCCAGCAGTTCGTCCCGACCGGCCAGGCCACCGGCCTCCGCCAGCGCGGCGCCGACGACGATGGCATTGGGCGCGGTCGGCCAGCACACCAGCATCCAGCCCAGATCCAGCAGCGGATCGCCGACGGTGCACATCTCCCAGTCGACGAACGCCGCGAGCTCCGGCCGGTCGTGGCGCAGCATGACGTTGTTGAGGTGACAGTCGCCGTGCATGATGCCGGGCTCGCCATCGGGTGGCCGGTTGTCGGTCAGCCAGGTCGCCAGCTGCTCGACACCGTCGAGCGATTCGGGGTCGTAGTGCTCGTGGCGGTAGCTCTGCAACAACCCGACGAACTGCGGAACCTGCCGCGCCACAAACGATCCCGGCTTGCGGATGGCCGCCAGCGGGCTGCCGTCCCAGGCGACATTGCCCAGCTGTGCCAGGCTTCCCGCGTACGACAGGCCGACGTCGTGTCGCAGACCGGCGTCGGCGGCGTAGGCCGGCGAGAGTTCCTCGCCGGGGTTGAAGCCGTCGACCTCGGCCATCAGATAGAAGACGACACCCAGCACCGACGGATCCTCGCAACCGGCGATGAAAGCGGGATGCGGCACCGCGGTTCCGGCCAAGGTCCGCAGTACGGCGATCTCGCGCAGCATGGTCTTGTCACTGGTCGGCCGCGGATGCAGGGGCGGGCGGCGCAATACCACGGGGCGACCGTCGATGTGCAGTCGCACCACGATGTTCTGAGTGCCGCCGGTCAGTGGCTCGACGGCGGTGACGTGCTCACCCAGCCCCTCGGCGCGGATCCAGTTCTGGACGATGTCTCGGTCACGGTCGGTCAGAGTCGGCTGCATGATGCAGTGATTCTGGCCCGGGATCGGCCGAACGGGCAGCCAATTCTTACGATCCGTTTTCATTTGGCGTCGGCGCAGCGGCTGCGCCGTACTGTGAATGTGTGGCACTTCGACTGGACCCGCACCGATCGCTGGCCGGACTGGCGGCCGCGGCCGTGGCGCTCGGTGTCGCGGCGCTCCTGACGATTCCGCTTGGGCCACATGCCGATTCCCGCACCGCCGTCGGGTCGGTGGTGATCGACCTGACCCCGGGACCACTCAAAGAGTGGGCGATCCAGACCTTCGGCACCAACGACAAGCTGTTCCTGACCGTGGCCGTGCTCGTGGCCATCGCGCTGATCGCCATGGTGACAGCACAATTCGAGGACCGGAAGCTCGGCAGCATCGCCCTGGCGCTGGCGGGCGTGCTGGGCGCCGCCGCGGTGCTCTCCCGCACCGGTGCCAGACCGCTCGACGTCGCCCCGTCGCTCGTCGGCGCGGCCGCGGGCATCGCGGTGCTGCGACTGCTGGTCTCCGATCGCCTCGGTTCCGCGGCCCCGGAACCGGAGGCGGATACAGATACCGATCCCGGCCGCCGCCGGTCGCTGGCGGCGCTGGGCTTCCTGGCCGCCGGCACGCTGGCCGGGGTCATCGGGACAGTGCTGGGCCGCGCCGCGTCGTCGGTTGCGGGTGACCGCAGCGCCTACACGCCGCCGGCAGCCAAGCTTCCCGGACCGCCGATACCGCCCGACGTGCAACCCGCTGGGGTGGACCTGCCCCCGTTCATCACGCCGAACGCCGACTTCTACCGCATCGACACGGCACTGTCCGTCCCGCAGGTACAGCGGCAGGACTGGCGGCTGCGGATCCACGGGATGGTCGATCGTGAAGTCACCTTCCGATTCGATGAACTGGCGCAGTTCGAGGCGATCGACAAGGTGGTCACGCTCACCTGCGTGTCAAACCCGGTGGGCGGCAACCTGATATCGAACGCCACCTGGACCGGCTACCGCGTGCGCGACCTGCTGGCGCGGGCCGGTGTCCACGCGGATGCCGACATGGTGCTGTCCAAGTCCATCGACGGGTTCACCGCGGGGACACCCGTCGAGGCACTGACCGACAACCGCGACGCGTTGGTCGCCGTCGCCATGAACGGCGAGCCGCTGCCGACCGAGCACGGCTACCCGGCGCGGCTGGTGGTTCCCGGTCTGTACGGCTATGTCTCGGCGACGAAGTGGGTCGTCGACCTCGAACTCACCAGATTCGATCGGGCCCAGGCTTATTGGACGAAGTTGGGCTGGTCCGCGCACGGGCCCATCAAGACCGAGTCGCGCATCGACGTGCCGCGCGCCGGGTCCGCGGTGCCGATGGGTACCGCGACGTTCGGCGGCGTCGCGTGGGCGCAGAACCGCGGGGTGCGTGCCGTGGAGGTCCGCATCGACGACGGCCCGTGGCGACCGGCGACGCTGGGCGCCGCGTACTCCAACGACACCTGGCGGTTGTGGAGTTACACGTGGCAGGCGGACCAGCCCGGGCGCCACACCATCACCGTGCGCGCCACCGACAACACCGGCGCGCTGCAGACATCTGAGGTCGCCGGCGCGGTCCCCGACGGCGCGACGGGCTGGCACTCGGTGCCCTTCACCGTCGCCTGACCGTTGTCCGAAATATTCGGTTGGCGAGCGGGTTCCGCATCATTACGGTGACCGGATGACCGAACCCGCCCAGCAATGGCGCACCGGCCTGCGGGCCCGGCTGGTCGCGGCACGCAAGGCGAAGGACACCGCCTCGACCGCGGCGCTCCGCAGCGCTCTCAGTGCCATCGACAACGCCGAGACCCCGGACGTGCCGTTGCCACGCGCCGGCGCGATCGCCGACAGCGCCCACGGTCTCGGCGCCGCGGAGGTCGCCCGCCGGCGCCTCACCGATGGCCAGATTCGGGAGCTGATCGAAACCGAGGCCGACGAACGCCGCGCCGCGGCTGAACAGCTGCGGTCGGTCGGCCACGACGACCGCGCCGCGCAGGTCGAGGCCGAGGCCGACGTACTGCGTGAGCTCCTCGGCGTCGACTGAACAACATTGTCGGTACCCCGTGCCAAGCTGGGGTCGTGCTCCTCTCCGACGTCGCGACGGCCTCAGCCGAGGTCGGTGCGGTGTCGGCCCGGTCCGCGAAGATCAGCCGCATCGCCGCCCTCCTCGGCGGCGCGGCCGATGATCCGGCGACCGTCGCCATCGTCGTGCATTGGCTCTCCGGCGAGCTGCCGCAACGGCAGATCGGGGTCGGCTGGGCGGCGCTGCGCTCGCTGCCGCCGCCGGCCGAGGACGACGCGACGCTGACGGTCACCGCGGTGGACGCCGCACTGTCGGCCATCAAGGCGGTGGCCGGTCCTGGTTCGGGTGCCGCCCGCACCGCGCTGCTCCACGGCTTGTTCGGGGCGGCCACCGCGGTCGAACAGACCTTTCTGCGCGGGCTGCTCAGCGGCGGGCTGCGCCAGGGCGCGTTGGCCGGGGTGATGGCCGACGCCGTCGCGAAGGCCGCGGGCATCGCCGCTGCCGACGTGCGCCGCGCCGCGATGCTCAGCGGCGACCTGGCCGCGGTCGCGGCGGCCGTGTTGTCCGACGGCGCCGCCGGCCTGCAGCGTTTCACCCTCACGGTGGGCCGCCCGGTCGGCCCCATGCTGGCGCAGACGGCCACCGATGTCCGCGACGCCCTCGAAAAGCTCGGTGGCGCGGCCATATTCGAGACGAAGCTCGACGGCGTCCGGCTGCAGATCCACCGGTCCGGCACCGAGGTGTCGGTGTACACCCGCAGCCTCGACGACATCACGGCCCGGGTGCCCGACGTGGTGCGCGCGGTGCTGGCCCTGCCGGTGACCGACCTGATCGCGGATGCCGAGGCCATCGCCATGCGGCCCGACGGCCGCCCACACCGGTTCCAGGTGACGTCCTCCCGCATCGGCAAACGTTCCGATGATGGCGCGCAACCGCTTTCGGTGTACTTCTTCGACGTCCTGCACCGCGACGGCACCGACCTGCTGGACCAGCCGGCCGAGCAGCGCCGCCAAGCGCTCGACGACGTCGTCCCCGAGCCGCTCCGGGTGCGGCGCTGCGTCACCTCCGATTCGGTTGTCGCCCAGCAGTTCCTCGACGACACCCTGGCCGCCGGCCACGAAGGCGTGATGGCCAAGCACCCGGCGTCGCCGTACGAGGCGGGCCGGCGCGGCGCCGGCTGGCTGAAGGTCAAGCCGGTCCACACGCTGGACCTGGTGGTGCTCGCGGTCGAGTGGGGTTCCGGACGGCGCACCGGCAAGTTGTCGAACATCCATCTGGGAGCGCGGGATCCGGCCACCGGTGGTTACGTCATGCTGGGCAAGACGTTCAAGGGCATGACCGACGCCATGCTGGACTGGCAGACCGCGCGGTTCACCGAACTGGCCGATGGCCCGATGGACGGTTACGTCGTGCGGCTGCGGCCGGAACAGGTCGTCGAGATCGCGTTCGACGGCGTGCAGGGTTCGAGCCGCTACCCCGGCAAGATGGCGCTGCGCTTCGCCCGCGTGCTGCGCTACCGCGACGACAAGCGGCCCGAGGAGGCCGACACGATCGACACCGTGCGGTCGCTGTACGAACGCTGAGGGTTACCCCGCGATCCGCAGCCACCGATGACAGGATGTGGGGCATGTCACCAACCACCGCGCACCCCGACGAGTCCGTCGGTGACGTCACCTACGTGCGTACCGACCCGGCACTGCCGCCGGTCGCGATCATCGACCGCTCGCCCATCACCGCCCGGCACCGGGTGATCTTCGGCGTCATCGCGCTGCTCGCCGCCGTGGCGTGGGCCGTCATCGCCTTCGCCCGTGGCGAGACGGTCAACGCGGTGTGGTTCGTCATCGCCGCGATCTGTACCTACGTCATCGGATACCGGTTCTACGCGCGGCTGATCGAGATGAAGATCGTCAAACCTCGCGACGATCACGCCACCCCGGCCGAGCTTCTCGAGAACGACACCGACTACATGCCGACCGACCGCCGCGTGCTGTTCGGTCACCATTTCGCGGCCATCGCGGGCGCCGGCCCACTGGTCGGCCCGGTGCTGGCCATGCAGATGGGCTACCTGCCGGGGACCATCTGGATCATCATCGGCGCTGTCGTCGCCGGTTGCGTGCAGGACTACCTGGTGCTGGTCATCTCGACGCGGCGGCGTGGCCGGTCCCTGGGCCAGATGGCGCGTGACGAACTCGGCCCCATCGGCGGCATCGCCGCGATCGTCGCGGTGCTGGTGATCATGGTGATCCTGTTGGCGGTCCTGGCCCTCGTCGTGGTCAACGCGCTCGCGGAGAGCCCGTGGGGCGTGTTCTCCATCGCGATGACCATTCCGATCGCGATCTTCATGGGGCTGTACCTGCGGTACCTGCGGCCCGGGCGGGTGTCCGAGGTGACGCTCATCGGCGTCGCGCTGCTGCTGCTCGCGGTGGTCTCCGGCGGCTGGGTCGCCGAAACATCCTGGGGTGCAGACTGGTTCACGCTGTCGAAGGTGACGCTGTCGTGGTGCATCATCATCTACGGTCTGGCCGCCTCGGTACTGCCGGTATGGCTGCTGCTGGCGCCGCGCGACTACCTCTCGACGTTCATGAAGGTCGGCACCATCTCGCTGCTGGCCGTTGGCATCCTCATCGCCCACCCGGTCATGTCGGCACCGGCGGTGTCGCAGTTCGCCACCCGGGCCGACGGTCCGGTGTTCGCCGGCGCGCTGTTCCCGTTCCTGTTCATCACCATCGCGTGTGGCGCGCTGTCCGGCTTCCACTCCCTGATCTCCTCGGGCACGACGCCGAAGCTGCTGGAGAAGGAAGGGCAGACGCGGCTCATCGGCTACGGCGGCATGCTGACCGAGTCGTTCGTGGCGATCATGGCGCTCATCACCGCGGCGATCCTCAACCAGCACCTGTACTTCGTCATCAACTCCCCCGGCGCGGCGACCGGGACGAGCGCGGCCACGGCCGCGACGTATGCCAACGGGCTGGGGCTGTCGGGTGATCCGATCACCGCGCAGCAGATCACCGCCGCGGCCACCGATGTCGGTGAGCACTCGGTCGCCTCGCGTACCGGCGGCGCGCCGACGCTCGCGCTCGGCATGTCCGAAGTGCTGCACCAGGTGTTCGGCGGGTCGAGCATGAAGGCCTTCTGGTACCACTTCGCGATCATGTTCGAGGCGCTGTTCATCCTCACCACCGTCGACGCGGGCACCCGCGTCGCGCGCTTCATGCTGTCCGATGCCCTCGGCAATCTCGGCGGGCCGCTGCGGAAGCTGCGCGATCCCAGCTGGCGCATCGGCGCGTGGACCTGCAGCCTGCTGGTCGTCGCGGGCTGGGGCAGCATCCTGCTGATGGGCGTCACGGATCCGCTGGGCGGCATCAACACGCTGTTCCCGTTGTTCGGTATCGCCAACCAGCTGCTCGCGGCCATCGCGCTGACGGTGGTCACCGTCGTGGTGATCAAGAAGGGGCTGCTGAAGTGGGCCTGGATTCCCGGGCTGCCGCTGTTCTGGGACGCACTGGTGACGCTCACCGCGTCGTGGCAGAAGATCTTCTCCCACGACCCCAAAATCGGTTACTGGCAACAGCATTCGCAGTACCTGGCGGCCAAGGCGGCCGGCAAGACCAGCTTCGGCTCCGCGAAGAACCCCGACCAGATCGACGCGGTCATCCGCAACACCTTCATCCAGGGCACGCTGTCCATCGTGTTCGCGCTGCTGGTGGTGGTCGTCGTGGTCGTCGGCATCGTCGTCGCCCTGCAGGCGATCCGCGGCGGCGGCCGGCCACTCACCGACGACGAGCCGGTGCCGTCACGGCGGTTCGCCCCGCGCGGCCTCTTCGCGACGGACGTCGAGAAGGAGGTGCAGAAGCAATGGGACGCGCTGCCGAGCTCGCCCGCCAGGCCCGTTGGTACTGGTCATCACTGATGGGCGACAACCACTACGCGCGGTACCTGGAGCACCGCCGCCGCACACATCCGGGCGAGCCGGTGCTGTCCGAGCGCGAGTACTGGAAGGCGCGGCACCGCGCCGCGGACCGCAACCCACAGGGCCGCTGCTGCTGATCGAGCCCGCCGGGTGAACAGCTGATCGTCAGGCCGGTGCGCAATGACCGTCTGCACAACCGCCCGCACAGTGGACGCACACCGCTGTCGGCACCTCACAGGGTGGTACCAAAAGAGACGATCCTCACTCCGTGGTACTAAATGAGTGTATGGACAGTTGTCCAGTTGTTGCCCCACCAGCCTTAGGAGAGACGTGCTGTTCACGGTTCCCGACGTCACCGACGCCGTCGCTGCAGCCATCCCGGACCGAACCCTGATCATTCAGGGCGATCGCCGCTTCACCTATGCCGAGGTTGTCACCCGCGCCAACCGGCTCGCCGCCTACCTGCACGCGCAGGGCCTGGGAGTGCACACCGAGCGCGATCAGCTGGCCGGCCACGAAGTCGGCCAGGACCTGGTGGGCATCTATGCGTACAACGGCCCCGAGTTCGTCGAATCCCTGCTCGGTGCGTTCCGGGCCCGGGTGGCGCCGTTCAACGTCAACTACCGCTACGTCAAGGCCGAGCTGCAGTACCTGTTGAACGACGCGGGTGCCTCGGCCCTGATCTACCACGCCGCATTCGCGCCGACGCTGGCCGAGGTACTGCCGGAGCTGCCTAACCTCAAGGTGCTGATCCAGATCGCCGACAGTTCGGGCAACGACCTGCTGCCCGGTGCCGTCGACTACGAGACCATCGTGAACACCGACGTCCCGCCGCCGCCGGTGACGCCGTCGCCCGACGACCTCTACGTGCTGTACACCGGTGGCACCACCGGTATGCCCAAGGGCGTGCTGTGGCGCCAGCACGACATCTTCATGGCCTCGTTCGGCGGCCGCAACGCGATGACGGGCGAGCCGGCGCAGTCGGTCCAGGAGATCGTCGACCGGGCCGCAGCGGCCGCCGAGATGCGGATGATGATCCTGCCGCCGCTCATGCACGGCGCCGCGCAGTGGGGCGTGATGACGGGCATCAACAACGGCCAGACCATCGTGTTCGCCAAGGAGGTCGAGGGCTTCAACGCCAAGGAGATCGTCGAGACCATCGCCCGCGAGAAGATCGCGATCGCGACGGTCGTCGGTGACGCCATGGCCCGGCCTCTGGTCACCGCCATCGAAGAAGCCATCGCCGACGGCACCCACGACCCGACGTCGCTGGTCGTCGTCGCCAACGGCGGCGCCCTGTTCACACCGGCCGTCAAGGGCCGACTCGTCGCCGCACTGCCGAACGCCATGGTGATCGACGGCGTCGGTTCGTCGGAAACCGGCGCGCAGATGTCGCACGTGTCGACCAAGGCCAACGTGTCCAGCGGCACCTTCACCGCCGGTCCGGCCACCCGGATCGTCTCGGAGGACTTCACCTCGCTGCTGACCCCCGGCCACGAGGGCAACGGCTGGCTGGCGCAGGAGGGCTACGTGCCGCTCGGCTACAAGGGCGACGCCGCCAAGACGGCCAAGACCTTCCCGGTGATCGACGGCATCCGGTACGCGGTGCCGGGCGACCGCGCCCGGCTGCTGGAGGGCGGCACCGTCGAACTGCTCGGCCGCGACTCGGTGACCATCAACTCCGGCGGCGAGAAGATCTTCGCCGAAGAAGTCGAGTCCGCCATCGCCTCGCACCCGTCCGTGGTCGACGTCGTCGTCGCCGGACGCCCGAGCGAGCGCTGGGGCAACGAGGTGGTCGCGGTCGTGGCGCTCGCCGACGGCGCCGAGGCCGACGCCGCCGAACTCATCAAGCACGCCGCGGAATCCATCGCGCGCTACAAGCTGCCGAAGGCCATCGTGTTCCGCCCGACCATCGTCCGCAGCCCGGCCGGCAAGGCCGACTACCGCTGGGCCAAGGAGCAGGCACTGCAGGACTAGATGTACTGACCACGGACGTTAGGTACGGCGTGGCGTGGTGACATGAAGAAGACCTCCGAGTGAAGTGCGAGCTGTCTAGGAACGCACCAACTCTCTCGGAGGTCTTCGTGTCCCACCGTAATGCCCCGCTGTCAGAAACCGGTCGTCTGCGCTTGGCCCGTTGTGTGGTCGATGAAGGCTGGTCGCTACGCCGGGCTGCTGAGCGGTTCCAGGTCGCCGTCACGACCGCCCGGCGTTGGGCCTGCCGATATCGCGAACTGGGACCGGCCGGCATGGTTGACCGCAGCTCTCGACCCCACCGCAGCCCCAACCAGACACCGACCCGGACCGAACGCCGGATCATCAAGGTTCGGGTGACCCGTCGCTGGGGCCCAGCCCAAATCGGTTACCTGCTGGGCATTCACCCCTCGACTGTGCATCGGGTGCTGACCCGCTACGGCATCGCCCGACTGCGTTGGTTGGACCGCCCTACTGGCCGGGTCGTACGCCGCATCGAGTCTGCAGCGGCCGGCGATCTGGTTCATGTCGATGTCAAGAAGCTCGGCAAAATCCCTGCCGGAGGCGGCTGGCGGATGCTTGGCCGCACCAAAGGCGGCCACAACTCCAACCAAGACAAGAGCAGCGGCGTCTTCAACAAATCCCGACAACCGCTGCGCGGCTATCACTTTCTGCACACAGCCATCGACGGCCACTCTCGATTGGTCTACAGCGAGATACTCGCCGATGAACGCAAAGAGACCGCGGCCGCATTCTGGATCCGCGCCAACAATTGGTTCCACCAATGTGGGATCACGGTCCGAAACGTATTGACCGACAATGGCTCTTGCTATCGATCGCACGCCTTCCGTGATGCGCTCGGGGATATAGTGCACCGCCGCACCAAGCCCTATCGACCCCAGACCAACGGCAAAGTAGAACGATTCCACCGCACCCTGGCCGACGAATGGGCCTACGCACGCCTCTATACCAACGACGCCGAGCGCTGCGCCGAATACCCACGCTGGCTCCACACCTACAATCACCACCGCGGCCACACCGCACTCGGAGGCCACCCACCCGCCAGCCGCGTGCCTAACCTCTCAGGTCAGTACAACTAGATCGCGCCAGAAGTAGAGCGGCCCCCTTTCTTCCGAGAGGGGGCCGTTCGCTGTCTGCCGACAGCTCAGCCGGCGGCCCACTCCTTCGCGCGGTCGAGCTCGTCGAGCCCGAAGATCTGCAGTTCGCCGGGAATCATCCAGGCCACGGCATGCAGCGTGTGCGCCACCCACGGCTTGTCCGACACCACGGCAATGCGTTTGAACGCCGAATGGTGTTTGAACAGCGCACCGAAGCCGACCTTGAGATCCTCGACCAGTCCACCGGGGCCGAAGCCCTCGTAGTCGGAGGCGATGACCTCGACGATCCTGATCTCGCCCTCGACGACGAGATCGTCCATCGTGGGCTCGAATTCGCGGATGTCGTCACCGCTGACCCGACCGGACACCCGAATGCCGGTCACGCCCGCGGGCATGTCTGACAGCACTTCGATCATGGCGCCAGCCTACGGCGCCGCCCATCTCGGGAGCCGGGATTGCTCACGCCCCGAACCGGGCCAACGGATCGGCGGTCGCCTCGATCTTGGCGACGAGACCGTCGCGAATCGTCAGGACCACCACCGCGAAAAGCTGCCGGTGCGCGAACGCCAGCAGGACGGGCTGGCCGAGCGGTCCGGCGACGACGGTGGTCCCCGGCCCGAGGTACAGCATGAGATTCTCGGCGACCCGCTGCGGTCCGTGGTTGACGATCGGCGGGAGCGGCGGATCGCTCAGCACCGTGCCGACGCCCCAGACCGACGCGTCCAGCACCGCGGCCAGCGCCTGCACGTCGCCGCCGGCGCAGGCGGTGATGAACTTCTCGGTGACCAGTTGATGTTCGGCCGCCTCGACGTCGTCGGCGCGCACGTCGGTACCCGCCACCTTCGCCCGGGCCCGGCGGGCGAGCTGCCGGCACGTGCCGACCGGGCGGCCGACGGTCTCGGCGACCGACTCGAACGGGACACCGAACACGTCGTGCAGGATGAACGCCACGCGCTCACCGGGGCTCAACTGCCGCAGCACCCGCATCAGGGCACTCGACACCTCGTCGTCGAGGGTGACGCGGTCGGCAGGGTCCGGCTCATTCGACGCCAGTGGCGGCATCTCATCCTGCTCGGTCGGTTGTTCCCGGCGTGCCCGCGCCGACCGCACGAGGTCGAGGCACAGCCGGCCGGCGACCGTCGTCAACCACGCGCGGACATCCTCGATCTCACCGGGCTCTGTCCGCGACAGTCGCAGAAACGCTTCCTGTGCAACATCTTCGGCATCGCCGACGTCACCGAGCATCTGGTACGCGAGATTGACCAGATACGGATGGTGGTGGCGCCACGCCGCGATGAATTCAGTGGTTTCTGTCATCAGTTGAAGACGATCCAGGGTGGTGAAAAGTTACCGCACCGCCGCATCCCGCGGGCCGTAACTTTCCCGTCGGCCACTCCGTCCTTGATTCATGACCATTCTCATCACCGGAGCCACCGGCAACGTCGGTCGCCCCCTCGTCGAACAATTGCACGCCGCGGGCGTGAAAGTCCGTGCCGTCACCCGTAATCCGTCGCCACAGTTCCCGGCCGGGGTCGAAGCCGTCGCGTCCGTCCGGGACGGCATCGCCGGCGCGAGCGCGGTGTTCCTCAATTCCCGTGCCCTCGGTCCGGACCTGGCGTGGACGGTCGACGCCGCGAAAGATTCCGGCGCCAAGCTGGTCGCACTGTCCGCGATGAACGTCGACGAAGACTTCACCCGGCAGCCGTCGCGACTGCGGGGCGACCGCAACAGGGAGGTCGAACAACTGGCTGTCGACTCGGGACTGCCGTGGGTGAGCCTGCGGCCGGCGTTGTTCGCCACCAATTTCATCGGCATGTGGGCCGGGCAGCTGCAGGCCGGCGATGTCGTGGCCGGACCCTATGCCGAGGCCTCAAGCGCGCCCATCGTCGAAGCCGACATCGCGGCCGTCGCCGCACACGCCCTGCTCACCGACGACCTCAACGGCCGCAAGATTCCGTTGACGGGGCCGCAGGCGCTCACCAACGCCGAGTTGCTCGCCGTCGTCGGCGATGTGCTGGGGCGCGACCTGCGCTACCAGGAAATCCCGGTCGAGCAGGTCCGTGAGCGGTTCGTCGCCATCGGCTTCCCCGCCGAGTTCGGTACCGCGTACACCGCGCTGCTCGCCGAAACCGTCGATGCCCCAGCGCCGGTCAGCGACGAGGTGGAGCGCATCCTCGGCCGCCCGGCCCAGACGTTCGCCGCGTGGGTCGCTCAGCACCGCGGCGCCTTCACCCCACGATTGGAGACCATCCATGTCTGAGCCACGACCGCCGCGTTACCTCAAACCGATGAACAAAGTCGTTGTCGCCGTGGGGAAGCTCGGCATCCCCGTCGGCCCCGCGATGGTGTTGACCGTGCCCGGCCGCAAGACCGGCACGCCGCGGAGCACCCCGATGACACCGTTCGTCGTGCACGGCCAGATGTACGCCGTGGCCGGCTATCCAGGCGCGCACTGGGCCCTCAACGCCCGTGCCGCCGGCACCGGCACGTTGACACGGGGCCGCAAGTCGCGGCCGGTGAAGATCACCGAGTTGACCGTCGACGAAGCGCGGCCCGTGCTGCGTGAGTTCCCGGTGCAGGTACCCGTCGGCGTGAAATTCGCCAAGAGTTCCGGCATGGTCACCGAGGGCACACCCGACGAATTCGAGTCGCTGGCAGGCAGACTCGCGGTCTTCCGGTTCGACCCGCTGGGCTGATCTCAGCGGTAGGCGCTGCCCTGTTCGTGGTCGAGATAGGTGTCGGACTTGTTCTTCAAGAAGAACAGATACACCAGCAGCGACGCCGCGATGCAGACGGTGACGTAGACGATGAACAGCGGCACCTCACCCCGGGCCTTGAGAGCCTGGTAGATCAGGGGCGCGGTGCCGCCGAAGATCGAATTGGCCAGCGCGTAGCCGACGCCGACGCCCAGCGCCCGCACGTGGGCCGGGAACAGTTCGGACTTCACCAGCGCGTTGATCGACGTGTACCCGGTGAGAATGACGTACGCCACGGCCACCAGCAGGAACGACATGATCGGCGAGTGCGTCTGGGGCAGGTAGGTGATGAGGACGTAGGTGTAGATCACACCGCCGAATCCGAACCACAGGAGCAGGGGTTTGCGGCCCACCCGGTCGCTGATCATTCCGCCGATCGGCTGGATCAGCATGAGGAAGATCAGCCCGAGCAGGTTGATCCAGGTCGCGGTCATGGGCTGGCTCTTGTAGGTCGCCTTCACCATCGCCGGCGCGTTGACGCTGTACGTGTAGAACGCAACGGTGCCGCCCAGCGTGATCAGGAAGCACAGCAGCAACGGCTTCCAGTAACGCGTGAACAGTTCACGCAGCGAACCGGCGCGCGCGTCCTTTCCTTCCTGGACCGCTTTCAGGGTCTCCGTGGACAGCGACTCGTCCATGCTGCGCCGCAGCCAGAACACCACGACCGCCGCGACACCGCCCACCGCAAACCCGATGCGCCAACCGAATTCGCTCACCTGCGCGGTGCTCAGCGCCGTGAGGATGATGAGCAAGGTGAATTGCGCGAGCACGTGCCCACCGACCAGGGTCACGTACTGGAACGAGGAGAAGAACCCGCGTCGTTCCCTGGTCGCCGCCTCCGACATATAGGTCGCGGATGTGCCGTACTCGCCCCCGGTGGCGAAGCCCTGCACCAGCCGGCAGATGATCAGGATGATCGGCGCCGCGACACCGATGCTGGCCCGAGACGGAACCAGCGCGATGACCATCGAGCAGGCGGCCATCAGCGAAACGCTGACCATCAGGGCGGCGCGGCGCCCCCGGCGGTCGGCGAAGCGGCCGAAGAACCACGAACCGATCGGCCGGGTGATGAACGTGACCGCGAATATCGCGTACACGTAGATCGTCGAATTCTGGTCGGCCTTGTCGAAGAACTGGTTTTCGAAGTAGGTGGCGAAGACGGTGTAGACGTAGACGTCGTACCACTCGACCAGGTTGCCCGATGACCCCCGGATCGTGTTCCAGATCGCGCGTCGGGTCGCTGCGCGGCCCGACGGCGTCGGTGCGTCTTCGGTCAATGCGGTCATGCTGCTCTCCATCGGTGGGCAACGGGTGTGGGCACATCATTGCGGCGAACCGACGGTACGGAACGGGATCCGGTCACAGCGCCGTTTTCCTTGCACGATTCACAGATTCACACCGACCGTACCCTTGGGCGACGCCGGCTCAGTGGGCTTTGCGCTCGCGGATCACCCCGCGTTCGCACAGGTGCTCGGTCAGGGGTGCCACTCCGACCTCGAAGTGTTCGGCCATCGCCGTTCGGGCCGCGTCACCGTCGCCGGCCTGCAGCGCGGCGATCACGCGGCGGTGGTCCCGGATCGACAGGTCCGGCCAGCCCTCCAGCGTCGGGAACACCGCTTCGGGCGCGTAACGGGTTATGCCTGACATGAATTGGGTCAGCTTGGGTGAATCGGCGACAACGTTGATCAGCCGGTGGAACTCGTGGTTGAGCTGCACCATGCGGTCGACGTCGGTGTGTTGGTAGGCCTGCTCCAGCGCGTCCTGGATCCGGGTCAGCTCGGCGATCTGATCGGCCGTGATGTTCTCGGCGGCGCGGGCCGCCAGTTCCCCACCGACGAACGCCTGCACCATGGCCACGTCGGCGACGTCACGGGCGGTCACCTCCAGCACCATGAAGCCGCGTCGCGGATGCTGCACCAACAGCCCTTCGGCCCGCAGGTTCAGCAGTGCCTCCCGGACCGGGGTGACGCTGACGCCCAGCTCGGTGGCCAGCTGATCCAGCCGCAGGTACTCCCCTGCCGGGAATCCGCCATTGAAGATGCGGCGGCGCACATACCGCGCCACGTCGTGGGAAAGCTGTGCGGGCGCGGCGAATTGGGGCTCAGATGCGGTATTCATTGAGCAGGTTCTTGCTGATGATGGTCTTCTGGATTTCGCTGGTGCCCTCGCCGATCAACAAGAACGGCGCGTCCCGCATGAGTCGTTCGATCTCGTACTCCTTCGAGTAGCCGTAGCCGCCGTGGATGCGGAAGCTCTGCTGGGTGACTTCCGAACAGAACTCACTGGCAAGGTATTTCGCCATCCCGGCCGCAACGTCGTTGCGCTCGCCCGAGTCCTTGAGCCGGGCGGCGTTGACCATCATCAGATGTGCCGCTTCGACTTTGGTGGCCATCTCGGCGAGCTGGAAGGCGATGGCCTGGTGATCGGCGATCGGCTTGCCGAACGTCTCGCGCTGCTGGGCGTAGCGCACGGCCAGTTCGAAGGCGCGGATGCCGACACCACAGGCCCGCGCGGACACGTTGACCCGTCCCACCTCGATACCGTCCATCATCTGGAAGAAGCCCGCGCCGGGCTTACCGCCGAGGACGTCGTCGGCGCCGGCGCGGTAGCCGTCGAAGATGAGCTCGGTGGTGTCGATGCCCTTGTAACCGAGCTTGTCGATCTTGCCCGGGATGGTGAGGCCGGGTTTGACCTCCCCGAAGCCGGTCGGTTTCTCGACCAGGAACGCGGTCAGGTTGCGGTGCGGCTTGTCGGCGCCTTCGTCGGTTTTCACCAGTGCCGCAACCAGAGTCGAGCTGCCGCCGTTGGTCAGCCACATCTTCTGGCCGGTGATGGTGTAGCCGCCGTCGGTGTCCCGGGTGGCCTTGGTGCGGATCGCGGCGACGTCGGAACCCAGTTCCGGCTCGGACATCGAGAAGGCGCCGCGCACCTCGCCGGTCGCCATCCGGGGCAGGTAGCGCTGTTTCTGTTCCTCGGTGCCGTGCTGGCGGATCATGTAGGCGACGATGAAGTGGGTGTTGATGACGCCCGAGATGCTCATCCAGCCCCGGGCGAGTTCCTCGACGCACAGCGCGTACGTCAGCAGTGACTCGCCGAGACCGCCGTACTCCTGCGGGATCATCAGACCGAACAGACCCATGTCCTTCATCTGATCGACGATCGCCTGCGGGTAGGAGTCCGAGTGCTCCAGCTCCTGGGCCACCGGAATGATCTCCCGGTCGACGAATTGCCTTACGGTGGCGATGATTTCGCGCTGCACCTCGGTGAGACCGGCGGTCTGGGCCAACTTACTCATGTGCGGTCCCGCTTCGCTTCTCGCTGTCCGTCATGACTCGATCCGTTCAAATACGGCGGCCAACCCCTGGCCGCCTCCTATGCACATCGTTTCCAGCCCATAGCGGGCATCCCGCAGGTGCAGTTCGCGGGCCAGGGTCGCGAGCATCCGGCCGCCGGTCGCTCCGACGGGATGACCGAGCGAGATACCCGAGCCACGCACGTTCGTGCGTTCCCAGTCGCGATCGGTGAACTTCCATTCCCGGGTGCAGGCCAGCGCCTGGGCGGCGAAGGCCTCGTTGAGTTCGATCAGATCGATATCGGCAAGAGCCAGACCGGCTTTGGCCAGCGCGACCTCGGTGGCCGGCACCGGCCCGATGCCCATGACATTCGGGGGTACCCCGGCCACGCCCCACGACACCAGCCGGACCAGCGGCTGCAGGCCCAGTTCTGCCGCACGCTCCGGGGTGGTCACGACGCACATCGACGCCGCGTCGTTCTGCCCACTGGAGTTTCCCGCCGTCACCGTGGCATCCGGATCACTCTTGCCCAGAACGGGTTTGAGCTTGCCGAGCGCCTCGACGGTGGTGTCGGCGCGCGGATGTTCGTCGGTGTCGATCAGCTGTTCGCCGGCGCGGGACGACACCAGCACGGGGACGATCTCGTCAGCCAACACTCCACTACGTTGCGCCGCAACGGCTTTCTGGTGCGAACGCACCGCAAGGGCGTCCTGCTCCACCCGGGAGATCGCGTACTGCCGGCGCAGGTTCTCGGCGGTCTCGAGCATGCCGCCGGGCACCGGATGGTTCTTGCCGCCGGCGGTGGTCCGGCCACGAGCCAGGCCGTCGTGCACCGTGATACCGCCACGCGAGCCACCCCACCGCATGTCGGTGGAATGGAACGCAACATTGCTCATCGACTCCGCACCACCGGCGACCACGAGATCGTTTGCGCCACTGGCCACCTGCATACCGGCCTGGATGACGGCCTGCAGTCCCGACCCACAGCGCCGGTCGACCTGCATGCCCGGGACGGTGACCGGGAGTCCGGCGTCGAGCGCCACGACGCGGCCGATCGCCGGCGCTTCACTCGACGGGTAGCAGTGCCCGAGGATCACGTCCTGCACCGCGTCGGCCGGAATCCCGGTGCGCTGCAACAAACCCTGCAGCGCCGCGACGCCGAGCTCGACGGCGGTCAGCGACTTGAACATGCCGCCGTAGCGGCCGATCGGGGTGCGGATCGGCGCGCAGATGACAGGACTGGTCGCGGCCATCTAGATGTGCCGTCCCCCGGTGATCTCCAGGACGCAGCCGGTCATGTACGACGACATGTCCGACGCCAGGAACGCGACCACCGACGCCACCTCGCTGGGTTCGGCCGCGCGTCCCATCGGGATCTCCGCCAGCTTCTGATCCCAGATCCGTTGTGGCATGGCCTCGGTCATCGCGGACCGGATCAATCCCGGTTGCACGGCGTTGACCCGCACGCCGAGGTGGGCGACCTCCTTGGCGGCCGCCTTGGTCAGACCGACGATGCCGGCCTTGGCCGCCGAATAGTTGGTCTGGCCGACCAGGCCGACCTTGCCCGAGATCGACGAAATGTTGATGATGGCGCCGCTCTTCGCTTCCCGCATGACGGCGGCGGCCAACCGGGTGCCGTTCCAACAGCCTTTCAGGTGGACGTCGATGACCTGGTCGAACTGTTCCTCGGTCATCTTGCGCATGGTGGCGTCGCGGGTGATGCCGGCGTTGTTCACCATGACGTCGATGGTGCCGCGACCGCCGAACTCGACGGCGGCGTCGATCAACCCCTGCACGTCGGCGGCCGAAGTCACGTCGCAGCGGACCGCCTTGGCCACGTCGGAACCCCCGAGCTTGGCGACGGCGGCCTCGGTTGCGTCGAGATTCAGGTCGCCGATCACGACGCGGGCGCCTTCAGCGATGAAACGTTCCGCGATCGCGTATCCGATCCCCTGAGCACCGCCGGTGATCACCGCGATACGTCCGTCCAGCAGCGGCATGGTCGTGCACTCCTCCTGATCGACTGAGCCCGGCCACGCGCCCGCCAACCGGTTTCATGCTTCAAATATGATATTTGTGACATCAAACCAGAAGCCCTCTCGTGTTGCGCAAGGAGACCCGACATGGCCGAACCCGCCGGTTCACCCGCCGCAGAAGTCAGCGATCAGGACTTCCGCGACATCCTCGACGCGACCCGCCAGTTCGTCCGTACCGCGGTCGTCCCGCGCGAGCTGGAGATCATGAACGAGAACCGGGTGCCCGACGACATCCGCGACCAGGCGAAGAACATGGGGCTGTTCGGCTATGCCATCCCCCAGGAGTGGGGCGGCCTGGGACTCGATCTCGTCCAGGACGTCGAGATGGCGATGGAGTTGGGCTACACCACGCTGGCGGTGCGTTCGATGTTCGGCACCAACAACGGCATCGCCGGTCAGGTGCTCGTCGGTTTCGGCACCGACACCCAGAAGCAGCGCTGGCTGGAACGGATCGCCGGCGGCGACTGCGTCGCGTCCTTCGCGTTGACCGAGTCCGGCGCCGGCTCCAACCCCGCGGGCCTGCGCACCAAGGCCGTGGCCGACGGGGACGGCTGGATCATCACCGGCCACAAGCGATTCATCACCAACGCGCCGACCGCCAACCTGTTCGTGGTGTTCGCCCGGACCCGGCCGGCCGACGCCGACGGACCCGGCATCGCGGTGTTCCTCGTCCCCGCCGACGCTCCCGGCGTCGTGGTCGGCCCGAAAGACGCGAAGATGGGCCAGGAAGGGGCCTGGACCTCCGACGTCACGTTCGACGACGTGCGGGTTGGTCCGGACGCCCTGATCGGCGGCAACGAGGACATCGGCTACCGCGCGGCGCTGACGTCACTGGCCCGGGGACGGGTGCACATCGCGGCTGTTTCGGTGGGCGCGGCGCAACGTGCCCTCGACGAGTCCGTCACGTACGCCGCGACCGCCACCCAGGGCGGCACCGCAATCGGCGAATTCCAGCTGGTACAGGCGATGTTGGCGGACATGCAGACCGGCGTCATGGCCGGCCGCGCGCTGGTGCGTGACGCGGCGCAATTGTGGGTCAGCGGCGCGGACCGCCGCATCGCGCCGTCTGCCGCGAAGCTGTTCTGCACCGAGATGGTCGGCAAGGTCGCCGATCTGGCCGTGCAGGTGCACGGCGGCAGCGGGTACATGCGCGACGTCCCCGTCGAACGGATCTACCGCGACGTCCGACTGCTCCGGCTGTACGAGGGCACCAGCGAGATTCAGCGGTTGATCATCGGCGGCGGCCTGGTGAAGGCGGCGCAGCGCTCGGCTTCGGGCCGCTGAGAGGACAGCGCGGCGCCCCGCGCTGTCACCCGCCAGCAATCATCCGATGATTCGCACGATCGACTCGGCCACCGCAGCCGGTTTGTCGGATCCCTCGATCTCGACGGTCACTGTCATGGTTGCTTGAACGGCACCGTCCAGCTCGTCGACTTTCGAAATGACGGCGCCCGCGCGGACGTTTGCTCCGACCTTGACCGGTGTGATGAATCGCACCTTGTTATATCCGTAATTGACGGCCAATGCGACGTTGTCGACGCGATAGAGCTGGTGCATGAAATGCGGTAGCAGTGAAAGCGTCAGCAAACCATGGGCAATTGTGCCGCCGAACGGGCCCGCGGCGGCGCGCTCAGGATCGACGTGAATCCACTGGTGGTCGTCGGTGGCGTCGGCGAACAGATTCACCCGCTCCTGGGTGATTTCCATCCACTCCGTCGGCCCAAGCTGACTACCTGCTGCTGCGACGAACTCGGACAGATTGTCGAAGACCTTCACGCTTGCTCCTCTCGGGCGCGGCCGCTTCCCGGGCCGCACCGCTATTACTTCTAACGCGTCCGTCAGGGCAGCACAATGCACAGATTTTCGGCCGATGTCACCTACTTAGCCACTCAAAGTTCGCCATCTTGGGGCATCGTCTACGCTAACCTGCACATATAGCAATATCCGGGATTGCCAACGTCCATTGCACCAGCACACTCGGTTTGACCAATTCTTCGGCCCGCCGAAGGCCGACAGACAACGTTTCACCACTAGCTGGCTGCAGGACCCCAACAACCCCGATACTGAATTAGGGAATGCAGTCCGCGCGAGATGCGTTTACCGCAACCGACTGCCAACTGACGTTGCAGTGACTGCTGAAAACGAATGGGGCGACGATGTCGGTGGAGTATGTCGAATACGAATCCAACGTCGATATTCGTTTTTCCGAAAACATCACGTGGTCTGACACCGATACGGATTGCAGTGTCGTGCTGTCGCAACCCGACACCGACCCGGAACTCTGGAACCGCTACGTGGATGCGGCCGAGCAGAGTTACCGCCGGCACGGCGTCGAAACCGTCGTCGACGCTGCCGCGATCCGCGACGGTGCGGACACCGCGCTGTTCTGGACGGTCCTGGACCGGCGGGACAACATGGTCGGCGGACTTCGCGCCAAGGCCCCGCTCGGCTGTGCCGAGGACTCTCACGCCGTGGTGGAGTGGGCCGGCCGGCCGGGCCTGGCCATGGTGCGCAAGATGATCAACGACCGGGTGCCGTTCGGCGTCATGGAGATGAAAACCGCGTGGGTGTCCGACAGTCGCGCCGGCCAGCACGCCATCACCAACCTCCTGGCCCGCACCGCGTACCACGCCACCAGCGTCATGGGCGTGCAGTTCGTGATGGCCACGGCAGCCCAGCACGTCCTGGAATTGTGGAAATCCGGTGGCGGCGTGGTGGCGCCCATTCCGGCCACGCCATACCCCGACGAGCGCTACCGCACCAAGATGATGTGGTGGGACCGCAGGACCATGGTCAATCACTCTCAGCCGGAGCAGATTACGAAGGCGCTGCACGAGATCGACGCGATATCAACCAGGCTGGTCGCCGGTTGACGGCCGCCGTCGCATCGGCACCGTCGGACGCGACCCGGGCCACCTGAGCGCCCATTCGCTCGCCGTGGCGGCAACGTAACCGTCGGAGCGGCAACCGTTTTGGCAGCCATCCGCCGGATCGCACCCGGCGAACTCTTTCGCAAGTACGCCGACGAACTCCGCCGACTACAGGACACCTTCCCCGCGTCGACCAGCAAAGTCCCCGACGAGACGGTGGTCCTGGTACACCGAATATCGGACGCGCCACCGGCTTCGGTACCGAACCGCAGGAGCACCGCCTTGAGGTCAGCGCAGGTTAAGCTGATCGTCTCATGTCCATCGACGAGTCTCCCCCTTCACTGGATCGTGTGGTCACAGAGGTTGCGACGCGGCTGATGGCGGCGGACTCCAGCAACTCCACCAAGGTGTACACGGACGTTCTGGAGATCCTCGTCGACCACTTCGGGGTCGACGTCAGCTTCCTGCGCCGCAATGACCATGAGATCGGCGCCTCGATACTCGTCGCGGAATGGCCAGTGCGGCCGGAGATTCCGGACCCCGATCCCCTGCGCGTGGTGTACTTCGCCGACGCCGACCCGGTCTTCGCCGAAACCGAGCATCGCAAGACACCGCTCATCGTGCGCCCCGACCCGGACTCGGACGACTACCAGCGCCGCATCGCGGCGGACCGCAACGTCCCCCAGATATCACTCGCGGCAACGCCTTTGGTGTCCGGCGACCGCACCACCGGCGCACTGGGCTTCGTCAAGTACGGCAACCGCGAATGGGTCACCGAGGAGATCAACGCGCTGCAGGCCATCGCCTCGCTGTTGACCCAGGCCCAATCCCGGGTACTCGCCGAGGAGCAGCTCCGTTATCTGGCCGAACACGATGACCTGACCGGCCTGAACAACCGGCGCGCTCTCATCGCCCACCTCGATGCCCGGTTGCAGCCGGGGCAACCCGGCCCGGTGACCGCGCTCTTCTTCGACCTCGACCGGCTCAAGGCCATCAACGACTACCTGGGGCACAGTGCGGGTGATTCGTTCATCCGCGTCTTCGCCCAGCGCCTCACCGAGGGGGTCGACGCCAAGACCGTGATCGCCCGGCTCGGCGGTGACGAGTTCGTCGTCGTCCCGGCAGACCCGATATCCGCGGACAAGGCCGAAGCACTCGCCTACCAGCTGCAGGACTCCTTGCGGCGCCGTGTCTGGATCGACGGTGAACGGCTCACGCGAGCAGTGAGTGTCGGCGTCGCTTCGGGCATTCCGGGCTCCGACACCTCGTCCGACCTGTTGCGCCGGGCCGACCAGGCCGTCTTGAGCGCGAAGTCCGCCGGCGGGGACCGCGTTGCGGTGTTCACCACCGCGATGTCGCTGGAAACGGCCTACCGCAACGATATCGAGCTGCATCTGCAGGACGTCATCGAGAACGGCGCGCTGCTCCTCAACTACCTACCGGAAATCGACATGCGCACCGGCAAGCTGCTCGCCACCGAAGCGCTCGTGCGCTGGGACCACCCCACCCGCGGGCTGCTGCCGCCGGCGGCATTCATCGGTATCGCCGAATCGATCAACCTGGCAGGCGAATTGGGCCGGTGGGTACTGCGGACGGCATGTCGCGAGTTCGCCCGGTGGCGCGAGGACTTCCGAGCCTCGAAATCCGGCGACGATTCCGATGACCGCGACGATTTCGAGTTGCGCGTCAACGTCTCTCCGGTCCAGCTGGTCACCGACGGCTTCGCCGAGTCGGTGGCCGACATCCTCGACGAGTTCGGGCTCGACCGCGGCTCGGTGTGCCTGGAGATCACCGAGAACGTCGTCGTGCAGGACAGCGAATCCTCCCGCGCCACTTTGGCCGACCTCCGCAGAACCGGGGTTCGGTTGGCGATCGACGACTTCGGTACCGGGTACAGCGTGCTGTCCCACCTCAAGTCGCTGCCGGTCGACATCCTCAAGATCGATCGCAGCTTCGTGACCGACCTCGGCTCCAACCCGGGTGATCTGGCGATCGTCCGGGCGATCATCGCGCTGGCCGACTCCTTCGGCCTCCAGATCGTCGCCGAGGGCGTCGAAACCAAAGCTGCCGCAACCACGTTGCTGCGCCATGGCTGCCACCGGGCGCAGGGGTTCCTGCTGTCGCGGCCACTGCCGAGCGATCAGATGGCGACGCTGTACCGCAAGGGACGAGTGCCGGTCCGGTTCACCAGCGAGATGTGACGCGAACAGCGCTAGCGCGCAACCAGTTCCACGCGGGCGAATCTGCTGGCGGGCCGTGCCACGATACAGACCTCGAGGGCACCGGCCGGCAGGGCATCGGTCTCCGCGGGTATGCCCCCGCCGGTGAAGTCGGGCGAGATCACGACGCCGTGGCGCGCACGGACGAAGTACGGTCCGTCGGGCGTGTTCAGTTCCGCTCCCACGATTCGGCGGTCTTCGAAGAGCAGCGTCTGCAGCGTGCTCGCCGCACTCACCGCGATGTCGCGTTCGGCAGCAGCCGCGGCCAGCCAGTCGAACAGTTCGTCCGGCCCGTCACCCGCGCGCCATTCGATGCCGCCGAGGGAAGCCACTCGAAGCGTCTTGCCCGCCGAATCGCGCAGGGTTTCCGAGGACCAGCCACGAACCGTGCTGTAGAGCGCGCCGGTGGCCGAATCCAGGCAGACCCGCGCCCAGTCGAGCAGTTCCGCGCCGAAGAACGTCTCGATGGTGCGAGTGTGCGTTTCGGACTCCGTCAGCTCGCGTACGGCACGCGCGGGCACCGACCTGCCGTGCGGCGGCGGTGCGCTCGCGTCGACATCGACTTCGGCGGTGACCGCGGCGAAATAGACGGCGGTCGCATCGAGCTGCTCGTCGGTGTCCGGCTCGGCCGGTTCGGCCTCGCTGGGCCCATCGGCTTCCGGCTCGGGCGGCTCGTCGTCGGGAAACCCTCGCGGTACGCCGAACTCGTCGATCCGCGCGTCGAGCGCGGCGCCCAGAGTGACGCAGTGCACATCGTTGCCGCGCAGCCAACGCCCATCATCGGCGTGGAGCACTCCGGCAACCATCACATCTGCGGCGGCGTCGACCGCGGCAATGGCTGTCGCCAGGCCACCGATACCGGCGCCGACACACAGCACGTCAACTTCTGCGTCCCAATCCAACCTGAAATCCCTGAGTTAAGCGGCAGCGAATTGCAACAATCCGACAGCCAGGGATCGATTTCGCCGTTCGGCTACTTTACATACTCTCGGAATGAACGACACCAACAACGGCCTACGTTATGGCACCCTTAGGATGATTCGGGGGGCTAGTGTCCTGCGCCGTAAATTAGTTGATTAATTGTAGAATTGGCGGGTGGGAACCAGGGGTAGGCCGGTAGTCGAGTTGGTGTTGACCGACGACGAACGTGAGACGTTGCAGCGGTGGGCCCGTCGATCGAAGTCCTCGCAGGCGTTGGCCCAACGTTGTCGGATCGTGTTGGGTTGCGCGGCAGGGAAATCCAACAAGGAAGTCGCCGCTGATGAAGGTGTGTGGCCGCAAACGGTCGGCAAATGGCGTGGACGGTTCCTGGAGGCGCGACTGGAGGGTCTGGCCGATGAGCCGCGTCCTGGTGCGCCGCGCAAGATCACCGACGAGGCGGTCGAGCAGCTGATCGTGGCCACGTTGGAGCGTCAACCCAAAGGCGCCACGCACTGGTCGCGGTCTTCGATGGCGGCTGAGACCGGGTTGTCGAAGTCAACGGTCGGACGGATCTGGAAGTCGTTCGGCCTCAAGCCGCATCAGGTGGACACCTTCAAGATCAGCAACGACCCGCAGTTCGTCGACAAGGTCCGTGACGTCGTGGGGTTGTATCTGGACCCGCCGGAGAAGGCACTGGTGCTCTGCGTCGATGAAAAATCGCAGATCCAGGCCTTGGATCGCAGCGCGCCGGTGCTGCCGATGATGCCCGGCATGCCCGAGCGCCGCACCCATGACTACGTGCGGCACGGAATCACCACCTTGTTCGCCGCCCTGGATGTGGCCACCGGCGAGGTCTACGGCTCGATTCACCGCCGGCACCGCGCGATCGAGTTCAAGAAGTTCTTGACCAAGTTGGACAACACCGTGCCCGCTGACCTGGACGTCCATCTGATCTGCGACAACTACTCGACGCACAAATCGCCGACAGTAACCAAATGGCTTGCCGCCCATCCCCGATTCCACATGCACTTCACCCCGACCTACTCGTCGTGGCTCAACCAGGTCGAGCGGTGGTTCGGGTTACTCACCGACCAGAAACTGCGCCGCGGCGTTCACCGCTCAATTCAGGCCCTCGAGAAGGACATTCGCGAGTGGATCGCAGACTGGAACGACAACCCCCGCCCGTTCAACTGGACGAAGACCGCCGACGAGATCTTCGAACGACTCGGTTCATATCTTCAACGAATTCCCGGCGCAGGACACTAGCCACAGAACGCGCGCTGACGGAAGGTGATCGACGAATGGGGCGCCAGCCGCGATCCGAAGTGACCCGACGCAAGATCATTGACTCTGCTGTCGATTTGATCAACGAGATCGGTTATCCCGCCGCTGGATTGGCTGACATCATCGAACGCGCCGAGCTGACCAAGGGCGCGCTGTACTACCACTTCGATTCCAAAGAGGCACTGGCCACTGTCATCATCGAAGAGGCAATGGTCCTGCTGCACAACGTGTTCCAGTCCGCACGGGATTCGGAGCACAGCGCGATGAAGTCACTGATCGTCGGCACCTTCATCACCAGCGATCTGCTGGCGACCAACCGCACGGCCCAGGCCGGAACCAAACTGCTGCGGACGTTCGCGGGGTTCAACCCGACCGCGCGACACAGCTACGTCAACTTCGTCGACCAGTTCACCTCGGACATCAAACGCGCCGAAACGGACGGCGACCTGCGCCCCGGCGCGGACCCGGCCGATGTCGCCAACACGCTGGTGGCGTGGATCCTCGGCGCGGAGTTGATGTCCAGCGCCGCCTCCGACGGTGACGACCTCCGCGACCGGTTCACCAAGCAGTGGCGCGTTCTGATGCCCGCGATCGTGACGGCGGAATCGCTCGACCGTCATCTCGACTTCATGGTGGCCGCATCCGCGCGACAGACCGACATCACGGAGCACACCGCCACGCCCTGAGTCCACATCGCTAACTAAGTTCACTTCTTTGTTGCTAGGCTGCCATCAGCCCAAGCGACAGAGGAGTCTGCATGGACCTCAATTGGTCGGCCAGCGATCTGGCATTCCGCGATGAAGTACGCACGTTTCTGCAGGAAAATCTGACACCGGACATCCGAGAAGCCGGGCGGCTGATGACGAGCGTGTACAGCGATCACGACGCGAGCCTCGCCTGGCAGCGCATCCTCCACGAGCGCGGTTGGGCAGCGCCGGCCTGGCCCGTCGAATACGGCGGCTGCGATTGGAGCTTGACGCAGCACTACATCTTCAGCCGGGAGTCGACCCTGGCCGGGGCGCCGTCCCTGTCCCCCATGGGTATCCGCATGGTGGCGCATGCGATCATCCGCTTCGGCACCCCGGAACAGAAGGACTACTTTCTGCCCCGCATCCTGACCGGCGAGGTCTTCTTCTGCCAGGGCTACTCCGAGCCCGAAGCCGGATCCGACCTGGCCGCACTGACCATGGCCGCCGTTTCCGACGGCGACGACCTGGTGTGCACCGGCAGCAAGATCTGGACCACCCACGCCACCGAGGCCAACTGGATGTTCGCGCTCGTGCGCACCACCCGCAGCGCCAAGAAGCAACACGGCATCACCTTCGTGCTGATGGACATGAGCACACCGGGCATCGAGATCCGGCCGCTGGTGATGACGTCCGGCGAAGAGGTCCAGAACCAGGTGTTCTTCGACGCGGTCCGGGTGCCCAAGAGCAATGTCATCGGACAGATCGACGACGGCTGGACCGTCGCGAAGTACCTGCTCGAGTTCGAGCGCGGCGGCGGCGCAGCCGCCCCGGGCCTGCAGGTGCTGGCCGACGACATCGCCGCGGCGGCGGCGAAGGCGCCGGGCCCCGACGGCGGCCGGCTGCTCGACGATGCCGCGTTCTCGCGCAAGCTCGCCGATGCACGGATTCGTACCGAAGTGCTCGAGATACTCGAATACCGCGTGCTGGCCGCGCTGGCCGGCGGCGGCCATCCGGGCGCAGCGTCGTCGATGCTCAAGGTCCTCTCCACGGAGTTGAGCCAGACCCTGACCGAACTGGCCATGGAGGCCGCCGGGCCCAGAGGTCGGGCGTACCAGCCGCATGCCACCCGTCCCGGTGGTCCGGTGGCCGAATTCACCCCTCCCGCAGACGGTTACGTCAGTGGTGAGGCATGGCAGGCCGTGGCGCCACTGCGCTACTTCAACGACCGCGCCGGGTCGATCTACGCCGGCAGCAACGAAATTCAGCGCAACATCCTCGCCAAAGCAGAATTGGGGCTGTAAATGGACTTCACCTTCTCCGCGGAACAGGAACTTCTCCGGGACGGCCTGTCCAAGTTCCTGGCCGGCCGGTACGACCTCGAATCCAGCCGTGCGGCAGCGAAATCCGGGCCGGGCTGGCAGCCCGACATCTGGCGGTCGTTCGCCGAGGAACTCGGCATCCTCGGCGCCGCGCTGCCCGAGGACGTCGGCGGCATCGGCGGCGGGCCCGTCGAGGTCATGTTGATCGCCGAAGCGCTGGGTCACGCCCTGGTCATCGAACCGTACGTGGACACCGCGGTGGTCGCCGGCGGCCTGCTGCTGCGATCCGGTAGCCCGGTGGCAGGCCCGGTGTTGGAGGAAATCGCCTCCGGCACAGCGGTTGTCGCACTCGCTGCAGCCGAGGCGCACAGTGGCGACCGCTGGCAGGACGTCCAGACCACCGCCACCCGCGACGGCGACGCCTGGGTACTGAGCGGCGACAAGATCGTGGTGGTCAACGCGCCGTTGGCCACGCATCTGCTCGTCACCGCGCAGACCGCCGGCGGCATCTCGCTGTTCCTGGTCGACGTGTCCGAGCCCCGCGCCGGGCTGACGATGCACAGCTACCGCACCGTCGACGACCGGCGCGCGGCCGACCTGGAACTGCGCGAACTACGACTGCCGGGCGACGCACTCCTCGGCACCGAAGGCGACGCCTGGCCGTCCATCGCCCAGGCGCGCGACGAGGGCGCCGCCGCCGTGTGCGCCGAAGCCGTCGGCAACATGCGAAAGGTGTTGGCCGACACCGTCGAATACGCCAAGCAGCGCCAGCAGTTCGGCCAGCCGATCGGCAGCTTCCAGGCACTGCAGCATCGCATGGTGGACATGCACATGGAGCTCGAACAGTCCGTGTCGGCGGTCTACCTGGCCGTGCTGAACCTGGGCGCTGACGCGCAGACCCGAGCACGCGCGGTTTCCGCGGCCAAGGCCACCGTCGGCCGCGCCGCGCGCTTCATCGGCCAGAACGCCGTCCAGCTGCACGGCGGCATGGGCATGACCGAAGAGCTCGCCATCGGCCACTACTTCAAGAGGCTGACCGCCGTGCAATACGAATACGGCTCCACCGACCACCACGTGACCCGCTACGCCGAACTGACCCGCGGCTGAGTTCGGCGCCGCGCAACTCTGGGTGTGCCCTCACCTGATCCGGCCGGACCGGATCAGGTGAGCGTCATCTGCTTCTGCGCGTACAGCTTTGCCCACTCGGCGCGCGGCCGGATCGACGTGTCGACGTCGACGGCCTTGGCGGGCAGGGCACCCGCCGTCGCCTGGTCCTTCGGGGTCAGCTTGAACGGGTCCCAGTCGAAGAACCGGCAGGAGTTCTGCCAGGTGATCTTGTCGATGTCGGAATCGCTTGCGCCCGCGGCATTCAACTCGGCCAGCACCTGCTCGGGCGCATCGGGCCAGAAGCAGTCCGAGTGCGGATAGTCGCACTCCCAGGCGATGATGTCGATGCCGATCTCGTGGCGCAGCTTCAGCGACGTCTTGTCGGTGACGTAGCACGCCAGCGAATGCTCACGGAAGACGTCACTGGGCAGCTTGTCCCCGAAGTCGCGGCGCAGCCATTTCTGGTTGGTGTAGTGCCGGTCACTGCGATCCAGATAGAACGGGATCCAACCGATACCGCCTTCGGAGAACGCGAATTTCAGGTCCGGGTAGTTGCGCATCGCCGGGCCCCACAGCAGGTCCTGGGCGCACATCGCCGAGACCTGCGTGGCCAGGATGATCAGATTGTCGATCGGGGCGTCCTTGGCCATCGAGATCGCGCCGAAACCGGTGCCGATGTGCAGACACATCACCACGTTCTCTTCCGACAGGGTGCGGAACACCGGGCCCCAATAGTCTTCGTCGAAGTAGCTCGGCAGGCCTTCCAGGTGCGGCAACTCGGGCATCGTCACCGCCCGGCACCCCTTCGCGGCGACGCGACGGATCTCACGGCACATCGCCTCCGGATTCCACGTCGGCAGGATCGCGACGGGGATGAACCGGTCCGGGTACGAACCGGCCCATTCATCGATGTGCCAGTCGTTGTAGGCCGACACCATCACCAGGGTGGCCTCTTCGCGGTGCATGTTCAGGTGCCGGGCCGAGAAACCGGTGAAGGTCGGGAAGCACATCGAGGCCAGGATGCCGTTGCGGTTCATGTCGCGCACCCGCTCGTGCACGTCGTAGACGCCGGGACGCATCTCTGCGAACCCGGCAGGATCGCGGCCCCACTCCTCGGCCGGCCAGGAGACCACGGCATTGAGGCCGCTCACCCCTTGCGGGCGGCCCTGGTACATCCACTGGTCGACGCCCTTGTCGTCGGTGACGACGATCGGCGCCTCGGGCTTGTACTTGTCCGGAACATGGTTGACGAACATGTCGGGCGGCTCCACGACATGGTCATCGATGCTCACCAGGATCAGGTCGTCGGTATTCACTGGACTCCAATTGCTCCTCACGTGCGCGGCATCCTCACGTCCGCGCCTGCTCACCTCAGTAGTACCGTCTACAGGCGTGACCGTCTCTGCACTTTCGGACAGAGGTTTATCTCAAACGGCCAAGATGTCCGAGCGGCCGGTGATCGAGCTGCGCCGCGGCGGCCGCGCCCTCGGCGGCAGCTACCTCTACGAGGGCGACGCGCTGATCACCGGCTGGCACTCGCACGAGGTGCACCAGATCGAATACGCACTGCACGGCCTGGTCGAGGTGGAGACCGATGTCGCCCACTATCTGCTGCCGCCGCAACAGGCCGCCTGGATACCGGCCGGCCTGCCCCATCAGGCGGTGATGAACCCCGACGTCCAGACCGTTGCCGTGATGTTCGATCCCGGCCTGATCTCGGACCGGTCGGACCGGGCTCGGATCATCGCCGTCTCCCCACTGATCCGCGAGATGATGATCTACGCGTTGCGGTGGCCCATCGACCGGCCGGACGGCGATGCCGTCTCCGACGGGTTTTTTCGCACCCTGGCGCATCTCGTCGCCGAAGCGCTGGACCACGAAGCGCCGCTGAGCCTGCCGACGTCCGAGCACCCGATCGTCGCCGCGGCGATGGCCTACACGAAAGCGCATCTGGCTTCGGCAACGGCCGAACAGGTGAGCCGCGCGGTCGCGGTGTCGCAGCGGTCGCTGCGCCGGCTGTTCCAGGAGTCCATCGGATTATCTTGGCGGACTTATCTTCTCAACGCCCGGATGCTCCGGGCGATGGCGTTGCTGACAGAACCGGGGCAGTCGGTGCAGGCCACTGCCACCGCGGTCGGCTTCGAGAGCCTGAGCGCGTTCACCCGCTGCTTCACCCAGTTCAGCGGGCAGTCACCGTCGGGTTACCGGCGCCAGACCGCGGAGACGGCGCGCGCGCCGCACGAGTCCCGGTAACGGTCGCGATCACAGCCGCTCACCCAGCTCCCAGGTGCGATCACATCGCTCCTCGGTCTCGGCGATCAACCGCGCGTTCGGCTCGTCGACCGCACGAACCCAGTGCTCGGCCGCGATCAAACTCCGCCCACCGGCGATGTGGCGCGCAAGCAGCCGCTGCCGCCGCACGTCGTCGGCGCCGCTGAGGTAGTACAGCCGATCGATCAGCTCCCGCGCACCGGAAAAGCCGTTGGACGGCAACGCCAGATAGTTCCCCTCCGTGACCACGAGCCGAGCCGCCGCCGGCACAACCAGCCCGGCCGCGACAGATTCCTCCATCGCCCGATCGAACCGTGGCACATAGACATCGGCAGTCTGATACGCGTCCCGCACCCGCGCCAGCGACACCAGGAAGCCGTCCGCATCGAAGGTGTCCGGGGCACCCTTACGGCCTTTGCGGCCGAGCCGCGCCAGCTGTCCGTTGGCGAGATGAAACCCATCCATGGGCAGCAGGGCGGCGAAATCACGCTGCGCGGAATTGAATTCATCGACGAGATGTGCGGCCGCGGTCGACTTGCCGACACCCGGTGGCCCGGTCAGACCGACGATCACGCGACCCGACCGCTCCTCGAGCAGTCGGGCGACATCGTCTGTCAAGCGGGCCATGGCGCGGACATTAGCCGTTCGGCGCGCCCAAGTCGAAGACGTGCAGCACGCGGTACCCGCAACGTCACCGGCGCTGCGGCTCGGGAGCACACGCCGTCAACAGCTCCGTGCCGTCCTTGCCCGCGACATCAGCGGGACTCAGCCAGCCGAATCCCTGGAACCAGTAGGTATCCGGTGCATGTCGGCCCGACTCGGTGACGGCCGGGCCGAGGTCGGTTGTGGAGGTTTCCGGCTCCCCGGTGGGGCGGTAGACCCGCAGCAGCACCGTTTTCCGGGTCCGCCAGTCGAAGCCGCCGCGCAGCGGCCGTATCACGGCGAAGCCCGGGTACGGCCCGGTGGCGGTCAGGGAGTCGAACGGGACGGCGTTGCGCGGGTCGGCAGCCAGTACCAGATCCGTCTGACCGGGCTGGAATGTCAGGATCACCGCGTCCACCGGACCGCAGTACCGGCCGGGCCAGATTCGCAACGTCCCGTCGGTGACGCGCACCCCGAAAACCCTCGGCAGTTGCCGGCCCCGCGCGGGGTCACGCGAACAGAGCGTCAGGAACTTCGTGCCGTCCCGGGCCGCGACGCCCGCAGGATTGAGCCAACCGATGCCCTCGAACCAGTAGGTGTCCGGCGGATGCCGGTCCGATTCCGTGATCGCCTCGCCCAGCTTGCTGACACCGCCGAATGATCGTGGCGACTGCGGAAAGACGGACACGGTGTCCGCGGTGCGCCAGTCGAATCCGGCGGGCAGCGGCGTCACCACATCGAACCCTGGATAGGGCCCGCCGACGGTGAGGTACTCGACTTCGACACCGGGGTTCGGCGGAGCCTTGCGTGAACCGACGGCTCCCGGCAATGGCGGCGCCTCGAGCTTCAGTTCCGCCTCGGCGCGGCCATCGGTGTTGAAGGTGACGTTGACGGCCGTCGTACCGCGGCATGGCGAGCCGGTCCACACCCGCAGTTGTCCGTCGGTCACGCGGACTCCGAATTGAACCGGCAGCGACGGCTTCCCCAGCGGGTCACAGCCGCACAACGCCAGCAACGTCACGAAAGCCACACCCAGACAGCGGATTCGCCGGATCATGAATATCCACCGTCCGACGCGCCGGCATTGTTCTCGAACGGATTTCGGCGGCCGGTGAGCTTTTCGGCGGCCAGACTGATCGCGTACTGCTTGGCGAATTCCACCGGCCCCAACGCGGCCCACTGCCCCGAGTGCCGCTCTTCGTGATGCAGGATGCGATCGATGTCCATGTCCTGTTGGCGTGCGCCGCCGGGCCCGTCGTACCACATCTGACCCGACCCGATCATCTTGCGGAGTTGGTCGCCCGCATCCGTCGGGTGATCGATGTTGATCAGGAACACGTCACCGTAGGTCGATCCGGCCTGCTGGCTCAGCTGGTTCTGGATGAACCCACCGCCCAGCCCCATCAGCATGCCGTTGGGGGTGGTGGCGAACCGCCCGCCGCTGCCCGCCAGTCGCGGAACCTGTTCGTAGCTCCAGGAATTCGCTGATTGACGGCCGGCGATGCGCCGCACCTCGTCCGCGGTGTAGGGCGTCTCGGCGAAGTCGGTGGTCGGGTTTCCCTTTGTGTAGCCGGCGCCCGCGTTCAGGATGTACGTCATCAACACGGCCCGGCGGGCGTTGTCGGCGCTGGTTCCCGGCGGCAGCAGGAAGTAGGTGTTGTCGTCGCTGGGATCGCTGCTCGTTCGGTTGTTGTCGGCGACGCGCTCCATGCCCTCGAGGATGTCGAAACTCGCCGGGGTGAGCTGCTGCTGCCGTGCGATGTCGACGATGATCTGAGGCGGCACACCCTTTTTCGCCGCATTCTGCAGCCACTCCCGGTAGTACCCGGAACTGGTCCCGCTCAGCAGACCCGCGTCGCGCAGCGCGTCCTCGTACTTGTTGACGGGGTCGTATCCCGGTTCCCCGGGATCATCCCCGATTCGTGCGTCTTTCGCTTCGGGCACGTCGAACGGAATACGTTCGGCGGCTGCCCGGTCGCCGTGCTCGTAAAGGGACGCGGCCGAATCGAGCTTCCCCGCAAACGCGGACATGCCCTGTCCGAGCACCTGCGCACGGCGCAGGAGCGCAGCCCCCACCTCACGACACGCCTGACCGCTGTCGAGCCCGGCCACCGGGCCCGCGGCGGCAGACAGTTCGGGGCCGCCGCCGTCGTTGACCAGCCCGCCGGCCACGTCCTCTAACTCCGCCGCGGTTTCCCGCAACGAGGCCACGACGACCGTCAACGGCGCGGTCATGCCAGTTCCCAGCCGACCTTGCGGAGCTGATGGCCGGTGTCCCGGTCGGCCGCTTCGAATTTCGCGAGCAGCAGTTTGATCGCGTTCTCGACCTCGATCCGCTTGGCCGCGATCTGCAGCGCCTGGACCGGCGAAACCCGCGCATACCAGCGGAGCCAGAAGCCGGGCGTTACCCCACCGTCGTCGGCGACGTCCCACTGCGATCCGGCAGCGTCGACTGCCTTTTTCAGACTGGCGCGGAGCTCGGTGAGCTGCGTACCACCTGTCGCCAACGGCTCGGCCACGGCATCGAGGTGGTTTCGATATGCGGTCTGGTCGTCGAGTGATTCGCGGCCCTGCTTCTGCGCGGCATCGGCGGCGGTGCCGGTCCAGTCCTCGGCCAGCCGGGCGAATTGCGCTCGTGCCCGGTCGATCTGGGCGCCGACGCGCTGGGCCGCGGCCCGCGCGTCGAGGGATGCGGTCAGCAGCGATTCCGGATCGGAATTCAGCACCTGCGACACCGTGTACGGCATGGACCGTCCCCCGTTCCCGTCGGTCTCTCCATTGTCCCCCACGGGCCACAGGCCACCGGTCACCAAAATCGCATCCCCGCGACCAGGATGTCACCGAGTGGGAACCTGCCTTCCACTGACGCTGCGGGCCGACTAAGACCGAATGATGACCTCCCACATCGCTCCCCCGCCCGACACAATGCAAGCAATGGTGCTGACCGAGTTCGGCGGACCCGAGGTGCTGCACGCCGACGAGTTGCCCACCCCGGTGCCCGCGGCCGACGAGGTGCTGATCGAGATCGCCTGCACCAGCGTCAACCCGGCGGACTGGAAAACCCGCGAGGGCAAGCTCTCCGCCTACATCGACTATCACTTCCCGTTCGTGCTCGGCTTCGACCTGGCCGGCGTCATCGCGGCAGTCGGGCCGGGCGTGACCGGCTGGCAGGTGGGCGATCAGGTCTTCGGGATGTCCAACCAGCGCAATGGGAATGACGGCACGTACGCCGAATACTGCATCGCGTCGTCCGAGCTGCTCGCGCCGCTGCCGGAGAGCTGGAGTTACGTCGACGCCGCGGGCCTGGGCGTCGCGGGTAGCACCGCCTACGGCGGCCTGGTCGACGCCGGCGGGCTGCAGGACGGCCAGTCCGTGCTGATCAACGGCGGCGCCGGCGGCGTCGGCAGCATCGCGATCCAGATCGCCCGGACGCTGGGCGCGCGGGTCGCGGTGACGTGCAGCCCGAGGAACTTCGATTACGTCACCGAACTCGGCGCCGAGCTGGCCATCGACTACCGCGACGGCGACGTGGTCGCGCAGCTGCGGGCCTGGGCTCCGTCGGGAGTCGATCAGGTGCTCGATGCCGTCGGTCTGGACACCCTGCTGCCGCACGCCGAGGAGCTGGTGGCTCCCGGCGGCAGCTACGTCGAGATCGAGACCCTCATATCGCGCGCCGACGAGGAGCGGGTGGCGCGTGCCGCCGAGCGCGGGGTGCGGATCGTCTCCAACATGATCGCGGTGCAGCGCCAGCCGCAGCACCTGGCGGAGTTGGCGGCACTCTGCGCCAAGGGCGCGATCCGGCCGCCGGAGACCGAGGTGCTGCCACTGTCGAAGGTGGCTGACGCGCACCGCCTCGTCGAGGCCGGTCACGTCCGCGGGAAAGTCATCCTCGCCACGCATTCCGGCTGAGCTCGCCCGGCCAAAGCCCTTGGGACGGAGATGTATCCGACCACGGGGCTGGTAGCGTGATGCGGACGTTCAGGCCGAGGCACGGGAGGCGTTGTGGGGCACGGCGAATTGCTCCATCACCTGGTGTCCGACGCCGCGGCCACCGTACCCGATCGTCCTGCCATCATCGCCGAAGACGGCACCGTCATGACGTTCGCGCAATTCGACCGGTCCATCGCGGCGGTCGCCGGCTGGATCGCATCCCGGACCACCCGCGGCGATCGCGTCGCGGTGATCGCCGACAACGGCCCGGATTACGCGACGCTCTACTACGCGGTGCCCCGCGCCGGACGCATCCTGGTCCTGATCAATCAGCGGCTCAGTGCCGACGAGCATGTCGCACAACTGGCGACCGCGGCTCCGACCTTGATACTGGGTGACGCCCGCTATCTGGGGCCCCTGAACCGGCCCGAGGCAATCTCGTTCGACAGCGAAGAGTGGACTGCGGCAACTCAATCGGCCGGACGGCCCGGGCCCGACGAACCTGACGCCGACGACCCTGTCTGGCTGCTGTTCACCAGTGGGTCGACGGGAGCGCCGAAAGGTGTTGTGCACACGCATCGTTCGATCACCGCGGCGGTCCGGGGCAGTATCGCCGGCAGGTCGGTCCGTGCGGGCGGTGTCTATCTGCTGCCGTTTCCCATGTGCCACATCGCCGGGTACAACATGCTGGTGCACCACGGTGCCCGGTCGACGGTGCTGCCGGTGGCGGCATTCCGGCCCGATGACTTCTCGGCCGCGGTGAACCGGCACCAGGTGACCTCGTGTTCGTTGGCCCCGACCATGCTGCACAGCCTGCTGGCCCATCTGGACCAGGCCGGCACCGATCTGCCGTCGCTGCGCGACATCGCCTACGGTTCGTCAGCCATTCCGGCCGACCTGCTCCGGCGTGCCCTCGACCGGCTCGATGTGGGATTCCACCAGGGTTACGGAATGACCGAAACCGGCGGCAACGTCACGTTTCTCGGGCCCGAGGACCACCGGGCGGGCGCTGCTGGCGACACCGCCGTCCTCGGGTCGGCCGGCCGTCCCCACGGCGGCGTGCAGATCCGGATCGCGCCGAACGGCGAAATCCTGGTGCGCGGAGACCAGGTGGCGGTCCGGTACTGGCCCGACACGCCCACGACCGTCGACGGCTGGTTGCACACCGGCGACGTCGGATATCTCGACGACGAGGGCCGACTCGTGGTGTCCGACCGGCTGAAGGACATCATCATCACCGGCGGCGAGAACGTGTCCTCGCGGGAAGTCGAGGACGTGCTGTCAGCGCACCCCGACGTGGATCAGGTTGCGGTCGTGGGGGTTCCGGATCCGTACTGGGGTGAGGCCATCTGCGCGGTCGTCGTGCCCAGCGGCGGGGCTCACCCTGACGCGGATGCCCTGACCGCGTATGTTCGCGAGCACATCGCGGTCTTCAAGCGCCCCCGGCACGTCGTGTTCGTGGACGCCCTACCGCTGACGACCAATGGCAAGATCGCGAAACAGATACTGCGCGAACAGCTCCGAGCACGATTCACCAACTAGCGCGGCTGCTCAGGGCGTGGTCGTCGCGAGGCCTGCCCGCTCGACGCTCATCAGGCTCTCGGTCTCGTGCTCCTGCCGGTACGCCGCACCACCGCCGTTGAGGCCGAACAGCCGCTTGCTCCACAACAACCACAGCACGGCGATGATGTTCACCAGCAGCATCGCCACGCGCAGTGTGGTGACCTTTTCCGTCAGCTCGTAGATCTCCAGCGGCAGGAAGATACCGGTGGCCACCACCGCGAAATACTCTCCCCACCGCCACATCCCCCACAGCCCGACAGCTTCCACCAACTCGATCAGCGCATACACCGCAATGCCGATCCCGATCCACAACAGGGTCGTGCCCGACATGGTGAAGGCATCGTTGATGTGCCGAATGATCTTGGAACCGTCGATGTTCCAGCCGATCTGGTCGGCCAGCGGCCGCAGCAGGGGCAGGTCCTTCTCGAACATGTCCCGCAGATGCACACGCGCCGCTCGCACCCTGAAGACGCCGTAGGACATCGCGGCCAGCAGCAGGAATCGGAAGACGCGCTCGACCGCCAGCACCCGCATCAGCACGCGGTCGCGCAGCAGCCGGCCGCGCGGGACTTCGGGTGCCGATTCCGCCGGTCCCTTCCCCCGTGGCGGGCCGACGACGAACGTCTCGCACCTCAGGCAGCGCCACGCCTCACCGACCGGGGTCTGCACGTGCAGACGGGCGGCCAGCTCCGGCTCATCCGGGGCGAACGTTGCGTGGCCGCGGAGTCCGCAGGACCGGAGGGCGAAATCCACCATGTCCGTACCGTATCGACACGAGCTGAGCGGAGCACCCGAATCCGCCCGCCGTAGTTCCGCCGGTTCAAGGAAGATGGACCGATGCCATCCCTACTGTGGTTCCGTCGCGACCTGCGGCTGCATGACCTGCCCGCGCTGGCGGCTGCGATCGACCAGGACCGTGACGTACTCGCGTGCTTTGTGCTCGACCCGCGCCTCGAGGCGTCGTCGGGCCCGCGCCGTCTGCAGTTCCTGGGCGACTGTTTGAGACACCTGAACGCAGAACTCGATGGCCGACTCCTGATCACCCGTGGCCGCCCTGAAGAGCGAATTCCGTTGATCGCCAACAAAGTCGATGCCACTGCAGTGCACATCTCGGCAGATTTCTCGCCGTTTGGCCGACGCCGCGACAGCCGCGTGCAGGACGCCCTGGACGGTATCCCCCTGATATCCACCGGATCGCCGTACCTGATCTCGCCGGGGCGGGTCACCAAAGACGACGACAGCCCATACAAGGTGTTCACGCCGTTCTTCCGTCGCTGGCGTGACCACGGCTGGCGGCAACCGGCCGGCACCGGTGCACAATCGGCACGGTGGATCGATCCGGGCAGCGTGGCGACCGCCGTGTCCAAACTTGCCGACGCCCCAGACACTGGTGTGCCGGCCGGATTCACCGCCGGCGAGGAGGCAGCTCGGCACCGGTGGCAGCAGTTCGTCGACGAGGGACTGGGCGACTATGACGACCACCGCGACCTGCCCGGCATCGACGGCACGAGCCATATGTCGGTGCATTTGAAGTTCGGCACCATTCATCCCCGCACCATGGTCGCCGACCTCGACTTACGCCACAGCAGCCACCTTGCGTACCTGCGCCAGCTTGCTTTTCGCGATTTCTATGCCGCGGTACTGCATCACTGGCCGAACAGCGCCTGGCACAACTGGAACCGCGACTTCGATGTCATCGAGACCGATACCGACGACGCGGCAGAGCGGCTCTTCGAAGCCTGGAAGGCCGGACAGACCGGATTCCCGTTCGTCGACGCCGGCATGCGGCAATTGCATCAGACCGGATTCATGCCCAACCGGGTACGTATGATCGCCGCGTCCTTTCTGGTCAAAGACCTGCACCTGCCTTGGCAATGGGGCGCCCGCTGGTTCATGGAGCAGTTGGTGGACGCCGATATCGCCAACAATCAGCATGGCTGGCAGTGGTGCGCGGGCAGCGGGACGGACGCCGCGCCCTACTTCCGGGTGTTCAATCCGACAGCGCAAGGACAGAAATTCGACCCCACCGGGGCCTACATCCGCCGCTGGATTCCCGAACTGGCCGACGTGGTTGATCCCCACCTCAAATCGGGATCGCGGCCGGCCGACTACCCGGCGGCGATCGTCGATCACGGCGAAGAGCGCGGCGAAGCGCTCCGCCGGTACCAAGCGGTCGGCGCCCGTAGCGCCGCGGTGCACGCGTCGCGGAAACCGTAGCGATTTCCCGGCGTATGGCAGCATCGAAAGGGAGCGCCTGCCAATTGGCCAGTGCCGTAGCGGTTTTGCCGCACCGGGGGAAGGATTGCGATGCGTGTCACGACATTTCTGATCACGGGAGTCGCGACAGCCGTCACCGCGGCCGTCGGCGGCGCCGCAACAGCGCCTGCGGTCCGCTCGAGTTGGTATGCGCAGCTGCGGAAGCCGGCCTACCAGCCGCCGCGTCAGGTGTTTCCGGTGGTCTGGCCGGCGCTGTACGCGGACATCGCCGTGGTGTCGGCAGCCACGATCGACGAGTTGGGGACAACCGGCCGCGACAGCGAGCGACGCGCCTACCGGAACGGGCTCGCGCTGAACCTCGTACTCAACGCCGCGTGGTCCTGGTTGTTCTTCAACCGCCGCCGGTTCGGAATGGCGACAGCCGTCAGCGCCGTGCTGACGGTGAGCAGCGCCGATCTGACCCGGCGAGCCGTCGACGCGATCGGCGGACGGGCCGCACCACTGGCGCTGTATCCGCTGTGGTGCGCTTTCGCCACCGTGTTGTGCGGGCACATCCGGCAACTGAACCGCCGAGCCGGCCAGTCGTAGCCGCGGAGGTCTGGCACTCACCGGGCCATCGACCTACGCTGGCGAGCATCCACGCCCGATACACGCGGAGGCCAGGTTGCCGAATCCGGAAGCTTTTCTCGACCAGTTCGCCGATGACGCGTCCGGGCGGGTGTTCGCCGAGCCGTACCACACGCCTGATGGCTCGACTGTGATCCCCGTCGCCAAGGTCAGCCACGGCGGCACCGGACCGACGGCAAAACCGCTGGGCGTCTTCGTCATCCGTGACAGTGGCACGACCTGGGTGCCCGCCGTCGATGCGGACCGCATCGCGTTGGTCGGTGTCGTGACGGGCCTGGTGGCCGCCACGATCGGCTGCCTTGCGCTGCTGCGGCGCCCGCCGTGGCCGGACCTGTCCGACCACGGGCACCCGGCTTCGCGTCGGCAGCGCTGACGTTCATCCGCGCCGGGCGCGGATTTCATCTCACAGATTCAGATCGTCGACTTGTCGACACTTGCGTCGTTTCGCGAGCCCGCCTCTGGGTATCTGGTGTTGCGGGGGTCGTGGAGTTGTTCGACCGCGGGACAGCGCGGAAGAGCGATTCCTCTTTCATCACGAGCACACGCAAGGAGTTCAACCCATGACCTTGAAGAAGACCGCAGCGCGTGCAGTTGCAACCAGCATGCTTGGCCTGGCAGGCCTCGGCGTCGGCGCCGGCCTCGCGCAGGCAGACCCGGTCGGCCCGATGCCGACACCGCCATTTCCGTCGCCCAACGTCCCCGGACCAGGCGTAAACGCCGGGACACCGGGCAACCCGCTCCCGCCGGGACGCGGTTTCCTCCCGCCTCCTGGACACGGCGGGCCGATGCCGCAGGACCGTATTCCGTTCACCGCGACGCCGTCGTGGGTCCTGGTCCCGGTGGTGCCGCCGATGGGCACCCCACCGGCACCGGCGCTCCCGGACTGGGCCACCGGCATGCAGGTGGTCTGGAACCCTGACCTGGGCGCTTGGGGCGTCTGGGACATGCAGGGCAGCGCGTTCATCCGCATCTGACCGACAGCAAGCGGCCGCCACCCCGTCGTTTGACGGGGTGGCGGCCCGCTGACGGGGACTGCGGACCTCGCAGCACTCACCAAATCCCCGGAAACTCTACGGATACTCCCAGCTGTATCCCAGGCAGAAATGCTGACTCTGGCGTCAATTCTTTCTACCGTTACCGCTGACAGCCATCAGTGCGCGGGCGGAGGGAACGACCATGGGTTGCTCACGGTACATCGGCCGGGTCGGCGCCCTGGCAGTTTTTCTGGGGGTCGGCGTATCGCTGACGACGGGGCAGGCGATCGCCTACGCCGAGCCGTCGGCGACGGACACCTCGCACGCGACACAAGCAGCAACCCCAGGCAAGCCGGCACCCCACACGCCCACCTCAGAGACGGCGGCACGGGCCGACACGACGCCGGCCTCGACGCCAGACGGATCGGTGCCCTCACCCCACAAGCCCAAGCGGCAGCCGAAGAACAAGGGCGCTGACAGCAAGAACACCGAGACGGCCGGCAAGCACCGCGACGCGAATTCCACCCGCCACGCAGACCGCGCCACCAAGGCCGCGCCGGCCTCGACCACCGGCGAATCCGTCAGCGCCACAACGAAAACCGATCAGCCGCGGCCCACTGCGACGGTCAACCACTCCCCCACACCAGCGGTCGCCGCGACCTCGGCCGTGCCCGCGACGGCATCGGTGGCCCATACCGCCGCCGCACCGCCGGCGGCGGTCGTCACGCCCACCGTGTCGGCCCCTTCCGTACCCAACACGATCAACCAGATCGTCACCGCCGCAAAGCAACTCATCGGCGTGGTGCTGCGGCCGCTGGTATCGACGCTGCCGTCGAACGTACCCGCCAATTCGCCCGCCCTGTGGACGGTATTGGCCTGGGTGCGCAGGCAGATCGAGACGAATCTCCTTCCACCCCATGTGGTCTCCGCCTGGAACGTGACGAGCCCGAACCTGCTGACCAACCCCGGTGCCGAGTTCGGTGATCCTTCGCTGTCCGGCGGCAGCACGGTGTCCATCCCCGGCTGGACCGTCACCGGCACGCCGCCCTATGGCACCAAGCGCCAGCTCCCGTTGGGTCTGCCGACGCCGGGGCCGACACTCCCGGCCATCTTCAACTTCCCCAGTGATCGGCCGACCCCGGGCGACACGCAGTTCTTCGGAGGCGGCAATGTCGCGACCTCCACGCTGACCCAGACAGTCGATCTCAGTGGCGCCGTCGCGGGCATCGATACCGGCACGACACCGTTCAAGCTGAGCGGCTTCCTGGGCGGCGCCATGATCGATCCTTCGGCCGCGTCGATCAAGGTCACGTTCCTCGACGCCACCGGGACGCAACTGGGGGTCGGCAAAGTGGCGCCCGTCGGCCCCTTCGAACGTTGGTTCCAGACCGGACTGCTCGAGCGCAGCACCGAAGGCACCGTCCCGGCCGGCACCCGCACCGCGCAAGTTGTCGTCACCCTGAAAGACTTGAACCCGCTGACCGGCGGCTACAACAACGCGTTCGCCGACGATCTCTCGTTCACCGTCGGGGCGTCGCTGCCTGCACCGTCGCCGCCCACCCCGCCGAAGTCGACGGTCGGCGCACTCGACCACATCTTCATGGTCTACCTGGAGAACAAGGGCTACAAGGACATTGTCGGCAGCGCCAACGCGCCGTACCTCAACAGCCTGATCGACACCTACGGCGTCGCGACCGACTACCACGCGCTGACGCACCCGAGCGATCCGAACTACTACCCGATCCTCGGCGGCTCCGACTTCGGCCTCAGCTACAACTGCGCGACCAACTGCATCGATGCCACCAACCTCGCCGACAGAATCGAATCGGCAGGCAAGACATGGGCCGGCTACGCGCAGGGCATGTCCGCCGCTGGGCCCTACGTGTCGACAAGCGGTTACGCGCCCGACCAGTTGCCGTTCCTGGCATATAGCGACATCTACAACAACCAGGCCCACGCCACCGCGCATCTCCACCCACTGACCCAGATGGCGACAGACCTCTCGTCGTCGGCCACCACGCCAAACTTCGTGTGGTTCGCGGCCAACGAGGCCAACAACGGTGAAGGGCCGCTCGACTTCCCCGGCGGCTATCTCAATTACATTGGGGCGCTGCTCACCAACCACCAGTACAACGTGAAGGCGGCCGACCAGTTCGCTCAGCAGACCATCCCGACAATTCTGAATTCGGCGGTCTGGAACGACCCGACGCAGAAGTCGGCGATCGTCGTCACATTCGACGAAGACACCGACAACCTCTCGCTCGGCTTCGGCAACGGCGGCAATCGCGTTGTCACCGTGGTGATCCCATCTCCGGCAGCCGTCAGCGCCGGGATGCGGTCGGGTAACTTCACCAGCACCAGCTACGCCAACCACTACAGCCTGCTGCGCACCATCGAGGATTCACTGCAATTGGCGCCGTTGACCAACAACGACGCCTACGCCGTGCCGCTCAACGACTTCTGGGGCACGCCGCCGGTCATGCCGTAGCCCAAACGAGCGTCGGACCCGAGGAAAAACCTCGGGTCCGACGTCTACTTCCGGTTGGTTCAGCGGATCAGAACCAGTCGACCTGAGCCTCGACGGTGGTGCGGTCCAGGCTGGCCAGCAGGTCCAGCTGGGTCGTCACCTTCGGCAGCTCGTAACGGAAGAAGTACTGCGCGGCAGCACGTTTCCCGTCGTAGAAGTTGCCGGTGTTGCCGCCGGCGGCAACCAGCTGCTCCAGCCAGATCCAGGCCATCACGATGTGGCCGGCGGCTTCGAGGTAAGCGGTCGAGTTGGCGAGCGTGGTCTCGGGATCGCCCGCGGCCCACAGCGCCGCGGTGACCTCGGCGAGGCGGTCGGTCTGCGCCTGCAGGTCACGCGCGTAGCCGGCCGTCGCCTCCGACTGCAGTGCGGTCTGGACGGTGTCACCGATCCGGCTCTGCAGCAGCTTCAGGCCGGCGCCGCCCTGCATGACCACCTTCCGGCCGAGCAGGTCGATGCCGTGAATGCCATGCGTGCCTTCGTGAATGGCGTTGAGGCGGTTGTCGCGGTACTGCTGCTCGACGTCGTACTCGGTGGTGTAGCCGTAGCCGCCGTGAATCTGGATGCCGAGGTTGTTGGCTTCCAGGCACCACTGCGACGGCCAGCTCTTGGCGATCGGCGTGAGGACCTCGAGCATCAGCTCGGCCTCGTCACGCTCGGCGCCGGTGAAGATCTTGATCTGGTCGACCAGCCGTGCGCAGTACAGGCCGAGCGCCAAAGCGCCTTCCACGTAAGACTTCTGAGCCAGCAGCATGCGCTTGACGTCGGCGTGCTCGATGATCGCGACCTGCGCCCGCGACGGATCCTTGTCGCCGACCGGACGACCCTGGGTGCGCACCTTGGCGTACTCCAGCGACGTCAGGTAACCGGCGTAGCCGATGGCGGTGGCCATGGAGCCGACGGCGACGCGGGCCTCGTTCATCATGTGGAACATGTAGGCCAGACCGCGGTGCTCCTCGCCCACGAGGTAGCCGACGGCGCCGGGCTCGTCGGTCGGCTGGTGGCTGCCGTCACCGAAGTTCAGCAGGGCGTTGGTGGTGCCGTGGTTGCCCATCTTGTGGTTGAGGCTGACGAGCGCGACGTCGTTGCGGGTGCCGTCGGTCAGGAACTTCGGCACGATGAACAGCGAGATGCCCTTCACGCCGGGGCCGCCGCCGGGAACCTTGGCCAGAACCAGGTGCACGATGTTCTCGGACAGCTCGTGGTCACCACCGGTGATCCACATCTTGGTGCCGGTGACCCGGTAGGTGCCGTCGGCAGCCTTGGTGGCCTTGGTGCTGATGTCGGCGAGCGACGAACCGGCATCCGGCTCGGAGAGGCACATGGTGCCGAAGTAGCGACCCTCGAGCATCGGGCGCACCCAGGTGTCGATCTGCTCGTCGGTGCCGTACTCGGTCAGCAGGTTGGCGTTGCCGACGGTCAGGAAGGCGTACGAGAAGGTGGCGGGGTTCGCGGCACGGAAGAACGCGGCCGACGACTGCGCGACCACGTTGGGCAGCTGCATGCCGCCGACGCGCTCATCGAACGAGCTGGCCATCAGGCCCGCGCCGTTGAAGTCGTCCAGCGCCTGCTTGATCTCGTCGATCAGCACCACCTTGCCGCTCTCGTCGACGAACGGCGGGTTGTGGTCGGCCTTCTTGTTGTGCGGCGCGAAGCGCTTGGTGGCGATGTCTGCGCTCAGGTCGAGGACGGCGTCGAAGGTATCCCGCGAGTGCTCGGCGAAGTGCTCGTGCTTGGTGAGCTCGACGACGTCAAGCCACTCGTACAGCAAGAAGTCCAGGTCGCGCCGAGACATGAAATCAGTCACTGGGTTCTACCTTCCAATGCAGCCAGACATTAGCAGTCGCTCATTTCCTAAGCGATTGCTAATATCGCCTATCGGTCGGGTCTGTGTCAACTGTGTGTACGATCACCTGCACATGAAGACCGACCGGACGACCGACTCGGCCGCCGCCGAGCGCATCCGGCGGGCGGCCATCGCGGCGTTCGCCGAGTCCGGCTACGGCGGCAGCTCGACCCGCCAGATCGCCAAACGCCTCAACATGAGCGCGACGGCCATGTACCCGCATTACCGCTCGAAGGAAGAGCTGCTCTACGCCATCGCCCTGGAAGGGCACGGCAGCCTGCTGGCGACCCTGCGTGCGACCGACGACGCGGCCGTTCCGCCCGCAGAACGCTTCCATGCGGTCGTCTCAGCGTTCGCGACCTGGCACGCGGAGAACAGCAAGCAGGCCAGGGTCGTGCAGTACGAGCTGCACGGGCTGACCCCCGCCCACTACCGCACCATCGCCCCACTGCGGCACCAGGTCACCGCAGTCGTCGCCAACATCATCGAAAGCGGTATGGCGACAGGCGAATTCCACGTCGACAACCTCGACGACGTCGTCATGGCGATCTCGTCACTGTGCGTCGACGTCTGCCGGTGGTTCCCGTCACGCACCCACCGCGATCCGCACAAACTGGGCGAGATCTACGCCCAGGTCGCCGCCCGCCTGGTGCGCTGACCGCGCGCCGCGCAGCTCGCGCGAAAGGGCGTCGGGACGCCCGATTTTCGGGCTCTACCTGCCATAACCTGCCAGTCATCGGCACCGGTCATGATGTACTTGCTGCCGACGACAGGAGTCCCGATGGTCAACCCTCCACCGGAGGATCGCGAAGAGGTCGCGACGGCGGCCGACGACAGCCCGTCCACCACGGGCGACGCGCCAACGACCGAGGTCCGGTTGCGCCGCGTGCGCGGCAGATTCAGCATCCAGTCGAAGCTCATCACGATGTTGTTGGCCGCGAGCATCGTCTCGGCCGCCATCGTGGGTTTCATCGGATATCAGACCGGACAGGCCTCGTTGCGCAACGCCGCCTTCGACCGGTTGACGCAGGTCCGTGAGACGCAGTCCCGGCAGTTCGCCGCCCAGGTGACCAACCTGAAGAACGCTCTGCTCATCTACACCAGCGGGCCCGCGATGGCCGAAGCCGTGCAGGCCTTCAGCACCGGGTTCAACGAATTGGCCAATGCCACAATCGATCCCGCTGAGCAGCAGGCGATCATCGACTACTACAACCAGGAACTGATCAACCCTGTCGAACGGGCGACGGGGGCCAAGCTGAACCTCGACGTGCTGTTGCCGTCGTCCAACGCGGCCAAGTACCTGCAGGCCCGGTACACCGTCGCCGCGGCACGGCCGAACGGCCCACCACCGCCGCCCGATCCCACCGCCTGGGGCGCCGCCTCGGCCCGCTACAACCCGTTCTTCCAAGAGATCGTGCGGCTGTTCGGCTACGGCGACGCCCTGTTGATCGATGCCGCCGGCAATGTCGTGTACTCGGCCAAGAAACGGGCGGACCTCGGTACGAACGTCCTGTCCGGTCCGTACCAACAGGGCAACCTGCACGAGGCCTACGCCAAGGCGATGGGCGCCGACCGCGTCGGGTATGTCGCCGTCACCGACTACCAGACCTATCACCCGGCCGCCGACCACCCCATCGCCTGGATGGCAGCGCCGGTCGTTTCGGGCGGGCGCACCGTGGGAGTGGTGGCACTGCAGTTCCCGATCTCCGGGCTGAATGACCTGATGACCTTCAACGGCAAGTGGCAGGCGAACGGTCTGGGCGCCACTGGCGAAACCTATCTCGCCGGGACCGACGACCTCATGCGGTCGAATTCGCGTGTCTTCGAGGAGAATCGGCAGACCTATCAACGCGACGTCGTCGCGGCCGGGACGCCGGCCGAGCTGGCGGAGCGGGCCGTCCGGCTCGGCGGTACCACGCTGATACAGCCCGTCGGTGGCCCCGCCACCCGCGCGGCGCAGCGCGGCCAGTCGGGGGTCCTCATCGCCACCGACTACCTCGGCCAGGAAACGCTGCAGTCATATGCGCCCGTGACCGTCGGTCCCGACGTCAATTGGTCGATCGTCGCGAAGATCAACACCGCGGAAGCCTTTGCGCCCGAACGTGTCTTCACCCGGACCATGGGCGTGGCCGTGACCGCGATCGTCATCCTGGACTGCCTGGCCGCCATGGCACTGGCGCAACTGTTCGTACGGCCCATCCGACGGCTCGAGGCCGGTGCCCAGAAAGTCAGCAGGGGCGACTACGACGCGATGATCCCGGTGCGGACGCGCGACGAATTCGGGGATCTGACCAAGACATTCAACGACATGAGCCGGCTGCTCGGGATCAAGGACGACCTGCTGCGCCGCGAACGCCGCGAGAACGCCCAGCTGCTGCGCTCGCTGATGCCCGAATCGGTCATCGAGCGCTATCGCAGCGGCGAGGAGACCATCAGCGAGAACCACCAAGACGTCGCGGTGCTGTTCGCCGACATCGACGGCCTCGACGCCCTCTCCAGTGCGCTGCCGGCCGACGAATTCCTCACCGTGGTCAACGAATTGGTCCGCCAGTTCGACGACGCCGCCGAACGCAGCGGGGTCGAGCCGGTGCGCATCCTGCGCAACGGCTACACGGCGAGCTGCGGTTTGAACGTGCCCCGGCTGGACAACGTCGAGCGCATCGTCAACTTCGCCATCGAGTTGCAGCGCATCGTGGCCCGCCTCAACGACGAGGACAATCTGCAGCTCGGTTTCCGGGCCGGCATCGACACCGGCACCGTCACCAGCGGCCTGGTGGGCGGCGCCACCATGATGTACGACATGTGGGGCAGCGCAGTCGATTTGGCCTATCAGATTCAGGCCGGCGGCGCCGAGCCCGGGATCTACATCACCGGGCGGGTGTACGACGCCGTGCACGACACCCACCGGTTCACACCGGCCGGACAGCACACGGTCGACGACGTCGAAGAGCCCATCTGGCGACTGGCCGGGCGGCGGTAACCCGTGTACTCCTCCGGTTCGTCATGGTTTCTGTGGGTCGCAGCGATCGCCATCGGGCTACCTGTCGGCCTGATCGTCCTGACCGAGTGGCGCCGCTCCCTGATCCGCCGGCACAGCCCGCTCGCCGCGCCCGTCGGGCTCCTGCGCACGTATGTGCTCCCCGTGATCGCCGTCCTGCTGCTGATGCTCAAGGTCGCCGTCGTCCCCGCCCGCGACGTTCCCATCCGCATCGTGGCGACCGTCCTGGTCTTCCTGGTGCTGCTGCTGGTGCTGTCCGGCTTGAGCAACACGATGTTCGCGAACGCCCCGGAGACCTCGTGGCGCAGCCGCATCCCCCGCATCTTCCTCGACGTGGCCCGGATGGTGCTCATCATCCTGGGCTTGGCGGTGATCTCCCGCTACATCTGGGGCAGCAATATCAAGGGCGTCTTCACCGCGGTCGGCGTCAGCTCGGTGGTCCTCGGCCTCATGCTGCAGCACTCCGTCGGGCAGATCGTGTCCGGGTTGTTCATGTTGTTCGAGCAGCCGTTCCGGATGGGCGACTGGCTGGACACTGCCGCGGCGCGTGGCCGCGTCGTCGAAGTCAACTGGCGCGCAGTGCACATCGAGTCCAGCACCGGCGTGCAGATCACCCCCAACTCGGTGCTGGCCGGCACGTCGTTCACCAACCTGAGCCGGCTGGCCACCTCGCACACCACCGTCACCACCACGTTCGCCGCCACTGACCCGCCCGATCAGGTGTGCGCGATGCTCACCCGGATTGCGGCCGCCCTGCCCAACCGCGGCGACGACGTCGAGCCCAGCACCGTGCCCATCGGCGATCACAAGTACCGCACCACCATCGGGCTCAAATCGCCCGGGGACGACGACGCCGTGCAGGCCACCTTCCTGCGCTGGGCCTGGTACGCGGCCCGGCGCGACAAGCTGCATCTCGACGGTGTGGCCGACGACTACTCCACCCCGAAACGTGTCGACGAAGCGCTCGAGGAGGCGGCGGCGCCCGCACTCCGGCTGAACAAGGCCGACCAGCAAGCTCTCGCCCCGTACGCACGCCTGATCCGGTACGGCACCGGCGAGCTCATCCAGGCGCCCGGCGAGGTCCCGAAAACCATCAACGTGGTGGTGTCAGGCCGGGTCCGGTTGACCGTGCCGACGGCCGATGGTTCAGTCGCCGGCGTGCGCAGCCTGGACAAGGGCGCGCTCATCGGCGTCGCCGCGTTCACCCACCAGGCCAACCTCGCCTACGTGCACGCCCTCGACGAAGTCACCCTGCTGCAGATCGAGCACGACGAAATCCAGCGCCTGCTCACCGACCGGCCCCAACTGTCCCGGGAGTTCGGCCGCCTCATCGACGAACGGCGGAGCGAGGCCAGAGCCACCATCAGATCTGCGGGGAAAGCAGACCGCGCCAAGGCAATTCGTGATGCCGGGGCCGCACAACTCGGCACTGCCGGTGGAGCCAACGGGCTGCATTCCTCTTAGCTCCCGACAGGCATCACGTCTCGGCCGTCCCGTCGAACTTGCTGATGTGTCGATCGAAGAACTCGACGATGTCGTCACGACCGCCTGACAACCCAAGCGACGCATGCATGGACAGCAGTTGCGCCGTCCCGACGATCAAGGACGTCGCCACAACCGGCGGTAGATCCTCGGCGGCGATGCCGTGCCGCGACAGGACGGACCGGACAGTCTCAGCCTGCGCTTCCAGAAACTGCTGCGCTGCGGCCGCGATCTCGGCCCGCAGCGCTTTCCGATGATTGGCGAGTGCCGTGTATTCCGTGATCAGTCCGAAATCACGGTTGTCGATGAGGGCATTCCACAACGCCCGCAACGGGTTCGGCGCCCGTAGGATCTGGGCCTGCGATGCCAATTCCTGCTCGATCCTGCGCCGGATCGCAGCCAGGAACAGATCATCCATGGTGCGGAAGTAGTAGTGCACCAGCTGCGGCTTGAGCCCTGCCCTTTCAGCGACCCGCCGCGATGTCACCGCGGCGTAGCCCTCGTCGAGCATCAGCGCCTCGGCGGCATCGAGTAGGGCTCCGCGGTTCTTCGACTCGGGACCAGCGATCCTGCGCTCCGATGCCATACCGTCACCACCTTTCTCCACCGCTGCCGCCGGGCGCCATTCTCGCGGTTCCACCACGTGACGGCGACGCCATGATGCTAAGCAGGCGCTCGGCACGAGCATCCGCCAGCCTGGGTTCGGGTACAATTCATGAGTGTTTTCCGCCGATGACCTGGGCGTGTGGTGACCAGCCCGACAGACGATCCGATCTGGAAACAACGCGCGGTCGAGCGCTCAGTCAAGACGGCGAAACTCCGGGCAGCCCAACGAGTCCAACGATTCATGGACGCGGCTCAGTCGATCATCCTCGAGAAGGGCACCACGGACTTCACTGTCCAGGAGGTCGTCGACCGCTCAGGCCAGTCGCTGCGTAGCTTCTACCTGCAGTTCGACGGCAAGCATGAATTACTGCTGGCGCTATTCGAAGATGCGCTGAACCGCGCAGCCGACCAGATTCGGGCCGCCGCCGACCCCGAGAGTGACCCGCTGAATCGCCTCAAAATTTCCATCGAGCTGCTCTTCGAACTGTGCCGACCCGACCCAGCGGCCAGGCAGCCACTGTTCACCGACTTCGCTCCGCGACTCGTGGTCACGCATCCGGATGAGGTCAAAATCGCCCAAGCACCTTTGCTGTCGTTGCTCACCGAGTTGATGGAAAATGCCAGTGCCGCAGGCGAACTTCGGCCGAGTGCCAATCCGGCTCGAATGGCGGCGATGGCCATGCAGACGGTGATGTTCATCGCTCAATCCAGTGGGACCACCGACAGCGCAGCCGCAGATTCCATCACCACCGACGAACTATGGGATTTCTTGGCCAACGGGTTCGCCGCGCCAAAGTGAGAATTGGAAACGGATTTCGAGATGGGGTGCCCGCAGTGACAACAGAGGCAACCGCAGACAAGCGCCGGCGGCGCGAACGAGGTTCCATCAATCCCGACGACATCGTCAGCGGTGCTTTCGAACTCGCCGAACAGGTTTCGATCGACCATCTCAGCATGCCGATGCTGGGAAAGCATCTCGACGTCGGTGTCACGAGCATCTACTGGTACTTCCGCAAAAAGGACGACCTGCTGGACGCCATGACGGACCTCGCCTTGCGAGAGTATGCGCTTTCCGCGGTCTATTCCGTTGCCGAGAACTGGCGGTCCGCGTTACGCAGCCATGCCCGCGCGATGCGTCAAATATTTGTGGACAACCCGGTGATGTGCGACCTGATCCTCATTCGATCCCCACACGCCCTACACACCGACGGCTTGGGCGTACAAGCCGTCGAGCACGCCATCTCCAGTTTGGTCGAAGCCGGGCTGACACCGGAGGCTGCGTTGGACGTCTATACAGCGGTATCAGTTCACGTCCGTGGATCGGTTGTGCTGCAACGCCTTCGGGAAAAGATGACCCCCGAAGCGGGACGGGACGGGCGCAAGGACGCTCCCCTTGTCGATCCCGGGACCACACCACTACTCGCGCAGGCGCTTCGGGACGGTCGGCAACTCTGCACTCTGGACGAGGTGAATTTCGACTTCGGGCTCGAGTGCATTATCGACCACGCTGAGCTCCTGATCGCGGCCAACACCAAGGAGGCACGAGCGCGCAGATCAGCGCGCTCGTGAGCCGGCCCGACACCACGCCGATTAATGTCGCCGCACGGAGACACCGCCGCCCGCGCGTGACCTAACTCCGGTTCGTCTTGATGTCGAAACCGACCTTGTCACCGTCGACACTGGTGATCTTCAGGTGCGCCTTATATGGCCCTTCCGGTCCCGTGAAGGTGCAGTCGAATTCGCCGCCGACCTCGGCGTCGATGCCCGATGGGCACTTGACATCGGTCGGGTGGAATCCGGTCTTGCTGGTCACCATGTCGGTCACCGACTGCGCGGCGCCTTCCGGTTTGATGGTCGAGGTACACGCGCCCAACTGCAGCGTGAGCACCCCGACGATGACGGTCGTGCCGATGAAGCCGGTGGATCGGGTCATGACGGGAACGTAGTGGCAGCCAGTTGGAAACGCGTTGGAAAACGGCCGCAGCGTCCGGCCGCGGGCAATTAGCCGCGCGGTCAGCGGGTATCACGACAGTTGCCCTTTCACCTGCCGAGGTAATCGCGACGATGAGGTTTGCATATCTGGCCGGAAGCTTGGCGTTCCTCCTCATCTGGCTGGCGCTGTGGTGGCGTTCGAGCCGGCTGCGACGCATGCTGATGCTGCGGGTCAGCGCGGCAACCGCGCTGCTGGGACTCACCGAACCGCTCTACGTTCCCGAATACTGGCACCCACCAACGCTTTTCGACCTGAATCTCAAGACGGGTTTCGATATCGAGAGCGTGTTGTTCTCGTTCGCCATCGGGGGAATCGCCACCGCGGTGTACGGCGCCTTGCGTACGAACCGACAGCTGCGCCGCAGCGCAGCCGCACCGCGTGGGCCTCGGCAGATCCTCCACGCCGTCGCCATCGCGGTCCCGATACCGGTGCTCGTCCTGCTCACCCTCCTGACGAGCCTCAACCCGATCATCACGACCATCGCGGCGCTGAGCGCGGGCGTGGCAGTCAGCGCGGCCTGCCGGCCGGATCTGATCGCCCGGATGTTGACGTGCGGTTTGCTGTTCTTCGGCCTCTACTTCGTCTTCTTCGCGCTGTTCAACATCGCATTTCCCGGCTACATCGACAGCGTCTGGAATCTGCCGGCACTGTCCGGGGCCGTCATCGCGGGCGTACCTGTCGAGGAGTTGTCGTTCGGCTTCGTCTTCGGCCTGATGTGGTCCAGCGTCGCCGAGTACGTCGTGTGGGCGACGGTCGACCCATCGGCGTGACGGCACGACGGCGCCGCGGGCTCGCGTTTGCGGTGGGCACCGGCAGAAGTGGGTATCAGCCAGACATGAATGCCGAGATGATCCAAGATCGCCGCGCGTCGCTGTCGTTCGTCGTCGCGCTCACCGCGCTCGTGGGCGTCTTGGCTTACTGCGACTTCCCAGTGGAGTGGCTGGTCAACTCCCAGCTCAGCCCCCTGCGCTCGTACGTCAGCGAGCTGGCCGTCGCAGGCCAACCGGCGCGTTCGTTCTTCCGGGTGAGTGACGTCGTGGCCGGAGTCGGCTTGATCGCCGTTGCCAATCTGCTGATGCGTTGGCCGCCGACAACGCAGGCGTCGGTCGCGCATCTGTGCGCGATGGTCGCCGGAATCTCGTCGATGGCCGATGGCCTGTGGCCCATGCCGTGCGCGCCATCGATCGACATGAGCTGCCGCGCAAAGGAAGAAGCGATTCACACCACGCAGGTCGTCCAACCCCATACCGCTTCCAGCCTCATCGGGTTCACCGCACTCGTCTGTGCCATCGGCCTCTACGGGGCAGTGCTGACACGTCACCCGGGCTACGGCAGGCTCGGCGCCGCCGGACTCTCTGCTGCAGCCGCGGCTGCCCTCCTCGGCGGTGTCGACGTCGCCATGTGCCTGGCGTCCTCGACGGCCTGGGCCGGGCTGGTGGAGCGGCTACAGATCGGCGTCATATCTGCGTGGCTGGCTGCTCTGGTAATCCGCGCGGCACGTGACGGCGTCACTGTGATCGACGGATGCGGTCCCCCACGGCCGCAACCCGGCGCCGTACCCGAGTGACCCGTGGTACGTACTCGGCCGCGCGCCGGGCACCGTCCAGAATCGTGGTCATCGGCTGCAGCGGTGCGGAGACGCGAATCGGCGTCCGATCGACCTGCGGCGGCTGATTTCCCTGCCACCACACCGGTTCGGTGAGCCGCTGCACGAACGGCACCGAACTCTCCACCGAGGCGTTGCCCCACTCGATCGCGCGATCGATGGCTTCCGGCGCGGCGGCCAACGTGACGGGAGACAGCGTGGGACTGAACCGGATGACGCGGTCGGCGAACGGCGCGTTGCGGACCATCTGCAACTGCAGCGCCTGGGTGATCGGTTGCAGCCAAAGGTGTCTCGGGTTCCATTGCGGGTGGAAGCAGTCCCAGCCGATGTAGCACGCGTTGCGGGTGCCGAGCCGACCGTCCTGAATTCGCTTCCACGCCAGCTCGATCGGGACGTTACTCGCCGCTCCCCCGTCGACCAATGCGGCGACATCCTTCTCCACGAGCAGCTGATCGAGCAGGCCCCACATCCGCGGATCACTCGACTCATGATGCAGAATCCCCGGGATCGCCGACGAAAAGCTCGCGGCGTCAACGACATTGAAGTCGGCCGTCAGATCGTCGCCGCCGAGCACGATCGGCTTGACGACGCGCGAATCGATGAACGCAGCGACCTGCCACAGCCGGTTGACGACGCCGGGCGCGTAGCCAAGCTTGAGGTGCTCGAGCGCGCGCACCCCCATCATCGTGAAATGCGACGGATGGAACTGGCCGGGCAGCCGGTCGAAAGACTGCTTCCGGACCCCGGCGACGACGGTCTCGTACGGGATCGAGAGATCGGTCATCCGCATCGGTTCACCGTCCTCGCGCGTGAACATCTCCTTGGCGAACTCGTTGAACTGCAATGAGAACAGTCCGTTGAGTCCGTGGCGACGACGGGTCCGGGCCGGGGCCAGGACGCCGCGGTAGGTGACGGTCTTCGCCCAGGCGACGTAGTCCTCGATGGGCACCGGCAGCACGCGCGCCATGACGCTGCCGACGATGGCGCCGAACGAGTTGGTCAACATGTACGCGGGCGGCAGCCCCGCCGCGAGCATGCGCTGCATGCCGCCGAGGTAGACGTAGCCGGCGCCGCCCCCGCCGCCCAGCACCGCGACGTAGGTCTTGTAACCGAGTTCGGCGTCGAGTTCGGCCGCGGAGAAGTCATTGCCGTGACGCTCCAGCAGCACCGACCGCTCGTAGTCGACGTCTTCGGCGAAAGTCTCGAGGATCGCCTTCGCGGCATCCAGCCGTTCCTGTGCGGTGGTTCGCCCGCGCAGTGCGTGGTAGAGCGCGTCAATCACCCGGGCACGGAAGCCGGCGATCTCGTCACCGACCGTCACATCGCCACGGCCGCGGGTGCCGCCCGGCCCGGCGGCACCCGGTTCGAACACCGTCAACCGCGCGAAGCTCAAGAGGTAGCGCAGGCGCCGGAACTGCTCGGGGCTGAGCACGTCGGGGCATTCGAGGTCGGCCCGAACCAGCGCGGCTTCCATGTGCTGCAGTGCGAGAGTCGGATTGCTGCCCGGAAGGCCAGGGGGTTCCGCGGCTTCTATCACCGCCAGCTCGGTGGACACGTCGCCGAACGGTACGAGCTCGGGATTCACCATCAGATCATTGTTCGCCACCGGGCATCCGGCCGCGGCGGTTGGGTCGGATTGCCAGAACTGCCCGACAACGTCAACTCTGCCGCGACTCGGCCAGCACGTCCGAGAGCCACTTGATCACCAGATCGGGCTGCTCGTCGATGATGAAGTGACCGCAGTTGGGCACCTCGGTGATGTTCAGATCGTCGGCGTGGTCCTTGAAGCCCTCCAGCAGCGACGGATGCACCGCCACATCGTCGAGACCGAACAGCACCCGCACCGGCATCGCGAGCTTCTGATCGTCGTAGGGACCACGCGCCAGTTTCGCGAACTCCTTGCCGACCATGGCGCGGTAGATCTTGGAGCCCGCGACACGACGGTCCCGATCACGGAAGCAGCTGCGGAAGAAGTCCACCGACTCCTGGGGCATGCCACTGCGGCGGATGAACCACCACAGCGTCGGCGACAGGTGCGACAGCGGCCCGACCACCGGAGCGCCCACGACAAGTTGGTACGCGAGTTTGTGGGCATGCCGTGCGACCCGGCCCGGCTCCTGCCACACCGGCGGGATGTTCAGGATCGCCAGCCGCGTGACGCGCGTCGGCGCCTTCAACGCCACCAGCTGCGCGGTCCAGCCGCCCCAGTCATGACCCACCAGGTCGAAGGTGTCCAGCCCCAGCGCCGTCGCCGCGGCGAGCACGTCGGAGGCGAACTGCTCCTTCTCGTAGCCCTTCGGCGTGACCTCGCTCCAGCCGGCGCCGCGCAGGTCCATGGCGTGCACCCGGTAGCCGGCATCGGCCAGCGCCGGGATGACCTTGTGCCACATGAACCAGTTCTCCGGCCAACCGTGCAGCAGGACGACCGGGCGCCCCGCCTCCGGCCCGGCCACGGCGACGTGAATCTTCACGTCGCCGGCCTGCACGTATTCATGGGTCACGCCATCGACGGTCGGCATGCTGCGCTGAGTCATGCGCGCATCTTACCGCGCGGTAAGTTCGATGATCGAGAGGTGGCGGATTCTTCGATCGGGACGCTGACGCGGTCCGCAGCGATCAGTTCGTCGCCGCGTTCCACTCATAGGGCAGGAACTTCCCGTCGAACGTGATCACCACGCGGTCACCGCCCGGGTGGGGCTTGCGTTGCAGGTCGAGGCTGAAGTTGATGGCGCTCATGATGCCGTCACCGAACTGCTCGTGGATGACCTCCTTGAGCGCTGGACCGTACACCGAGAGCGCTTCGTAGAGCCGGTAGATGGTCGGGTCGGTGGGCACCGCGGTCGGCAACCCGCCGCGCATCGGAACGGCGGCCAGCACGGGAACGACGGACTCGTCGAGACCGAGCAGTGCCACGACCTTGGCGCCCAGTTCGGCCGGCACCGGGTGCTGGCCGAGCAGTGCCGCGATCGTCCACACCAGCGGACGCTCGACCGCATCCGCCAACTGTTGCCACGTCAGGCCTTTCGCCAGGCGCGCGGCGACGATCGCTTCGGTTACTTGATCTCGTGTCATGCGGTACAGCTTCGTGGACCGGTGTTACTGAGGAATTACGAGTTCGGCGCTGCCGCACCAGCAATGCCCGCCCCCGGAAACGAGAAAACCCGCTCTGACCGAAGTCAGAACGGGTTTTACTTGTGGAGCTAAGGGGACTCGAACCCCTGACCCCCACACTGCCAGTGTGGTGCGCTACCAGCTGCGCCATAGCCCCTTAAGTGGTGCCTGATGAAGCTACACCACTGGCACCACCGTCGACAAAACGGCTGGTCAGAGGGACCCTTCCACCGGCTCGTGGCCCAGTGGACAGATCGGGGTCTCCTCGTCGTCACCGGATCGACGCGTTTCCGGGGCCAGCGACCAACACACCGCAGCCGCCAGCAGGATCACCCCGCCGACGCCGAATGCGGCGGTGAAGGACACGTGCTGGGCGATCTGTCCGGCGGCCAGGGAGCCGACGATCGTGCCGAGGTCCGACATCATCTGGAAGGTCGCTACGGCGGTACCGCCGCGTGCGCGGTTGCCGATGATGTCCGCGACGGCCGCCTGCTGGGGCGAGACGAAGACGCCACTCGCCGCACCCGTCACGAACGCGATCACGAGGAACACCGGCAGCGACGTGGTCCAGCCGAGCAGCGCCGTCGAGGCGGCCGACACCGTCAGGCCGACGATCATCAATTTGCGGCGGCCCACCCGGTCGGACAGGTGCCCGCTGGGAATCACGGCACAGACGTTGCCGATCGCGAACATCGCCAGCACCAGGCCGGCCATGCCCGCGCTGCGGTGCAGGACGTCGACCACGAACAGCGGCACCAGCGCCACGCGCAGGCCCAGCGCCGCCCATCCGGCCGCCAGGTTCGACAGCAGGGCGGCCTGATAGGCACGGTTGCGCAGCACGGTTCGCACCGACACCGTCGGCCCGACCGCCTCCTCGTCCGGAGCGGCCAGCGTCGAGTTCCGCAGGCTGACGAACACCACGGCCGCGGCGACCACCAGCGCCGCCCCGTAGATGGCGAACGGCACGGACAGACCCAGCCCTGCGGTCAAGCTGCCGACCACCGGCCCGGCCACGCCACCGATCATGAAGGCGCTCGAGAACAACCCGGCCACCCGGCCACGGGCGTCGAACGGCGACAGCCGGATCATCAGCGCCAGCGACGACACCGTGAACATTGCCGAGCCCGCACCACCGAGGGATCGGAACACCAACAGCTGCCAGTAGGTCTCCGCAAACGCGCAGGCCAGCGTCGACAACGCGACGATCAGCAGGCCGGTGAGATAGACGCGCCGCTCACCGAGCTTCTGCACCAACAGGCCACTGGGCGGCGCGAAGATCAGGCGCATCGCGGCGAACGCGGTGATGACGAACGTCGCCGCGCTGATGCTGACACCGAAGTTGCGGGCGTACGCCGGCAGTACCGGGGCCACCACGCCGTAGCCGAGTGCGATGACGATGTTGGCGCCGGCCAGCACCCAGATCTCGGCCGGCAGTCGGGTCGGGGTCGGACAGTCGCCCTCCGTTACAGCGCTCACGCTATGACTGTATTCACCACTTCCCGCGCCGCGGCCTGAACCTGCGCCAGATGTTCCGGACCCTTGAACGACTCGGCGTAGATCTTGTAGACGTCCTCTGTTCCCGACGGCCGCGCGGCGAACCAGGCGTTCTCGGTGGTCACCTTGAGCCCGCCCAACGGCGCGCCATTGCCGGGCGCAGTGGTCAGCTTGGCGACGATCGGCTCGCCCGCCAACTCGGTCGCGGTGACCTGCTCGGCCGACAGCTTCGCCAAGCGGGCCTTCTGTTCGCGGCTGGCCGGCGCGTCGATGCGAGCGTAGGTCGGAGCACCGTACTTTTCGGTCAGCTCGGCGTAGCGCTGCGACGGCGACTTACCGGTGACCGCCAGGATCTCCGAGGCCAGCAGTGCCAGGATGATGCCGTCCTTGTCGGTGGTCCAGACGGTCCCGTCCGTGCGCAGGAACGACGCCCCGGCACTCTCCTCGCCGCCGAATCCGATTGTGCCGCTGAGCAATCCATCGACGAACCACTTGAAGCCGACCGGCACCTCCACGAGCTTTCGCCCCAGTCCGGCGACCACCCGGTCGATGATCGACGAGCTGACCGCGGTCTTGCCGACCGCAGTGGAACCCGGCCACCCCGCTCGATGTGTGTAGAGGTAGTCGATGGCCACGGCGAGATAGTGGTTCGGGTTGAGCAGTCCACCATCGGGCGTGACGATGCCGTGCCGGTCGGAGTCCGCGTCGTTGCCGGTGGCGATTTGGTAGCGGTCCCGATTCGCGATCAGTGACGCCATGGCGTTCGGCGAACTGCAGTCCATCCGGATCTTGCCGTCGGTGTCGAGCGTCATGAACCGCCACGTCGCGTCGACCAGAGGGTTGACGACCGTGAGGTCCAACTGATGCCGCTCGGCGATGGCGGCCCAGTAGTCGACGCTGGCACCACCGAGCGGGTCCGCGCCGATGCGCACGCCCTCGGCGCGAATGGCGTGCAGGTCGACCACATTCGGCAGGTCCTCGACATAGGCATTGAGGTAGTCGTGCCGCTCCGTGGAGCCCAGCGCACGGGCCAGCGGTATCCGCTTCACGTCGCGCAGCCCGTCGCGCAGAATCTCGTTGGCGCGCTTGGCAATCACACTCGTGGCATCGGTGTCTGCCGGACCGCCGTTGGGCGGGTTGTATTTGAAGCCACCGTCGCGCGGCGGGTTGTGCGACGGGGTGACGACGATGCCGTCGGCGAGGTCGCCTTCACGGCCGCGGTTGAAGGTCAGGATCGCGTGACTGACCGCCGGCGTCGGAGTGTAGCGGTCGGCCGCGTCGATCATCGCGACGACCTCGTTGCCGGCCAGCACCTCGAGCGCCGTGACCCAGGCCGGCTCGGACAGGGCGTGCGTGTCACGTCCGATGAACAACGGTCCGGTGATGCCCTGCGCGGCGCGATACTCGACGATCGCCTGTGTGGTGGCCAGGATGTGCGGCTCGTTGAACGCCGCGTCCAGGCTCGAACCGCGGTGGCCCGACGTACCGAAGACCACCTGCTGGTCGACGTTCTCAGGATCGGGCGCCACGGTGTAGTAGGCGGTGACCACGTGGGCCACGTCGATCAGGTCATCTGGCTGGGCCGGTTGGCCGGCGCGCGGGTTGGCCGTCATGGCCTCGATTCTGCTACCGCTTCTCCCCCGGTGTGCACCGGTCGGCGTTCGGCCACCATACTTTTGCCCTATGTTCGGCCACGACAACCGAGAATTGGCCGCCGTCTTCGTCGGGGGCGCCATCGGCACCGTCGCGCGCGCCGCACTCGCCGTCTTCGCTGCACCCCATCCCGCGCACTGGCCCTGGCCGACGTTCGTCGTCAACATCGTCGGCGCTTTCCTGCTCGGCTACTTCACCACCCGGCTGCTGGAGCGGTTGCCGGTGTCGAGTTACCAGCGCCCCCTGCTCGGCACGGGCGTGTGCGGTGGCCTGACCACATTCAGCACCATGCAGGTCGAGACGGTGCGGATGCTCCAGCACGGCGCCTACGGACTGGCCGCGGGCTACACGGTGGCCAGCATCGTCGCCGGACTGGCCGCGGTGTACCTGGCCACGGTCCTGGTGCGACGGGTTCGGGTGCGGGCATGACGGCGGTCATCTGGCTGGGCGTCGCGCTGATCGGTGGCGTGGGAGCCGTGTCGCGGTTCCTCGTGGACCGCGCGGTGTCGAAACGCAAGAGCAGCAGCTTCCCGTTCGGCACCTTCGTGGTGAACCTCAGTGGCGCCTGGCTGCTCGGCTTCTTCGGCGGCCTGGCGCTGAGTCCCAACGTCGCACTGCTGGCCGGCACCGCGTTCGTCGGCGCCTACACGACGTTCTCGACGTGGATGCTGGAGACACAACGCCTCGGCGAGGAGCGACAGGTCTGGTTCGCCCTGGCCAACATCGTGGCGAGCGTGGTGCTGGGCCTGGCCGCCGCGGCGCTGGGAATCTGGATGGGTGGCCTGCTGTGAGCGAAGCAGCGGACTACCTGAAACTCACGACGTATTTCGGTGAGCGGCAACGTATTTCCGGCCGGTTCCTGGCCGAGGAGCTGCTCGACCTGTACGCCGCCGAGAACGTCGCCACCAGCGTGGTGCTGCGCGGCATCGCGGGATTCGGGCCGCGGCACCAGCTGCGCACCGACCAGACCTTGAGTCAGTCCGAGGACCTGCCGGTCGCCATCGCCGCTGTGGACACCGCCGACAAGATCGCCGCACTGGCCGAGCAAACAGCGGAACTGACGACGCGCGGACTGGTCACGCTCGAACGCGCTCGCCTGCTCACCACCGCAAAGGCCGGCGCGAGCTCATTCCCGTCGCTTCGCTCGCCCCACCACACCAAGCTCACCGTCTATGTCGGCCGCCAGCACCGGATCGCTGGCCGGCCGGCCCACATCGCGGTGTGCGACCTGCTCCACCGGAACGGATTCGCCTGCGCCTCGGTCTTTCTCGGAGTCGATGGCACGGTCCGTGGCCGCCGTGAGCGCGCCCGCTTCCTGAACCGCAACCTGGACGTTCCCGTCATGATCATCGCGGTCGGCGACGGCGACCGCGCCGCCGCGGTCCTGCCGGAGCTGGAGCGGCTGCTGCCCGACCCGTTGGTGACGGTCGAGCGGGCCGAGCTCTGCAAGCAGGCGGGGGCACTACTGGCCCGCCCGGGTGCGCTTCCGGCGTACGACGCCGACGGAACTCCGTTGTGGCAGAAGCTCATGGTGTACACCACCGAGGACACGCTGCACGGCGGCGAGCCGGTGCACCGCGAGATCGTGCGCCGCCTGCGCGGCATCGAGGCCAGCCGCGGCGTCACCGTCCTGCGCGGTATCTGGGGCTTCCATGACCGGCGCAAGCCGCATGGCGACAGACTGTTTCAGCTCGGCCGTCAGGTTCCCGTCACGACCATCGTGGTCGATACTCCGGAAAACATCTCTACCGCTTTCGATCTCATCGATGAAGTGACCGCCGAGCACGGAGTGGTCACCTGCGAACGCGTGCCGGCGTTGGTCTCCATCGACAACGGAAACCGGGACGGCGGTACCAGTCTGGGCCACTTCATTGCCTAGAAGGTAAGCCTAGCCTAAACCCCTTCGGTCGACTACGGTCCCTCGACATGGAGACAACTGAATCGGTAAGCACTGGCTTGGCCAAGATCATGCGGGACGACATGGGCGTGGACATCAAACGCGTCACCCGCGAATCACGGCTCATCAACGATGTCGGTTTGGACTCGGTGGCATTCGCCGTGGGCATGGTCGCAATCGAAGACCGCTTCGGCGTCGCACTGTCCGAGGAAGACCTGCTCAGCAGCGAAACCGTCGGCGACCTCGAAGACGCGATCGCCGCGAAACTCCCTACCGCCCAACGCTCATGAGCGCCTCCAGCCTCGCCTCCGCCCTGTCCGCGGTGATGACGCGGTCCACGCGCGACCTGGTGACGCTCGATCCGAAAACCGCTGACTGGCAACGGCATCCCTGGCAGGAGGTGCACGCCCGGGCCGAGAACGTCGCCGCACACATCGACGGACAAAGCCGCATCGGGCTGGTCGGCGAGCCCACGGCGGAATTCCTGGCAGCCATCTACGGCGCGATCTTCGCCGGCGCCGCAGTGTCCATCCTGCCCGGGCCGGTACGCGGCGCCGACACGGCCACCTGGGCCGCCACCACCCTGAACAGGTTCGCCGGTATCGGCATCGGCACAGTGCTGAGCCACGGCAAGCATCTCGACCTGTTGCGCACGGGCGCCACCGATGTGGAACTGCACGACGTCAATACCGTTGCCCACGAACGTCGTTCGACAACCTTCGTACCTTCTCGCACCGCCGACTTCGGCATCCTGCAGGGCACGGCGGGATCGACCGGCACGCCCCGCACGGCGCAGATCCCCGCGGACGCGGCGTTGGCGAACCTGCGTGGACTGGTCGCGCGGATCAATGTCACCGACGCCGATCGTGGACATTCGTGGCTGCCGATCTACCACGACATGGGCCTGGCGTTCATGCTCACCATGACACTCGGCGGCGGCGAGCTGTGGCAGGCGCCGACCACCGCGTTCTCCGCGTCGCCGTTCAACTGGCTCAAGTGGTTGACCGAGAGCAAGGCAACCATGACCGCGGCGCCCAACATGGCGTTCGGGCTGCTCGGCAAGTACGCCCGCCTGGTCACCGATGTCGACCTGGGCGCACTGAGATTCGCTCTCAACGGCGGCGAACCCGTCGACTGCTACGGCACCGATCGGTTCGCGACCGAGATGGCCAAGTTCGGCTTCGACGCGAACGCCCTGTGCCCGTCGTACGGGCTCGCCGAATCAACCTGTGCGGTAACCGTTCCCGCCCCGGGTGGCGGACTGCGGTGCGACGATGTCACCGTGTCGATCGACGGCGACACCGCGGTGCGCAGGTACGCGGTGCTCGGCCGGCCCATCGACGGCATGGAAGTCCGCATTGCCCCCACCGACGTGCCCCACGAGCTCACCGGACGCGAAGTGGGCGAAGTACAGGTGCGCGGCACCTCGATGATGGCGGGCTATCTCGGACAGGACCGCATCGATCGCGAAGAATGGTTCGCCACGGGCGATCTCGGCTACTTCACCGCCGACGGCCTGGTGGTGTGCGGCCGGCGCAAAGAACTCATCACCGTGGCCGGACGCAACATCTTCCCCACCGAGGTCGAGCAGGTGGCCGCCCGCGCCGACGGCGTGCGCGAGGGCGCCGTCGTGGCGGTGGGCACCGAGGGCTCCGGCGCCCGACAGGGTTTGGTGATCGCCGCGGAGTTCAAGGGCGACGACGAGTCGACCGCCCGCAGCCAAGTGGTGTCCCTGGTCGCCTCCGAGTGCGGCATCGTGCCGGCAGACGTGGTGTTCCTCAAACCGGGCGCCCTGCCGCGAACCTCGTCGGGGAAACTCCGTCGCCTCGAGGTCCGACGCACCCTGGAAACGGTGGGATCATGACCACGGTCGAGTCGTGCACCATCGAGGCCTATCGCGAACTGCTGGGCGAGGTCTTCGACGACCGGGTCCGCGACTGGACCGCGGAAGCCGAAGAAACCGACCGCTTTCCGCGCAAGCTCATCGAATACCTGGGCCGGTCAGAGGTTTTCGCCGCCAAGTGGGGCGATAGCCAACATCCGGACGTGGCAAAAGTGTTCGCCCTCGCCGGGGAGTTGGGCAAGCTCGGATCCGCGGGAATCGGCGTCGGGGTGAGCCTGCACGACTCGGCCATCGCCATCCTGCGCAGGTTCGGCAAGTCCGACTATCTGCGCGATATCACCGAGCAGGCCATCCGGGGCGATGCCGTATTGTGCATCGGCGCGTCGGAAGAGTCCGGAGGTTCCGATCTGCAGATCGTCGAGACCGAAGTCGTCTCCGCGCGTGGCGGTTTCGAGGTCCGCGGCACCAAGAAGTTCGTGTCGCTGTCGCCCATCGCCGATCACATCATGGTGGTCGCCCGGAGCGTCGACCATGATCCGGAGAGCCGCCACGGCAGCGTCGTCGTGATCTCCGTGCCGACGGCGCAGGTCGAGGTACGCACGCCCTATCGCAAGGTGGGCGCCGGGCCCCTCGATACCGCGGCGGTCCATATCGACACCTGGGTGCCGGCCGACGCTCTGGTGGCGCGGGCGGGTACCGGCCTGGCCGCCATCTCCTGGGGACTGGCGCAGGAGCGGCTTTCCGTCGCCGGTCAGATCGAGGCCAACTGCCGCAGGATCATCGGAATCACGTTGGCCCGCATGATGAAACGGCGCCAGTTCGGCCATACCTTGTACGAGCATCAAGCATTGCGGATGCGACTGGCCGACCTGCACGCGCGGGTCGATCTGCTGCGCTACGGCCTGGCGGGCCTGGCCGCGCAGGGGCGCATGGATCTGCGTGCGGCCGCGGCCATCAAGGTCACCGCGGCGAGGCTCGGTGTCGAGGTCGTCGACGAATGCATGCACATCTTCGGCGGGGCCGGATATCTGGTGGACGAGACACCGTTGGGCCGGTGGTGGCGCGACATGAAGCTCGCCCGGGTCGGCGGCGGCACCGACGAGGTGCTCTGGGAGCTCGTGGCGGCGGGAATGCGGCCCGACTACGAGGGATACGACGCGGTGACGTCGTCACCGTTCATCGCTTGACCAGATTCACCAGGAACTCGATGGTGACGATGGGATCGACGGCGAGCAGTCCCACCGGTGGCGCCGGCGGGACGATGCCGTAGTCGGCGAAGGTGACGGGGATTTGGCCCACGGCCACAACCCCGTTGCCCGACCGCTGCACATCCAGCCGTACCGCGACCTGGCGGGCGACGCCCTTGAGCGTCAGCTGCGCCGAAACCTCCATTGTCGTGGGCATGCCGTCGCCGGAGACCGACGACAGATCGACCGGATCGAGGACCGCGAGTTTGGCCGTCGGGAACTTGGCGGCATCCATCACGTCGGTGCCGCGGAACCTGTCGTCGCGGCCGCGGTGCGGCGACTGCATGGTTGCCACGTCGACGACGAAGCTCGCCGCCTGCAGCGTGCCACCGGTAACCGTGGCGTCACCCCTGACCGAGTTGGTCCGTCCGGTCACGGTCACGGTTTCCCACAGCAGTTGTTGCCGGGCGCGGTAACCCGCCTGGGAACGGTTGGCCTCGTCGTCGGGGCCCGCGGCAACGATCCATTTACCGTCGAGGTTCGTGCTGGCCGGACGGTGCGTGGACGGCAGGCTCAGGGCCGGCGCCGGTGCGCCTTCCATCTGGGTTCGGTAGAACCACGGTCCCGCGCACACCCCCACAACGGCGAGCACTGCCAGCAACAGCAGAAGCCTTTTTGCCACTCCCTCTATATACAGGGCGGGTTCGGCGTCAGCTGGATGGGCGCGCCAACGCGTACAGCGCCATCCTGCGGTTGGCCATGTCATGTTCGCCGAGGAATTCGGCGCCGCCATGCTCGACGAGCCGTCGCGCGCCGGTGTTGCGATGGTCGGGATCGAACATCACCCGACGGCACGACGGCACCAGTTCGAACAGACTCGCCAACACCTGGGGCATCAACAGCGGTCCCAGCCCACGATTGACGAAGCGCTCGTCCGCGATCGCGGCGTGCAGCCCCAGATCGTAGGGATCGGCATCGTATCGAGGCGCGATGGAATCCTTGGCGGCCCAATACAGCTCCAGGTAGCCCATGGCCTTGTCCTGGTAGCTGACCAGTAGCGGCCGCGAGTACTCACCGTCGAGTTGCGCCTGCAGGTGCCGCCGCCACCACTCGGGCGGTCGGTCGTACTCCCAGGCCTCCGCCAGATGCGGCCGGTTCATCCATTCGGACAGCATCTCGGCGTCGGCATCGGCGTCGACAAGGCGCACCGCCCACGGGCTTGCCAGCCGCGGCACGGGTGGTGCGCCCACCGCTCGCACTTCAGCGGACAGTGAGGTCAACTCGCGCGGTAGCACCGGCCCCTGATCAATCTCGGTCATTTCAGCGGGGAGCCTACCCGATTTTGTTTAGGTTAGGTTTGCCTACATCAGGGTGTCGGCACCTGGTCGATTACCTGCCCACCGGACCGTCACCGCTACGGCCGCCGACACATCCAGAACCCGTGCGGACTGCTTGTTCGGACGCTGTAACGCTCAGCCACAGACGGTCGATAGAACTGCTAACGTAGTCATCAATCACTTTGGTCGCATCGGTTAGCTGGTGCGGGAGGGGAATACACAATGTCTTTCACCACTCGGATGATGGTCGGCGCGGGCTCGGCACTGGTCGCTGTCATGGCCAGCGGCGCAGTCGCCACCGCTCAGCCGGACCCCACCCCGATCATGTACTCGACCTGCACCTACCCGCAGGTGATCGCCGCTCTGACCGCCCTCGACCCGGGTGCGGCCGCCGAGCTGCAGGCGAACCCGATCGGCGTCGGTTACCTGCACCAGCTGATCGCCTCCGGTCCGCAGCAGCGCAAGGCCCTGATCACGCGGGCGTACAACACCCCGGGTGCCGCTCAGTACACCGACCTGGTGCTGAACGTGGCCAACACCTGCAACAACTTCTGAGCAGAAGCCAACTCGACGCGGCTCGATCCTTCGGGATCGAGCCGCGTTGTGCTTTCTGGACGCTGAACGTCAGAATCCGCGGTTCGAACCCCGGACCGCGGCGACGGCGTCGTCAGGTCCGGTGAAGGCCACCTGAGCCGGGCCGCGGCCTGCCGCGAAGAGCAGCAGCTCGCCGGGCGCGCCGGTCACCGTCACCTCGGCGCCGCGGCCGGCCGCGGCCAGGCGGCGACCGTCCGGTGTCACCAGCACGATCCGCGCCGGGGCGTTCTTGATCCCCATGCGCGCCATGGTCGCGACCTGCCCCGCCAACGCGGACACCAGCCGGTCGTCGAGCTCCCGCGGCTCCCACGTCGGCTGGGCCCGGCGCACGTCCTCGTTGTGAATGAACATCTCGGCCACGTTGACGAACGGGTCGAGCAGCTTGAACGGCGAGTACAGCGGCGGGCCCGCCGCAATCATGTCGACCAGCTTCTCCCAGTCGGTGGATGCGGTCACCTGCGCCTGTACTCGTTCGGTGTAGCCGGCCAGTTGCGGCACCAGAATTCCGGGCGCAGCGTCGAGCCGACGTTCCCGTACCACCAGGTGCGCGGCCAGATCACGAGCGGTCCAGCCCTCGCACAACGTGGGTGCATCGGGGCCGTGCTCGCGGAGGGATTCGACGAGTGCGGCGCGTTCCCGTTGGGCGACAGTCATGGCTGGAGTCTAGGTCGGCCGACGCTCAGGCGGCGCGGCACCAGCGCTGCGTTCAGGCTGCGACGCGGGTCACCTTCGCCAGGCAAACGCCAGGTGAACGATCGCGACGTGGTTACAGATGGGTACCCATCCGCACAGCGGGGGCCTCAACAGCCTCATTGCTAACTATGGTCACAACAGCCCCTCGCTGGCGTCCGAGCGCCGCCTGCCATCCGAAAGGTGTGACCGTGTCGCCGCGTCCTCGCATTGCATCGGTGGCTTTGACGGCTGCCGTCGTTCTCGGTGGAGCAGTCGGCATCGCGCCGCCGCGCGCAGCCGCCGAACCGTGCACCGGCCCGAATGCGGGCGTCCTGCCGCCGAACGGCGTGCCCTCGAGCGGCGTCATGCGGCCGCCATCGGGCGGCCACCGACCGAGCAACGCGAACGACAAGGCCCCGCTGCCGACCCTGGGCAAGTTGTCCCGGTCGCTGCTCAGCGCCTTCACCCAGGGCACCGTGCAACAGCAGGCCGGCGTACTGCCCGGCAAGCCCCGCGTGCCGCAGCCGCCGGTCCAACCGCGCGCGGCACAACCCGCCCCCGCCGCGGCGCAACCTCAGCCCGGAGCGGAGCCGGCGCCCGCCATCGACGCGGGCACCACGTCGTTGGTGGGCTGGGTGACCGGCGACCAGAGCGCGGGTGGCGACACCCTGCAGCGGTTCGGCATCTCCGGCACCGACCTCGGCATCATGTGGGACAACGGCGACCCGGTGAACAACCAGGTGCTGATGATGTTCGGGGACACCTACGGCTACTGCGCCACCCCGAATCAGCAATGGCGCTACAACACCATGTTCCGCACCAACGACCGCACGTTGTCGCACGGCATCCACATCCCACCCGGCTCGGTGACCAACCCCTATTCGGGCTCACCCGAGTGGCAGCCGAATCTGGCCAAGCAGACCATCCCGACCATCCGGTGGGCGCCTGTCGAGAAGGGCATCATCCCGACTTCCGGTGTCTCCGTGGGCAAGACGCAGTACGCCAGCTTCATGTCGATCAAGAACTGGGACAGCGCCGGCGCGTGGACGACGAACTACTCGGCGATCGCCGTCTCCAACGACAACGGCCAGAACTGGGGTGTGTACCCCAGCAGCGTCCGGCCGATGGCACCCGACAGTGTGCCGCGCGTGGCGTACCTGCCGGGGAACGAGAACTTCCAGCAGGGCGCCTTCCTGAAGGGCAGCGACGGCTACATCTATTCCTACGGAACCCCTTCTGGCCGAGTCGGAAACGCCTACGTGTCCCGGGTGCCCCAGAACCTGTTGCCGGACATGAGCAAGTACGAATACTGGAACAACGAGAGCCAGTCGTGGGTGCCCAACAACCCCGCTGCGGCCTCGCCGATCATTCCCGGCCCGGTCGGTGAGATGTCGGTGCAGTACAACACCTATCTCAAGCAATACCTGGTGATGTACTGCAACAACTTGTCCGACGTGGTGATCCGTACCGCCCCGACGCCGCAAGGGCCTTGGGGCCCAGAGCAATTGGTGGTGTCGTCGCAGCAGTTCCCGGGTGGGGTCTACGCGCCGTACCTGCACCCGTGGTCCACCGGTCGGGACCTGTACTTCACGCTGTCGCTGTGGTCGGCGTACAACGTGATGCTGCTGCACACCGTACTGCCCTGAGCCGGTTGGGTTTTGGCGTTCAGTCGAGCGTGGCCCAGAATTCGGTGAGCGCGGCCGCGCCGCGCGCCGGGTCCTGTAACATCCACCAGTGCCCGAGCCCGTTGAGCACCGTGGTGCGTGCGCCCGCGCGTTCGGCTGCGCGGTAACGGATTTCGTCGGAGTCGATGTACGGGTCATCGGTGGCCAGCAGCGCAAGGCCCGGCCTGGCCCGCAACGTCTCGATGTGACGCCCGGCCTCCGCCATCGCGGGTTGGCGCGCCGAGCGGTACAGCGCCAGGATCGCCCGGCCCATCTCCGGGCCCTGCGCAGCGGCGAGGGCCGTCGCGACATCCAGCGGCATGCCCAGGGCGACCATCTGGGAGGCACGGTCCTCGACGCTGCCGCCGAGCATCGTTTCGACCAGCTGCTCGCCCTCCCCCGGCGTCTGCCACACCTGGGCCAGGTCGTGCCAGACGTAGTCCGGGTCAAGTATCCCGACGACGTCTGTCACCCAACTGCGGACGAGTTCGGGCCGGTGCATGACGGCAGTCAGGACGTGGCCGCCGCCCCAGTCGTGGCCGACGAGGTCGACCGGCTCCCCGATGGCGTCCAGCTCGGCCTCGAGCCAGTCCCGGTACGCGAGGTAGGTGGCCGAGAAGTCGGCGGGCAGCGGAGCACCGAATCCCGGTGGCGACAAGCGCACCACGTCGTCGCGACCGATCGCATCGACCAACGGTCCCCAGATCGCATCGGTCTCCGGGTTGCCATGCACCAGAACGACGGTCATGAGGCCATCCTGGCACTGGCGCGATCGTCATCGCCACGAATTCGTCAATGGCGTCGGTACTCGAGCAGTTGCCGCGATGTCTAGGTTCTCGGTGGCGCGGTGGCCGCCGGGCCCAACAGATCGGCGCTGTTGTTCGACGAGGTACGCCGCCACCGCCCGTACAGCGGCAACTCGCGCAACGACTCCCCGCCCACGGACCACCGTCGAGCGACGAATCGCAGGACCGTCCGCACATAGCGGTTCGTCTCTGAGTACCAACGCCATTCGTACAGCCGGCCGGCCTGCAGCCAGTGCGCGAGCGGCTCGGATTCGACGCCCTGCAGGTACGGCCGGACCCAGGTGACAACCACCCACGTCTGCGCGGCCGCAGCGTCGGGAAGCCGGAAGGTCCAGTCGATCGGATCGTCGCCGGCAATCATGGTGTGGCGCAACGCCGGTGGTGGTGGTGCCGCGCCTTCGGGCCTACCGAACAGCTGCACCGTCACGTTGTGAAACACCGCGGGCCCACCGACCTCGAACCGCACGCGGTAGGTGTCATCGGCCACGGCGTCGCGGTGCACGGTGAACGCCGCCAGCCCGCCGACGGCGACATAGCGCGCGAACACCAGGCCGCTGACGGCCATCACAACGCGGCGCACCGCCAGCAGCACCGTTAACGTCGCGACGGTCAGCGCGACGACACCCCACACGAGGTCCATCCGGACAGCGTGTCAGAGCGTCAACGGCACGTCATGGCAATAGCGGACGTGCCGGTCAATCCGCCGTGTTCGCCTTCTCGAGTTCGCGCAGTAGTGGCAACGACAGGAAGGTCATGGGCCCTACGTCCTTGAACTTGCTGCTGACGTTTCCCGCGATACCGCCCTCGACGGCGAGGTCGCCGATCAGATCGAGTTTGAGCTGCGGGCTGCCCACACTGAAGTCGAGGTCCGCCAGGTCGACCCACACGATGTTGGGACGCGTGGTGGATTCGTAGACGTAGCGCCGGTTGGTGAGGTCCATGACCACCTGCCAGATGGTCTGCGACGCGTCGGGCTTGCCCGGATCCGGTATCCGGAAGGGTTGGGCGGCGTTGCGGATCACCGAGAACATGCTCGCGATCGCTTCGACCTGACCGGACGGAGTGGGCAGCCGGCCGACGTAATAGCTGGCGCGCGCGAACCTGTCGGACGCCAACGTGGAACCCGGCAGCGGCTCCGAACCGCCCAGGCCCTCGAATTTCTTCACCAGCTCGAGCTGCTGATCAAAGGTGGGCGAGTTCGTCATCACCCGAAAATCCTTGCTGTGGTAGACCTTCGGCCGGCCGTCGAGGTACTCGATGATCGCCGAGTCGCCGGTGGCGTCGTCGAGTGCCAGATGAATCGTGGGCGGGTCGCCACCGGTGGGGTCGTCCAGTTGGACCACCTGCACGTCGGTCTCGTCGATCCACGCGACGGCCTCGGCCACGGTCGCGAAGTTGTCGAGGAAGTACTGCAGCCAGATCGCCTGGCTCAACTGGGTCCGGGTGTCATCCGGTGTGCCGTAGGTGGATTCGGCCAGCCACAGCACGTGCCCGGCCAGTCCGGCTTCGTTGATGCCGTCCACCGAGATGATGTCGAAGGCGGTCGCGATCACGCTGCCGAACTTCGAGGTCCAGGTGAGCTTGCCGGTGACGCCGTCGTCACGGCTCACGCCGCGCGGCTGCTTCCACAGGTTGGTCATGAGGTCGCGGTGGAAGTCCATGTTGCGGCCGACCAGGACCGCATCGCCTGCGTCAGGCCAGATGACTCGAGTGCACATCGGAGCAAGCCTAACTTTGCCCGCGCGCGTCGAATGCTGAATCGTTTGCTATCAATTGCCCGCCGCGCGTGGGATGCTCAGCAGGCAACTGTTCCTCACAGGGAACTCGCAGCTGATTGCATGGGTGAGGAGGTCTCGCCGGTCAGCCGATGGTTTGCGGACATCGGTAGCTATTCACCCCTCCGAGCGGAAGCGACATGAACATGTTGCGTACTACGACGGCCGTGCTGATCCCGGTCCTGCTGCTGACGATGTCCTGTTCCTCCGGAGGAAATGGGAAGGACCCGGCATCGGCGGTCACGACGCTGCATTTCTACGAGCACGACACCGGGCAGACCAGCGTGGATCTCGGAACCCCCGGCGAGGGTCCCGGCGACCAGTTCATCTTCTCCGGCGACGTTATCGATCGCCAGGGTGGCACGACGCTCGGGCGGACGGCAGGAGTGTGCACAACCGTCAGCGGCGATGCCACGGCAGGTGACGTCTCGTGCACCGAGACCTTCATCCTCGAGGGTGGTCAGATTTCGATCCAGATGCTGGCCGACCGCGCCGCCGTGTTCAGCAAGGGCGAAACCCTGCCTGTCTCGATCGTCGGAGGCAGCGGCAAGTACAGCAAGGCCCGCGGTGACGGCACCGCGCAAGTACCGCCCGAGGTGCCGAATCAGACCGATGCCAACTTCGTGCTGAACGTGACGAACTGAGCGCCGCGACGCGCGAGCACTAGGCCCAGCGGTTCGCCAGCAGCTTGAAACTCGGCATATCTTCCAGCGACGTGAGCGCCTCGTAGATGCGCTGGTACCCGGTGCCGGCGATCCGCCACACACCGTCCTCGTCCTTGCGGTAGGTATCCGAGTAGTAGCCCGAGCCGCGGATCATCGCGTGCCCCGGCACGATCACGGTGTCCTCGAACACCCACGACCCGTGCGCCGTGGTGTCGGAGTCGAGTTCGATCTCGGGGTGGCTGGCGATATGGGTCGTGACGATGCCGTTGTCGAGGTTGGTTCGCATGAAGTCGACGACGGCGTCGCGTCCCTCGTAGTGCACCGGCTCACCCATCGCGTGTGTGCCATAGCGGGTGACGACATCTGCCGTGAGGCAGTCCCCGAAGGTGTCCCACTCCTTGAGGTCCAAGGACCGGAAGTACCGGTACTTGAGTCGTTGAATGTCAGCGATCGCCTCCAGGTTACCCATGCCCAGAGACTAGAACGTGTTTCAGTTTCTGTCACGGAAATACGGAATGCAGGTCGCCACATGGCGGTATCGAAACTACGAAGCGTGCGGTGATGCGGGGCTTGACCTGAACCTAAGTTGAGGTTCTAGCGTGGCATGCATGTCCTTCAAACCACACGAAATCGAATTCATGAAGGCGGCAGACCTCGGGCGACTCGCCACGATCCAGCCCGACGGCACACCGCAGGTCAGCCCGGTGGGCTTCACCTACAACGAAGAACTCGGCACCATCGACATCTCTGGCTACAACATGGCCAAGAGCCGGAAGTTCCGCAACCTCGCCCACCACGACAAGGTCGCCTTCGTCGTCGACGACATCGCCTCTCGCGACCCGTGGCGCGTGCGTTGCCTGGAGATTCGCGGCACCGCAGAGCAGGCCGTGGCAACGCCAGGACAGCGCGGCCCCGCCGGAGATGCCCTCGATTCGGCGATCATCCGCATCACGCCACGTCGCATCATCAGCTTCGGCATCGACGACACCGATACCGAACCCCACTTGCTCAAACCCGACATCCGTAACGTCTGAGCCCGGGGCTTGCCGGCAAGACCCCAGCGACGCAGTCAAACGAAAAGGCCCGGCTCGTATTCGAGCCGGGCCTTTCTGGTGGAGCTGCCGGGAATTGAACCCGGGTCCTACGGCATTCCCTCAAGACTTCTCCGTGCGCAGTTCGCTATGCCTCTACTTGGATCTCCCGGTCACGCGAACAAGCCGAGATGACGATCCCAGTCGCTGTTTGATGTCCCCACGGGCCCCGCGACCGGCCCCGTGGGTGGGTCCCTCTAGTCGATGCCAGGGTCCGGGCCGAGGGCGCTCCCGGTCTGACAGACACGCGGTCGCTACTTAGGCAGCGAGGGCGTAGTCGCGCTGATGAGAATCGGCGCTTAATTGGTTACAACGACGCTTACGGTGGTCTCTTGCCTGCACCGGCACGCTTCCCTTGATTCGATGCGCGAAGTCGAAACCGTTCAGCCCCTCGCACCCCCGCCGACTTTCGGCAGGACCAACAATCTTACGCCAGACCCAACGGCGAACGCCAAGCCATTATTCCGAGCGCGTATACGAGGCCCGGTGCTGCCGTCCGACCAGGTCAGATGACGTAACCGAGGTTCTCCACGATGCGCCGTCCGACCTCGGCGTCGCCCTCGAACTCGATGGCGACCGGGCGCACCGCGCCCAGCGGACGCCCGCCACACAGCCGCGTGAACTGCCAGCCGTCCATCCGTATCACCGTGGTCGGCTCGGCGCCGCCGAAGTCTTGGACGACGGCCGCCCGCTCACCGACAGCGACCCGGATGGTGCGCGCCATGGGTCCGGTCAGCTCGATGGCGATCCGCGATCCGGCCGGCGCTCCCCCGCGCTTGGCGACGACGAAGCCCATCATCGTCTCGATTTCGTCGAGCGACAGCTGCGCTTCCGGCTTCTGCAATGCCGCGTCCGGCGCCGGGCGGGCGACGGATTCCCGGATGTCCTGCTCATGCATCCACGAGTCGAACGTCCGAATCCGCATGAAGCGACCGACGCTGTCCTGTCCGGCCGGCGTCATCGTCGGGGTGTTCCACTCTTCGTCCGACATCGCGGTCAAGGTGGCCCGCCGCTCGTCGGTGACGGCGCGGAACTTCTCCAACAGCTCGGCGCTCGAGAGCGCGGCCATCGACCGGTTCCAGCATTCGTTCATCACACCGATGGGGTTGTGCACGTGGTCGAGTTCGGACACGTCCATGTCGGCCTCCGGCACCGGTTCGCCCTTGAGCATGAGCTCGGTGCCGATGATGTGCGCGACGACATCACGGACATGCCAGCCGGGGAGCTCGGTCTGCGTGGTCAGCAGCTCTGCTTCGGAGATGGTGGCCAGCAGTTTGTCGAGGTCGTCCCACACCCCGAAGAGGGCGGGCAAGACGTCGGATTTTTCCAGGACGGTCACGGGTCGCGTTGAGCTGCTCACCGGCTGACCGTACGACGAGCGGACCCGTCCGCACCGGGAATTGCGCGATGCGTCCCAATTCGGTCATGCGACGATGGCCATATGGGGGACGACCGGGCCGAGGCGCAACGCCTGCGGGACATCACGGTGATCCGCAAGGTGCGGGACCGGATCGACCGGGAGTACGCCAAGCCGCTCAATGTCGAAGACCTGGCCCGTGGCGCGCACATGTCGGCCGGTCACCTGAGCCGCGAGTTCCGGCGCATCTACGGGGAATCGCCCTACTCGTACCTGATGACGCGGCGCATCGAGCGGGCGATGACGCTGCTGCGTCGCGGCGACCTCAGCGTGACGGATGTCTGTTTCGCCGTTGGCTTTTCATCACTGGGCACGTTCAGTACGCGGTTCACCGAGCTCGTCGGGGTGGCGCCGAGTGTGTACCGCCGCGACCATTCGCAGGCGGCCGACGGCATTCCCGCCTGTCTGGCCCGGCAGGTCACCAGACCGATCAGGAATCAAGAAGCACCGCCGCACTGACCGCCACTACCGTGACGGGCATGGACATCTCGATTCACTACGCATTCCTGCCCCATACCGACGCCGAGGCCGCGCTGAAGTTCTACCGCGACGATCTCGGTTTCGAGGTGCGCAAAGACGTTGGCTACCAAGACATGCGGTGGATCACGGTCGGCCCGCCCGGACAGCCGGGCACGTCGATCGTGCTGCACCCGCCGGCCGCCGACCCCGGCATCACCGACGACGAGCGTCGCACCATCCTGGAGCTCATCGCCAAGGGTTCCTACGGCGCCGTCACCTTGGCCACCGATGACCTGGACGCGTTGTTCGCGCGCCTGGAAGCGGCGGGGGCCGACGTGCTGCAGGAACCGACCGACCAGGATTATGGCGTGCGCGACTGCGCATTTCGCGATCCATCGGGCAACCTGATCCGGATCAACCAGCTGTAGTGCTGCCGGCTATCCCGCGGCGATCATCGCGACCGAGCCCAACGCCAGCACCATGCCGACGGCCTGCCAGGCCCGAACCCGCTCTTTGAGCACCACCATGGCCAGGGCGACGGTCGCCGCGGGATAGAGCGAGATCAGCACGCTCGCCAACGACAGCATCGAGGCCTGCAGCGCCAGCAGCATCGCGACGTTCGCGATGACGTCGAGTCCCGCCGCGATGAGGGCGAGCTTCAGCGGATGTCCGGCCGGCAGTGCGAAATTGCGGGTCACCACCGCGGCGATCATCACGACCGCGGTGGCCGCGAAGCGGGCGAACACCAACGGCCAGAGCTTCGCGTCGTGCGGCACCTGGTGGATCACGGCGAAGCTGAGCCCGAAGGTCAATCCAGAGCCGACGGTCAGCCAGGCGACCTTGGCCGTGAACCGGTGCGGCGTCTCGTCCTCATCGGTGGCCTGCGCGCTCACCAGCGCGACGGCGACCAACGCCAGCGCGATCCCGGCGATCGCCAGCCCGCTGGGCCGCTCCCCCATGGCGACGCCGACGGCGATCGGCCCTGCCGACACCAGGATCGCGGTCAACGGCGAGACGACGGATATCGGTCCGGAACCCAACGCGGCGTAGAACCACCAGATTCCGAACGCCTGCAGCACGCCGCACGACACACCCAAGAGCACCGCGTTCGACGAAACCTGGCCGCCGACAACGCATGCCATCACCGTCAGCAGTACCCCGGCGATGGGGTATGACACCAGCACCACCCGCAGTGCCGCGACGCGCCGTGCCGCGATCCCACCGACGAAATCGCTGATGCCGTAGCCCAGCGCCGACAGCAGCGCGAGCAGAACCCCGGTCAGATCTTGCCCTTGAAGCGGCGGCCCATCTCACGGGTGATCTCGCGCTGCGCATCGCGCTTGGCGATGTCGTGGCGCTTGTCGTGCGCTTCCTTACCGCGGGCCAGCGCCAGTTCCACCTTGACCCGGCCGTCGGAGAAGTACAGCTTCAGCGGAACCAGCGTGAAGTTGCCGTCGCGCAGCTTGCCGACCAGCGTGTCGATCTGCTTGCGGTGCAACAACAGCTTTCGGTTGCGTCGCGGCGCGTGGTTGGTCCAGGTGCCGTGGTGGTACTCGGCGATGTGCAGGTTGCGCAGCCACACCTCGCCGTCGTCGACGGTGGCGAACGCGTCGGCCAGCGATGCCAGGCCCTCGCGAAGGCTCTTCACCTCGGTGCCGACCAGCGCGATGCCGGCTTCGTAGGTGTCGATGATCGAATAGTTGTGTCGCGCTTTGCGGTTGGTGGCGACGACGGAGTTGTTGCCCGACTTGTCCTTGTCGTCCTTCTTCTTTGCCATCGCTACCGCCGGATGTACGCGCGCAGCGTGACGTACGCGGTGAGGCCCGCCATGCCGAGCCCCAGCAGCAGCATCCACGGCGCGCAGAACACGAGGACGTCGGCGTAGTCGACCTTGGCGATCAGGCCGGCTTGATAGAACTGGTTGAGCACGTCCTCGAGGAACATCGCCCGCACGATGATCAACCCGACCACGGCAAGCACCACACCGACCAACGCGGCGATCAACGCTTCGACGAAGAACGGCAATTGGGTGTACCACCGGGTGGCGCCCACCAGCCTCATGATGCTGATCTCGGTGCTGCGGGTGCGTGCGGCGATCAACACCGTGTTGGCGATCAACAAGGTCGCGGCGATGGCCTGCACGAGCGCCACCGCGAAGGCTGTCGCACTGATGCCGTCGAGGATGCCGAACAGCCGGTCGACCAGTTCCTTTTGATCGGTCACCTGGCGCACGCCCGGACGGCCGCGCAGCGCGTCCTCGAATCCCTTGTGCTGCTCGGGATTGTCGAGCTTGACGACGAACGACGCCGGGAACGCCTTCTTGCTCGCGTAGTCCTTGAACGCCGGGATGCGCCGGACGGCGTCGTCGTACGCCTGGTCCCGGTTCATGTACCGCACCGACTTGACGTCCTTGCGGTCGTCGATCAGCTTGCGCAGCGACTTGCACGGGTCGGCGTCGCAGTTGGGGTCGTTGGACGAGACGTCGTCGGTCAGGAAGACCTGGCTCTCCACGCGGTCCAGATAGATCTGCTTGGACTGGTCGGCCAGGCGGACGATCAGCAGACCACCGCCGAACAGGCCGATGGAGATGGCGGTCGTCAGGATCATGGCGACCGTCATGGTGACGTTGCGACGAAATCCAGTCAGGACTTCATTGACGAGAAAGCCGAAGCGCACTTAGCGATCCATTCCGTAGACGCCGCTCTGCTCATCACGGATGAGGCGGCCGAGTTCGAGTTCGATGACGCGCTGACGCATCGAGTCGACGATGTGATGGTCGTGGGTGGCCATCACGACCGTCGTACCGGTGCGGTTGATCCGCTCCAGCAGGTCCATGATGTCGTTGCTCGTCTCGGGGTCCAAGTTGCCGGTGGGTTCGTCCGCAAGGAGCACCAGCGGCCGGTTGACGAAGGCCCGGGCGATCGCGACCCGCTGCTGTTCGCCACCGGACAACTCGCCGGGCAGCCGGTTGGCCTTGCCCGACAAGCCCACCATCTCCAGCACATCGGGCACGATGCGGTTGATGGTGTCCGGGCGCTTGCCGATCACCTCCAGCGCGAACGCCACGTTCTCGAACACCGTCTTCTGCTGCAGCAGCCGGAAATCCTGGAACACGCAGCCGAGGACCTGGCGCAGGCTCGGGATGTGCCGGCTGGGCAGCTTGTTGACGTGGAACTTCGAGACGCGGATGTCGCCCGAGGTCGGCACCTCGGCACCGAGCAGCAGACGCATGAACGTCGACTTCCCGGAACCGGACGGACCGATGAGAAAGACGAACTCACCCTTGTCAATCTTGAGCGACACGTTGTCCAGGGCTGGGCGTGCCGAAGACTTGTAGTTCTTGCTCACGTGGTCGAGGGTGATCATCACGGCACGCCAGTGTAGTCGGACGCTCAGGTGTGACGGCTGAGGCTGATGCCGCTAGCTCGGCGCGGGTGCCGCGCCGGGCGAAATGATCGTGGTCGTGACCGGGCCATCCGCCGGTGCCGCGGCCGGGAGCGGTCCCGGTGGCGGGGACGGCGCGGGTGCCGGCGTCGGTGCCGGGGCCATGCCGGGCAACAACGGCAGCGTGACGGGCGGCAGGCCCGGCGCCGGCGTGATGACCGTCGTGGTGGGCGGCGCCGTCGTCGTGGTCGTGGTCGGCGTGCTCGAGGTCGTGGTCGTGGTGGTCGTCGGCGTCTCGGTGGTCTCCGTCGGCGTCGGCCGGTACGTCGTCTTCGGTCGGGTGTTCACGTCGGTACGCGGCACCCAGGTGTACTCGGGGTTGGGCACGAAGCCCGGCGGCACCACCGCGGGCTGTTGCGGGGGCGGCGGTGGCGGTGGCGCGTAGGTCTGGTGCAGCCAGTACGCCACGAAGAACGCCACGATCAGGCCGACCGTGGACGTCCGGACCCGGCCCAGGATGTAGGTGGGCCAGGAGCGGTCGGCGCGTTTGACGGCGATACGGGAGAGGGCGTTCATCACTGCTCGTCCCCCGGACCCTGGGTCTGTTCCGCGGCGCCGCCGACCGTGGCGGGATGCACCATGGCCTCCACTTCGGGCTCGTGGTCGGCAGGACTCTCGATGCCGGCCCGTCCGAACGCGGAGACGACCATCACGCGCAGTCGCCGGCCGACCTCGAACTGCTTGCCGGGCAGCGTCCGCGCCACCATCCGCAGGTTCACGGTGTCCAGCTCGATGCTCTCCACACCCATCAGCTGGGGCTTGTCGAGCAGCAGCGTGCGCAGCTGGCGGTCCTCCATCGCGCGTTCGCACACCCGGCCCAACACGTCGTTGACCTTGCCGAGGTCCGCTGTCGTGGGCACCGGGATGTCCACGACCGCACGCGCCCAGTCCTTCGACAGGTTGACGGTCTTGGCGATCTGGCCGTTGGGAATCGTGTACACCTCGCCGTCGCTGGAGCGCAGCTTGGTGACGCGCAGCGTCACGTCCTCGACGGTGCCCTCGGCCGGCACCGCGATGCCGGTGACGGTGAGCGACACCAGGTCACCGAACCCGTACTGCTTCTCGGTGATGATGAAGAACCCGGCCAGCAGGTCCTGCACGATGCGCTGCGCACCGAAGCCGAGCGCGGCGCCCAGCACGGCGGCGGGCGCGACCAGCGAACCGATGGGGATGCCGAGGATTTCGATGACGTCGACCAACACGACCACCGACACCAGCGCAATCGTCACCCACGAGATCACCGAGGCGACGGCCTGCCGGTGCTTGGTGGTCTCCGACCGGACCAGCGCGTCGCTCTCCTGAAAACGCTCGTCGATGCGGGCGGTGACGCGGTGCGTCAGCCAGCCGACGAACCGCGCGATGAGCATCGCCGCGATGACGAGCATGACGATCCGCAGCCCGCGGGTGATGATCCACTCGCCGATCGAGCCGCGCCAGAAGTCATGCCATTGCTGCGCCCACCAACCGAGCGATTGCGGTTGGCTCGCGGCTTGGAGAGAGAAAAAGTTAGTCATCTTCTTTTCGGTTGCGCCAGCGGATCCCGGCTTCGAGGAAGCCGTCGATGTCGCCGTCGAGCACCGCGGCCGGATTACCGACCTCGAACTCGGTGCGCAGGTCTTTCACCATCTGGTAGGGGTGCAGCACGTACGAGCGCATCTGGTTGCCCCAGGAGCTGCCGCCGTCGCCCTTCAACGCGTCCATCTCGGCGCGCTCTTCCTGGCGCTTGCGTTCCAGCAGCTTGGCGCTGAGCACTCGCATCGCGGAAACCTTGTTCTGCAGCTGCGATTTCTCGTTCTGACAGGTCACGACGATGCCCGTCGGGATGTGCGTGAGCCGGACCGCCGAGTCGGTGGTGTTGACGGACTGACCGCCCGGGCCGCTGGACCGGTAGACGTCGACCCGGACGTCGCCTTCGGGGATGTCGATGGAGTCGGCGGTCTCGACGACCGGCAGCACCTCGACGTCGGCGAACGACGTCTGACGGCGACTCTGGTTGTCGAAGGGGCTGATCCGCACGAGACGGTGGGTGCCCTGCTCCACCGACAGCGTGCCGTAGGCGAACGGGGTGTGCACCGCGAACGTCGCGCTCTTGATGCCCGCCTCCTCCGCGTACGACGTGTCGAAAACCTCGACCGGATACCCGTGCTTCTCGGCCCAGCGGATGTACATGCGCATCAACATCTCGGCCCAGTCGGCAGCGTCGACGCCACCGGCGCCGGAGCGGATGGTGACGACAGCTTCCCGCTCGTCGTATTCCCCCGACAGCAGCGTTCGAACCTCGAGCGCCTCGATGTCCTCACGCAACTTGGCCAGTTCGGCGTCGGCGTCGGCGATGGCGTCGGTCTTGGCCGCGCCTTCTTCCTCCTCGGCCAGCTCGTAGAGCACGGGCAGGTCCTCGACCCGACCGCGCAGCTCCTCGACCCGGCGCAGCTCACCCTGTGCGTGCGACAGGCTGCTGGTCACCTTCTGGGCGTTGGCCTGGTCGTCCCACAGCTTGGGGTCAGACGCCTCGTCTTCGAGTTTGGCGATTCGCGCGCGCAGACCTTCGACGTCGAGCACCCGCTCCACAGTGGTCAGGGTGCTGTCGAGGGCGGCAATGTCGGCTTGACGGTCGAGGTCCACAAAGGATGAGGGTACCGACCAGTGAGACGGACTTTCACATTGCGAGCCCTGATCGCTTAGACCGGTTTAGCATCGCCCTGTAGGCCCGCTCGGCCGCGTCGCGACAGCCCCTTGCGCGCACTGAGCAGAACAAGAAGGCAAACCATACATATGCGCCCTTACCATGTGGCGGTTGTCGGATCCGGCCCGTCAGGGTTTTTCGCTGCCGCGTCACTGTTGAAATTCGCCGATGCCAAGGCCGCCGCCGATGATCCGGTCGACGTGCGCATCGACATGCTCGAGATGCTGCCCACCCCCTGGGGTCTGGTGCGCTCCGGCGTGGCTCCGGACCACCCGAAGATCAAGACGGTGACGGCGCAGTTCGACAAGATCGCCGACGACCCGCGGTTCCGCTTCTTCGGCAACATCACCGTCGGTGAGCACGTGCAGGCCACCGAGCTCTCGGAGCGGTACGACGCCGTCATCTACGCCATCGGCGCCCAGTCCGACCGGCCGCTCGGCATCCCCGGTGAGGAACTGGAAGGCAGCGTGGCCGCCGTCGATTTCGTCGGCTGGTACAACGCGCATCCGCATTTCGCGGCCATGAACCCCGACGTCACGCAGGACCGGGCCGTGGTCGTCGGCAACGGCAACGTGGCGCTGGACGTGGCCCGCATCCTCGTCAGCGATCCCGGCGAGCTGGCGGCCACCGACATCGCCGACCACGCGCTGACGGCCCTCGGTGCCCGCGGCGTCCGCGAGGTCGTGATCATCGGCCGGCGTGGCCCACTGCAGGCTCCGTTCACGACGCTGGAACTGCGTGAGCTCGGTGATTTGGCAGCCATGGCCGACGTCGACGTGATCGTGGATCCGGCCGATGTCGACGGCATCACCGACGCCGACCTGGAGGCGGCAGGCAAGACCGTGCGGCAGAACATCAAGATTCTGCGCGGCTACGCCGAACGCGGGGCCCTCGGGCGCGAGCGCCGCATCGTGTTCAAGTTCCAGACGTCGCCGATCGAGATCAAGGGCACCGATCGTGTCGAGTCGATCGTGTTGGGCCACAACGACTTGGTCGACGAAGGCGGCCGGATCGTCGCGAAGGACAGCGGTCATCGCGAAGAACTGCCGGCGCAGCTGGTGGTGCGTGCCGTGGGTTACCGCGGCGTCCCGACCGCGGGCCTGCCGTTCGACGAGCGTGCGGCGACCATCCCGCACACCGACGGCCGGGTCGAGGGCAGCCGAAACGAGTACGTCGTCGGCTGGATCAAGCGCGGGCCGTCGGGTGTGATCGGCAGCAACAAGAAGGACTCGCAGGACACCGTCAACACCCTGATCGCGGACATCTGCGGCGCCGAGCTGGCCGACTTCGGGTCCACGCACACCGAGGATCTGGAGGCCTGGTTCCTGTCGCGGCAGCCCGCGTTGGTGACCAACGACCATTGGCGCCTGATCGACGCGCACGAACGGTCGGCCGGCGAAGGCCAGAACCGGCCGCGGGTGAAGCTGACAGATGTGGCCCACATGCTGCGGGTCGCGCACGGCTGACCAGCGGTGCGCTTCCGCTGCGCTCCCCCGGCTGCCTAGTGGCCGGGCCGCAGGATGCCCTGCACCGCGAATGTCGTCAGGTTGCCGCCTGAATTGAGCAGGGACGACGTGGCCGTCGACCCCGACAGCACGCCCGAGCTCAGCGACCCCACGCCGGCCTGCAGTCCGCCGGCGTTGATCGCGGCGATGCCCTCGAGTCCCCCGATGTTGTGGGTGGTGAAGTGCTGGGCAAAACCGACCTCGTTGGTCAGCGCGCCACCCAACCCGTCGAGTGGCCCGCCGTCGGCCGATGCCAGGCCGGCCGGCGCGAGGAGCATCAATCCGCCCGCCGCCAGGCCCACCCCGATCATCTTGATGGCGCTACCGGTCGACAACATCTGAGACTCGGGCATGTGCGTTCTGGTCCCCTTCTGCGGAAAACTCTGTCCGATGGTCGGATCCGAGCGCTGTGCGCCACTAGCCCAGCAAGCTCGATGCGATAGCTGGCCCATCGCACAGTGAATCTATTAGCACAGGGAAATACCCGAAATGGCCCAATCGCCGGAAATTTCAGCCGAAGCTGAGCAAACGGCCGGACCGTTATGAGGGACAGGGCCGGCAGGCCGGCGGACTACGCCTGCGGAGCGTGGGGCGCGAAGTTCCAGTTGTCGGGATTCTTGGGCGAGTAGACGACGGGCACCAACTGACCCACCGCGGGCCACTCGGCCACATCGATGGCGATCCGGCCGTACACCTCATGCTCGTTGACACTGGGGCCGTTGATGACGCCGGCGACGGTGACGAACTGCTCCCCCGTGGCATCGGGGCGGGGACTGACGCCGGTGATCAACAACGTCCCGCTCTCCCCGCTCCGCGTCCGCCGCAGCCATGGGGCGGCCAGCAACACGAGCGCTCCGAGCAAGACGATGAGCACGACGAATTCCCACACGTACTCATGGTAGGACTGCACTCATGAGTGCCACCCAAGCAAGTAGCGCAGCGGATTGCGCGTCCCGCCGAGACGACGTCACTTTGGCCTTGGCCCTGGCCGATCAGGCCGATGCCGTGACGCTGGACCGCTTCGGCGCGCTGGATCTGCGCATCGAGACCAAGCCGGATCTGACGCCGGTGACCGATGCCGACCAGTCCGTGGAACGGGTGCTGCGCGAGACGCTGGCGGCGGCCCGGCCGGACGATGCGTTGCTGGGCGAAGAGTACGGGGGCACAGCGGTTTTCGCGGGCCGGCAGTGGGTGATCGACCCCATCGACGGCACCAAGAATTTCGTCCGTGGCGTGCCGGTGTGGGCGACGTTGATCGCGTTGCTCGAGGACGGTGTGCCGGTCGTCGGTGTCGTCAGCGCCCCGGCCCTCGGACGCCGGTGGTGGGCCGGCACCGGCGATGGTGCGTTCAGTTCGTTCGGCGGGCGGACGCGCCCCATCTCGGTGTCGGGCGTCGACGCACTGGACGCCGCGAGCCTGTCCTACTCGGATTTGACCACCGGTTGGGAAGACCGGCGCGACGCGTTCGTCGCACTGACCGATGCGGTGTGGCGGGTGCGGGCCTACGGCGACTTCTGGTCCTACTGCCTTCTGGCCGAGGGCGCGGTCGACATCGCCGTCGAACCGGAGGTCAAGCTCTGGGATCTGGCGGCGCTGGACGTCGTCATCCGGGAGGCCGGCGGGTCGTTCACCAACCTGGCCGGCACACCCGGGCCGCACGGCGGCAGCGCGGTCGCGACCAACGGTCTATTGCACGAAAAAGTGCTCGCCGCCCTCTCCTGATTACGGAATCTGTGCCCGAAAACCCGCGTTCAGCGCGGGTTTTCGTGCATCAGCCACCGAGTCCTCGAATGTGAAGTTGATAACACGAGCGTCGTACCTTACTCCGGAGTAAGATACGGTCATAGCGCACTGCCCCAACGACGCGAGGCTGTCGAAATGACCAACACCCTTCCTCAGAACGGCACAAAAGCCGGCTCCGCCCAGCGCCCTGTGCGCAAGGGCCCGGAGAGCGCCATCGGACTCCAGCGACACAAGCGGACAGCGACCGACATCGGTCTGGCGCTGATCACGCCTTTTGTCGGCCAGGAGTTCCTGGACAAGTACAACCTGCGGGATCCAATGAACCGCGGCCTGAAGTACGGCATCAAGACGGCGTTCTCCACCGCCGGCGCCGCGGGCCGGACGTTCAAGCGCATTCCCGGGATCAACGGCGCCCCGACCCGCCTGAAGCCGGGCGGCTCGGACTACTTCGACCTGAACCCGGACGAAGACCAGCAGATGATCGTGGAGACCGTCCGCGAGTTCTCCGAGGAGATCCTGCGGCCGGCCGCACATGACGCCGACGCCGCCGCGACCTACCCGGCCGACCTGATCGCCAAGTCCGCCGAACTCGGCATCACCGCCATCAACGTGCCCGAGGAGTTCGACGGCATCGCCGCCTCTCAGAACACCGTCACCACGGCACTGGTCGCCGAGGCCCTGGCGTACGGCGACATGGGTCTGGCCCTGCCGATCCTGGCGCCCGGCGGCGTGGCGTCGGCCCTGACCCGTTGGGGCAGCGCCGGTCAGCAGGCCACGTATCTCCCGTCGTTCGCCGGTGAGAACGTCCCGCAGGCGTGCGTCGCGATCGCCGAGCCGCACGCGCTGTTCGACCCGACCGCGCTGCGGACCACTGCGGTCCGCACCCCCAGCGGTTACCGCCTCAACGGCGTCAAGTCGCTGGTTCCGGCCGCTGCCGACGCCGAGCTGTTCATCATCGGTGCGCAGCTCGACGGCAAGCCGGCGCTGTTCATCGTCGAGTCCAGCTCCGAGGGACTGTCGATCACGGCCGACCCGAGCATGGGCATCCGTGCCGCGGCCCTGGGCAAGATCGAGCTGAACAACGTCGCAGTCCCGCTCGCCAACCGCCTCGGCGAGGACGAAGCGACCGACAACGACTACTCCGAAGCCATCGCGCTGTCCCGATTGGGTTGGGCCGCACTGGCAGTCGGCACCTCGCACGCGGTGCTCGACTACGTGGTGCCCTACGTCAAGGAGCGCCAGGCGTTCGGTGAGCCGATCGCCAACCGCCAGGCGGTGGCCTTCATGTGCGCCAACATCGCCATCGAACTGGACGGCCTGCGCCTGATCGTCTGGCGCGGTGCGTCGCGTGCCGAGCAGGGCATGACCTTCCTGCGGGAAGGCGCGCTGGCCAAGCGGTTCGCCGCCGACAAGGGCATGCAGATCGGCCTCGACGGCGTGCAGCTGCTCGGTGGCCACGGCTACACCAAGGAACACCCGGTTGAGCGCTGGTACCGCGATCTGCGGGCACTCGGCGTCGCCGAGGGTGTTGTCGTCCTGTAGTCGCCCGAATCGCAGAACTCTTCCCACTCACCCGAAAGACCAATCATGGCAATCAATTTGGAACTGCCCCGCAAGCTGAAGGCTGTCGCGGAAAAGGGACATCAGGGCGCCGCCGAGATGCTCCGCCCCATCTCCCGTAAGTACGACCTCGCCGAGCACGCCTACCCGTCGGAACTCGACACCCTTGCCAGCCTGTTCGAGGGCGTGCAGGAGTCGAACACCGTCTCGGTGGCCGGCGCCGGCTTCTCGGCGAACGAGTCCAAGAGCAAGCACGCAAACGTCAACGGCGCCAACATGTCTGCGCTGCTGAACGCGCTCGAGGTCAGCTGGGGCGACGTCGCCCTGCTGCTGACCGTGCCCTACCAGGGCCTGGGCAATGCCGCCATCTCCGCGGTCGCCACCAAGGAACAGCTGTCCAAGTGGGGCAAGGTGTGGGCCGCCATGGCCATCACCGAGCCGAGCTTCGGTTCCGACTCCGCGGCGGTCACGACCACCGCCGTGCTCGACGGTGACGAGTACGTCATCAACGGCGAGAAGATCTTCGTCACCGCCGGTTCGCGCGCCACCCACATCGTGGTGTGGGCCACGGTCGACAAGTCGCTCGGCCGGGCCGCCATCAAGTCGTTCGTCGTGCCGCGCGAGCACCCCGGCGTCATCGTCGAGCGCCTGGAACACAAGCTGGGCATCAAGGCCTCCGACACCGCGGTCATCCGCTTCGACAACTGCCGGGTCCCGAAGGATTACCTGCTCGGTGATCCGGAGGTCAAGGTGGACAAGGGCTTTGGCGGGGTCATGGAGACCTTCGACAACACCCGTCCGATGGTGGCCGCCATGGCGATCGGCGTGGGCCGTGCCGCCCTGGAGGAGCTGCGGGCGATCCTGACCGACGCGGGCATCGAGATCTCGTACGACAAGCCGGCCCACGCCCAGAGCGCACCGGCCGCCGAGTTCCTGCGGATGGAGTCCGACTGGGAGGCCGCGTACCTGCTGTCGCTGCGCGCCGCCTGGCAGGCCGACAACAAGATTCCGAACTCCAAGGAAGCGTCCATGAGCAAGGCCAAGGCCGGGCGCATGGGCACCGACGTGACCCTCAAGGCCGTCGAATTGGCCGGTACCACTGGCTATTCCGAGCAGACCCTGCTCGAGAAGTGGGCCCGCGACTCGAAGATTCTCGACATCTTCGAGGGCACGCAGCAGATTCAGCAGCTCGTTGTGGCGCGACGCCTGCTGGGCCTGTCGTCGGCACAGCTCAAGTGACGGGCGCTCCGCCGGCACCGTGACAAGCAAAAGGCCCCGGGATTGCTCCCGGGGCCTTTTGCTGTCGTGGTTACGAGGAGGCGTTCGCGCCCAGCACGCGCTGCAGGTCAGGCTTCATGGCCTGCAGCTGCTGGCCCCAGTAGCCCCAGTCGTGGGTGCCGCTGTCGGGGAAGTTGAACACCGCGTTGTTGCCGCCCGCGGCCAGGTAGTTGTCCTGGAAGGTGCGGTTGGTGCGGATGGTCAGGCCCTCGAGGAACTTGGCCGGCACGTTGTCGCCGCCGAGCTCGCTCGGGTTGCCGTTACCGCAGTAGACCCACAGGCGGGTGTTGTTGGCAACCAGCTTGCCGATGTTGACCATCGGGTCGTTGCGCTGCCAGGCGTTGTTCGGGTCGCCCGTCGAGCCCCACATGTCGTCGGCCTTGTAACCGCCGGCGTCACCCATCGAGACGTTGATCAGGAACGGCCACCAGCCCTCGGACGGGTTCAGGAAGCCCGACATCGAACCGGCGTAGATGAACTGCTCGGGGTGCCAGATGGCCAGGGTCATCGCGGACGAACCAGCCATCGACAGACCGACTGCCGCCATCCCGGTCGACTTGACCTCGCGGTTGGCCGCCAGCCACTGCGGCAGCTCCTGGGTCAGGAAGGTCTCCCACTTGTAGGTGGAGCAGCCCGCCTTGCCACACGCCGGCTTGTACCAGTCGCTGTAGAAGCTGGACTGGCCGCCGACCGGCATGACGATCGACAGACCGGAGTTGAGGTACCACTCGAAGGCGGCGGTGTTGATGTCCCAGCCGTTGTAGTCGTCCTGCGCACGCAGGCCGTCGAGCAGGTACACCGCGGGCGACCCGTTACCACCGCTCTGGAACTGGACCTTGATGTCGCGTCCCATGGCAGGTGACGGGACCTGGAGGTATTCGACCGGCAGGCCGGGGCGCGAGAACGCGCCGGCGGTCGCTGTCTGGCCGGCAAGTCCGATAAGACCGGGGAGCAGGACGGCGGCCGAGACGGCGCCGGCGACCCTGCGTGCCCAACGGCCGCGAATCTTGTCAACGAACATTCACAATCCCATTTCAGTGTCGGGTACCGGGTAAAGTGCCCACTCCACGCGATCGGATGGCGTTGGTGGCACGGCCGCGATTCCCGCAGCCGCGTGCGGTGAGCTCAGCCTGGTACGGGAACTGAACACACCGAATGATTCAGTTGTCTGTGGGCAGTAAAACACGCACCCGACACGCCGAGGAACCCCCGAATCGCGCTTGAGACCAGGTTGTTGCGGACTTCGTATCGTTCAGCTATCACCCGGCGGCTCTGCTGGGAGCCGTTCATCCGGCCGTAGGCTGCCGTTTGTGACGAGCGATCGGAACGACGTCGACGACCTGGCGGACACCCGGCCGGGCAGCCGGTTGGGTATCGACGACTGGCGCGCGGCCGGTTACGCGATCCTGGCGGAAGAGGGCCTGAAGGCGCTGAAGATCGATCGCCTGTGCGCCCGGTTGAACGTCACGAAAGGCAGCTTCTACTGGCATTTCGCCAACATCGCCGCCTACCGGACCGCCCTCGTCCAGGGCTGGGGCGAGCTCCGTGACGCCGACCGCAGCCAGATCGACGAAATCGGCGCCCTGCCGCCGCGGGACCGACTGATCCAGATGATGAACTCGCTGGTCAGCCCCCGGCACTGGACGCTGGAGCGGGCCATGCGGGAGTGGGCGCGCTCGGATGAGGCGGTCGCCGAGAGTGTGCGCGCCGCGGATCGGCGCATTCTCGCCGCGGTTCGGCGCGCGTTCGAGGATTACGGCTTCGACGGCGACGAGGCGGAGCTGCGGGCCGACGCCACCTTCGCGGTCGGCATCGGGTTCCTACACCTCTCCGGCGACTCCCCCCATCCGCGGTTGGCCGCCCGCAGCGAACGATTCCTCGACCTGATGCTCGCGACCTGATCTCCATACCAAAAGGTATGGTACGGTCCGCTCATGTTGAGTACGCAGGCCGGCATAACCGATGGCTTCGTGACCGCGCTCGGCGAACGCGCCGCCGAGGCCGAAAAACTCCGGCGCCTTCCGGACGACACCGTGCGCGACCTGATCGCGTCCGGGTTCACCGAACTTCTGGTGCCCGCGCGTTTCGGCGGACAGCAGGCGCCGTTCCCCGACATCCTCGACCCGGTACGCCGACTTGCCCACGGCTGCACCTCGAGCGCCTGGACCATCGGCTTCCTCACACTGCACAACTGGATGCTGGCGCTGTTCGGCGAGCAGGCCCAGCAGGAGGCGTTCGAGAGCCGCCCCTTCCTGGCGCCCGCACCGCTGGCCCCCACCGGCAGAGGACTGCCGGTCGACGGCGGCATCCGACTGTCCGGGCGCTGGTCCTGGGCCACCGGGGTGATGCACGGCAACTGGATCATCGTCGCCGCGCTCTGCGGGCCCGATGACGGCATCTACCCCGCCCTGGCGCTCCTGCCGATCAGTGCCATCACCGTCGAGGACGTCTGGCACACCGACGGCATGCGAGCCACCGGATCCAACGACGTCGTCGCCACGGACGTCTTCGTGCCCGAGCACCGACTGGTCAAGGTGACCGACATCTACGCCGGCACCGCGCCCGGCGCCGGACTGCATGACAGCGCCACCTACCGCTGGCCGATGGTGCCGGCGCTGGCCCTGCTCGCCGCCATGCCCGCCCTGGGCAGCGCCGAGAGGGTCACCGAGAACTACGCGCAACGGCTGGCCGAGCGGGTGCTGCCGTACGAGGGCGTCATGCAGAAGGACAAGCCAATCGCCCAGGCGCACTTGGCCGGAGCACAGGTGCGGTTGCGGTCACTGCGCGCACTGCTCGCCGACACCGTCGGGGAGATCGAGGAGATCGTCGTCGCCGGCGATCCCGTGGAGAAGCCGGTGCGCGCACAGGCCCGGCTGACGGCCGCGCACATCGTGGCCGAATCGCGGGCGGTGATCGGTGACCTGATGGGCGCCGGCGGAGCCAGCATCCATTTCCTGGCCAGCCCGATGCAGCGGTTCAAGCGCGACGTCGACGTGTTGGCCGGGCACGTCGTCTTCGATTACGACACCAGCCGGGAACTGGCCGGCGCACTCACGCTCGGGATGAAGATCCCGCGGACGTCGATGATCTGATGAACACGAGGGTGTGAAATAGCCAGATGCCAAACCCACAGCCCGCTTTCACCAACTTCTTCCAGAAGCGGATCGCCAATCCCGTCATGCGGCGGTTGCCGTTTCAGACGCTACTCGAGACCACAGGGCGCAAGTCCGGTGAACCCCGTCGCACTCCGCTGGGCGGCAAGATCGTCGACGGGCAGTTCTGGTTCGTCTCGGAATTCGGTGAGAAGTCCCAGTACATCCGCAACATCCAGGCTGATCCCCGGGTTCGGGTGCGGTTGCATGGCAGATGGCACAGCGGGACTGCGCACCTGGTACCCGACGATGACGCGGCCGCGCGACTTCGCGAATTGCCGCAGTTCAACAGCTTCGGGGTACGCACGTTCGGCACCAACCTGCTGACCGTGCGCGTCGACCTGGACGGTTAGGCCGCGCCAATCTCCGTCGGGTCATTGACATCGGTCCATAAGTAAAACTAACGTTATTTTTAGTTCCAGGGCCACGTACAGGAGCAAGCATGGAATCATTCGTCCACCTGCGCAAAGGCAAAACTCCCAAGCGAGTGCACGCCGACCTCGATGGGCTCAAGGACGACGAACTCGGGCGCGGCGGCTTCGTCGGGCGTACCGCGAACATGTACCGGCGCAACGACCCCACCGCATACCGCACCGTCGGCCCGCTCCGGCCCACAGACGTGCTGTCCTCCGAATTGAAGCCCTCGGATGCGACCGACGCGGCGGGCGCTCCCCTGCTGATGTTCTCCAACGCCGACTGCCAGGTGCTGCTGAGCCGGCGGAGCACCGAGATGCCGTTCTTCGTCCGCTACGTCGACGGTGATCTACTCCTGTTCGTACACAAGGGTTCCGGGCTGCTGGAGACCGAATTCGGGCCGCTGCGGTACCGCGAGGGCGACTGGGTCTACATCCCGAAGGCGTGCACGTTCCGGCAGGTGCCGGATGACGAGTCGACGTGGCTCATGATCCAGGCCACCGATGACTTCCGGGTGCCGCCGGCCGGGACCTTGGGACGACACTTCCCGTTCGACCCGGCGCAGGTCACCATCCCCGAACCCGAGCCGCTTGAAACTGGCGACGGCCCGCAAAAAGACGGAGAGTACGAGGTGCGGATGTACCACGCCCCGGTCGATGGGGTTGGGACCACCTCGCTCATCTACCAACACAATCCGCTCGATGTGGAGGGCTGGCGGGGCGACAACTTCCCGTTCACCTTCAACATCGAGGACTACACCGTCATCACGTCCGAGAGCGTGCACCTGCCGCCGACCGTGCACCTGTTCATGCAGGCGACCGGCGTCTACGTGATGAACTTCCTACCCAAGCCGGCCGAGAGCGTGCCGGGTACCGAGCGCACCCCCTGGTACCACCGCAACGTCGACTACGACGAGATCGCGTTCTTCCACTCCGGCTCGCTGTACGGCATCCCGATGCCGCCGGGCCTGATCTCCCATGCGCCCCAAGGTGTTCACCACGGCGCACCGGAAGCGGCGCGGGAGCGCGCCCGCCGCAAGTTCGACCAGTACGACCGCGTCGACTGGTCGGTGATCGCCATCGATACGCGCCGACGTCTCACACCCTCCGCCGAAATCCTTGCCAATGATCTGGGGCAGCACTGATGAGCGCTTGCGCGAAGAAGAGAGAGCACTGATGACAACCGCCGAAGCACCCGTCAAGCACGACTACGACCGCATCCCGTATCTGGTTGCGTACCAGAACAACTCGGCAGTGCGCGATGTGTACGGCGGCGTGGCGGAGTTGGTGGTGCTGGAAAGCTACCTGCTGAAGCCGAAAGCCAAGCCGAGTGACACGGTGCTGGTGTTCATGCACCCCATCGGGGGCGGCGCCTACCTGCCGATGATCAACGCACTGGCGCGCGCCGGCCACCACGTCATCTACTGCAACAGCCGCTTCCGCGGCACCGACTCGGCATTGCTGATGGAGAAGGTGGTCGAGGATCTCGGTGAGTGCATCAAGGATGCCAAGAACCGGCTGGGCTACGCGAAGGTGGTCCTCGCCGGGTGGAGCGGCGGCGGCTCGCTGTCGGTCTTCTACCAGCAGCAGGCGCAGCACCCGACGGTGACGGCCAGTCCCTCCGGGGACGGGCCGGACCTGACGAAGCTGGGCCTGATCCCGGCGGACGGTCTCATGCTGCTGGCCGCCCACATCAGCCGCCACGGCACCATGACCGAGTGGATGGACGCCTCGATCCTCGATGAGAACGACCCGTCGAAGCGCGATCCCGAACTCGATCTCTACAACCCGGACAACCCCAACCAACCGCCGTACTCCCCCGAGTTCCTGCAGCGGTACCACGAGGCACAGATCGCCCGGAACCGGCGAATCACCAAGTGGGTCAAGGAAAAGCTCGCCGAGCTCAAGGCGGCGGGGCGGCCCGATGACGAGTTCGCGTTCGTCGTGCACGGCACCATGGCCGACCCGCGCTGGCTCGACCCGACGGTCGATCCCAACGAACGCACCCCGGGACAGTGCTATCTGGGGGATCCTCGAGTGGTGAACATGAGCCCCGTCGGCCTGGCCCGATTCTGTACGTTGCGCAGCTGGCTGTCGCAGTGGAGTTACGACGACGCCAACGGTGACGCCGTGAAGGCGGGTCCGGACATCGCGGTGCCGACACTGGTGATCGGCAACCTCGCCGACGACGCCTGCACGCCCAGCCACACGCGGCGGCTCTACGAGGCGATCGGGCATCCGGACAAGGAGATGCACGAGATTCCCGGCGCCAACCACTACTACTCCGGACCGGATCAGCGCGGCACGCTGCGGCAGGCCGTCGGCATCTGCACGGACTGGCTGCACCAGCGGGGGTTTTCGCTGTGACGACGGGTGCTCTGGACGGCATCCGGGTGCTCGAACTCGGCACCTTGATCTCCGGTCCGTTCGCCGGCCGGCTGCTCGGCGACATGGGCGCCGAGGTCCTCAAGATCGAGTTGCCGTCGGCCCCCGATCCGCTCCGGACCTGGGGCCAGGCCGAGCTCGACGGCCACCGGTTCTTCTGGACGGTCCACGCGCGCAACAAGAAAGCGGTGACGCTCGACCTGCGCACCGCGCGCGGCCGGGAGCTGTTCCTCGACCTCGTCGAGCAGTCCGATGTGATCGTGGAGAATTTCCGGCCCGGCACGCTCGAGAAATGGAACCTGGGTTACGACGTTCTGCGCGAACGCAATCGGGGCATCATCCTGGTGCGGGTGTCGGGCTACGGCCAGACGGGTCCCGACGCCGGGAAGGCCGGCTACGCGTCGGTCGCCGAGGCGGCGAGCGGGCTGCGGCACATGAACGGTTTCCCCGGCGGTCCCCCGCCGCGACTCGCGTTGTCGCTGGGCGACAGCCTCGCCGGCATGTTCGCCGCGCAAGGCGCGCTCGCCGCACTGTACCGGCGCAGTGTCACCGGCGAGGGCCAGGTCGTGGATACGGCACTCACCGAAAGTTGTTTGGCCATCCAGGAATCCACCATTCCGGACTACGACATCGGCGGCGTGGTGCGCGGACCGTCGGGCACCCGGCTCGAAGGTATCGCGCCGTCGAACATCTACCAGAGCGCGAACGGCAGCTGGGTGGTGATCGCGGCCAATCAGGACACGGTGTTCCGGCGGCTCTGTCAGGCCATGGACCGGCCCGAACTGGCGACCGACGAACGGTTCGCCGACCATCTGGCGCGTGGCCGCAACCAGGACGAACTCGACAAGATCATCGGCGACTGGGCAGCGCAGCGGGAGCCCCACGACATCATCGCCACCCTGTCGGAGGCCGGCGTGATCAGTGGGCCCATCAACACTGTCGCCGAGGTGGTACAAGACCCACAACTGCAGGCACGCAACATGATTGCCGACCACTGGGACGAACGGGTGCAACGCAATGTGAAGGGTCCCGGCGTCGTCCCGGTGCTCTCGGACACGCCCGGCACCATCCGCAACGGTGGCTCGGCGCGGCCAGGCCAGGACAACGCGGAGGTGTTCGGCCGTCTCCTCGGTCTCGATGCCGGGCAGTTGTCGGCACTGCGCGAGGAGGGTGTGTTGTGACCGACCTGCCGGCCCACGTGACCGTCCGCGAGGTCTGCCTGCGCGACGGCCTGCAACTCGAAGACCCGATTCCGTTGTCCGCCAAGCTCGAACTGCTCGAGGCCATCGTTGCCACCGGTGTGCAGGAGGTCGAGGCCACCGCATTCGTCTCACCGTCCAAGGTGCCCGCACTGGCCGATGCCGCCGAATTGGCCGCGGCGCTGGACGCTTTTCCCAACGTCGAGTTCTCCGCGCTCGTGGCGGGGGCCGGCGGCGCCGGCCGTGCGCTGGCGGCCGGCATGCGGTCGCTGGAATACGTGGTGTCCGCCGCGGACGGGCACAGCCGGGCGAACGTCGGGCGCTCGACGGCCGATTCGACGGCCCTGATCTCCGACATCGTCGGCCTGGCCCACGACAGCGGCGCCAGCGCCGAAGTCATCATCGCCACCGCCTGGGACTGCCCCTTCGACGGACCGACCGACCCGGGCCGGGTGGTCGATATCGCCGCGGCAGCAATGGAATTCGGGGCGGATCGGGTGGCCATCGCCGACACCATCGGCACCACCACCCCGCGGCGTGTCAGCGACCTGATCAGCCGCGTCCGCCCGGTCATCGGAGACCTGCCGCTCGGCGCGCACTTCCACAACACGCGGGGCTCCGGCCTGGCCAGCGCCTACGCCGCCGTGCAGGCCGGTGTGACGCGACTCGACGCGTCGGTGGGCGGCCTGGGCGGCTGCCCGTTCGCACCCGGCGCGACCGGCAACATCGCGACCGAAGACCTGGTCTACCTGTTGCGGGACAGCGACATCGACACCGGCATCGACCTGGACCTGGCGATCGACGCGGCCATGGTGGCGCAGCGTGTTGTGGGCCATGAGCTGCCCAGCGCCCTGCTGCGCGCCGGCGACCGGCTGCTGGGCTGAGCATGCCCACCGCAAATTTGACCGCCAAGGGCCGACAGACCCGCGAGGCCATCGAACTCGCCGCCCGGAAGCTGTTCGCCGAGCGGGGCTTTCACGGCACCACGCTGGCCGACATCACGTCGGCTGCCGGAAAGTCGTCGGCGGTGTTCTACCGCTATTTCGACGACAAGGAGGACCTGCTGGCCGAGCTGGCCGAGTCTTTCCTGCACGACATCGTCACCCCGTCGGGGATGAGTGTGCCGCTGCCGGAGTCCCCCGAGGACACCGAGTACTTCACCACCGTGGTGACGGGGTACTGGAACCTCTTCAAGCAGAACATCGGCATCATGATCGCGGTCGCCCAGCTGGGCGCCACGCAGCCGCGCTTCGCCAAGGTACAGAACGAGTTCCGGCGCTTCGGGATGGACCTGGTCGCCGATTCGGTCCGCCACGCCACGGAGCAAGGCCATGCGCAGGGCATCCACCCCGGGCAGCGCCTCGATCCCGAACACATCGCCGCGGCGATTTCGCTGCTGTTCGAGAACTTCACCGTCGTGGTGGTCGGCAACCCGGACTCCGGGCTGCAGATCAGCGACGAGGACGCCATCACCACCCTGTCGACCATCTGGAAGAAAACCCTGTACGGCTTCTGACCGACGAAAGAGATCACCGTGGATTTCGCTCTACCGGAACACCTTCCGGGCCTGCTGGCAGAGATGGATGCCTTCATCGAGGCGGAGATCAAACCGCTGGAACGAGAGAACCTGCAGTACTTCGACCGGCGCCGGGAATTCGCCCGTACGGACCTCGAGAACGGCGGTGTGCCCACCCGGGAATGGGAGGATCTGCTCGACGAGATGCGCCGCCGTGCCGACGCAGCCGGATGGCTGCGCTACGGCCTGCCCAGCGAGTTCGGTGGCCGCGACGGCACCAATCTGGACATGGCCGTCATCCGGGAACACCTGGCGCACAAGGGCCTCGGCCTGCACAACGACCTGCAGGACGAGTCATCGATCGTCGGCAACTTCCCGCAGGTCATCATGATGAGCCGGTTCGGCACCCCGGCGCAGCAAGCCGAATGGGTCGAGGCCATGATCACCGGTGAACGGTCGATGGCGTTCGGGCTCACCGAACCCGACCACGGCAGCGACGCCACCTGGCTCGAGACCACGGCGGTCCGGGACGGTGACGGGTGGATCATCAACGGCCGCAAGCGCTGGAACACCGGAGTGCACCGCGCCACCCACGACCTGATCTTCGCCCGCACGTCGGGGGATCCCGGGCAGGCGGTCGGTATCACCGCGTTCCTCGTGCCCACCGACACCCCCGGTTTCACCGTGCCGTACTACTGGTGGACGTTCAACATGCCGAGCGACCACGGCGAGGTCGAACTGAACGATGTTCGGGTGCCGGCTGATGCGGTGCTCGGCGAGGTGGACCACGGCTTGGAGGTCGGCCAGACGTTCCTGCACGAGAACCGCATCCGTCAGGCCGCCAGCAGTCTGGGCGCCGCGCAGTACTGCATCGACCGGGCCGCGCAGTACGCCGGCGAGCGCGTCGTCTTCGGTAAGCCCCTGGCGGTGAACCAGGCCGTGCAGTGGCCGCTGGCCGAGCTGCAGACCGAGGCCCAGATGGTCCGGCTGCTGGTGTATTACGCCGCCTGGCACCTCGATCGGGATCACCACATGGAGGTTTCCGACAAGGTGTCGATGGCCAATTACCGCGCCAACAGACTGGTATGCGAGGCGGCCGACCGAGCCATGCAGATCCACGGTGGCGTCGGCTACAGCCGGCACGAGCCGTTCGAGCACATCTACCGGCACCACCGCCGCTACCGGATCACCGAAGGGGCGGAAGAGATTCAGATTCGCCGGGTGGCGCAGCGGATGCTGAAGTTCGGGCGCAAGTGATCGACGCGCCGGAATTGGCCCGAGCGCTCGCCGCGGTGCTCGAACCGGAGCTCGGCGAGGTCAGCGTCGAGAACCTGCGGGAACTCACCGGCGGTGCCAGCCGCGCGACGTGGGCGTTCGCGGCGACCACCGCGGCCGACGCCCGCCCATTGATCCTGCGGGTCGGACCGCCCGACGAAATCCACGCCGGCATGGAGCTCGAGGCCGCCGCGCTGTCCCGGGCCGCGGCCACGGGCGCGCCCGTGCCCCGGGTGCTGGCGGCCAGCAACTCACCGGAGGCCCTCGGCAGTCCGTTCCTGGTGTGCGATTTCGTACCCGGGGAGACCATCGTCCGCAAGATCCAGCGCGCACTCGACGACGACGGCCGGACCACCCTTCTCGGGCAATGCGCCGCAGCGCTGGCGGCGATCCACCGCGCCGACCCCACCGGCATCGGGCTGTCGAGCGAAGACCAACTGAGTTCATGGCGGCGCGAACTCGACGAGATCGGTGACACCACAGCCACTTTCGAGTGGGCCTTCCGCTGGTTGGCGCGCAACCAGCCGGCGGACACCGGCGGTGCGGTGTTGGTGCACGGCGACTTCCGGATGGGCAACCTGATCGTCGACGGCAGCCGGCTGGCGGCAGTGCTGGATTGGGAGCTCACCCATCTGGGCTCGCGCGCCGAGGACCTGGCCTGGTTCTGCATTCGGGCCTGGCGCTTCGGGGCGCCGCGGACGCTGGACGCCGGCGGCCTGGGCCGCATCGAGGACTTCCTGACCGCCTATGAGCACTCCAGCGGAATCACTCTGGACCGCAAGGCCTTTCACTGGTGGCTGGTGTCCGCCACCTTGCGCTGGGGCATCATCTGCCGGTATCAGGCGCAGCGCCACCTGTCCGGACAGGCCAGGTCGGTGGAGTTGGCGACCATCGGCCGGCGGGTGTGTGAAACCGAATGGGACCTGCTCAACCTCGTGGCGGCCCGATGAGCCATTACCGTCCCACCGCCGCTGAACTGGTCGCCGCCGTGGCCGAGTTCCTGGAGACCGAGGTACGCGCGGCCACCGATGGCGCGGTGAACTTCCATGCCCGCGTGGCCGCGAACGCGCTGCGGATCGTCGAACGCGAGCTGTCTCAGGACGGCGCAGAACCGGGGCTGCTGGGATTCGACGACGAGCAGGCCCTGGCGCGCGCGATACGCGACGGGGAGTTCGACGACCGTGGCCCCGAACTCGAGCCCGTGCTGCGGGCGCTCGTGCGGCATCGGCTGGACGTGGCCCATCCGGGCTATGCCGACGAGTAGCCGAACCCGGCCTACCTGATCGCCGTACTGTCGTAGCCTGAGCACGTGGCCGACTCCGCGCTCAAGATCCTGGTGTACAGCGACAATCCGAACACCCGTGACCAGGTGCGCACGGCGCTGGGACGGCGCATCCACCCGGACCTGCCCGACCTGACGTATCTCGACGTGGCGACGGCGCCCGTCGTGGTGAGTTCCGTCGACGCGGGCGGGATCGACTTGGCGATCCTGGACGGCGAGGCCACACCCGCCGGCGGGATGGGGCTCGCCAAGCAACTCAAGGACGAGGTCGCGAACTGCCCGCCGATCGTGGTGCTCACCGGCCGCCCGGACGACGCCTGGCTGGCCTCCTGGTCGCGCGCGGAGGCTGCAGTGCCCCATCCGATCGACCCGATCCGGCTCGGCGAGGCCGTGGTGGCGGTGCTGTCTCCACAGCGGTGAAACCGTGCGTTAACCAGCACGAAATGGCCTGTGGCCGTTCACTCTTCGCGTCAGCGGCGATGAGACGCGGGAACGTCAGGAACTGATCATGATCCTAGCCAAAATGCGGCGGCCGTTCCGTTAACCGAGCTAAGCTGTGGGCCAGCTCACATCGACAGCTCGACGAGGGAGCCACACAGGGCATGACGAACGCATGAACGTCTACATCCCCATCCTGGTACTCGGCGCGATCGCCGCGGCGTTCGCGGTGGGTTCGGTCGGAATCGCGCTGGTCATCGGCCCCCGCCGGTACAACCGGGCCAAGCTGGAGGCCTACGAATGCGGCATCGAGCCGATGGCCCCAGGCTCCCCCGGGCATGAGACCACCGGGCAGCGGTTCCCGGTCAAGTACTACCTGACCGCCATGCTGTTCATCGTCTTCGACATCGAGATCGTCTTCCTGTATCCCTGGGCCGTTTCCTTCGAATCGCTCGGGGTATTCGCCGTGGTGGAGATGTTGCTGTTCATGCTGACGGTGTTCGTCGCCTACGCATACATCTGGCGACGCGGCGGACTGAGCTGGGACTGAGGGCAGACCCATGGGACTCGAAGAACGCCTGCCCGGCGGCATCCTGCTGTCCACTGTCGAGAAGGTCGCAGGCTACGTACGCAAGGGGTCGCTGTGGCCCGCCACGTTCGGCCTGGCCTGCTGCGCCATCGAGATGATGGCCACCGCGGGCCCGCGCTTCGACATCGCGCGCTTCGGCATGGAGCGGTTCTCTGCGACGCCGCGCCAGGCCGACCTGATGATCGTCGCGGGCCGCGTGAGCCAGAAGATGGCGCCGGTGCTGCGTCAGGTGTACGACCAGATGGCCGAACCCAAATGGGTGCTGGCCATGGGCGTGTGCGCTTCCTCCGGCGGCATGTTCAACAACTACGCGGTGGTGCAGGGCGTCGACCACATCGTGCCCGTCGACATCTACCTACCCGGCTGCCCGCCGCGGCCCGAGATGCTGCTCAACGCAATCCTCAAGCTGCACGCCAAGATTCAGGAGATGCCGCTGGGCGTGAACCGGGCTGAGGCGATCGCCGCGGCCGAGGAAGCCGCCCTGCAGGCCCGCCCCACCATCGAGCTGAAGGGACTGCTGCGGTCATGACGGACGCGCCGGACCAGACGGGACCCGAGGTGATCGGGACGCGGCGCGGCATGTTCGGTGTGCGCGGCAGCGGCGACACGTCGGGCTACGGCCGGTTGGTCCGGGAGGTGGCGCTGCCCGGCAGCTCACCCCGGCCCTACGGCGGTTACTTCGACGACGTCGTCGACACGTTGGCGGCGACCCTCGGTCCCGACGAGTTCGGCGCCGCGATCGAGCGCGTCGTGGTCTTCCGCGACGAACTGACCCTCGAGGTGCGCCGCGAACACCTGGTCGCGGTGGCCCAGGCACTGCGCGACCAGCTGCGATTCGAGCTGTGTCTGGGCGTGTCCGGGGTGCACTACCCCGACGACACCGGTCGCGAGTTGCACGCCGTCTACCCGCTGATGTCCATCACCCACAACCGCCGCATCCGCGTCGAGGTGAGCGCCCCGGACGCCGATCCGCATGTGCCGTCGCTGTATTCGGTGTACCCGACGACCGACTGGCACGAGCGGGAGACCTACGACTTCTTCGGCATCATCTTCGACGGCCACCCCGCCCTGACCCGGATCGAGATGCCCGATGACTGGGTGGGCCACCCGCAGCGCAAGGACTACCCGCTCGGCGGAATCCCGGTCGAGTACCACGGTGCGAAGATCCCGCCCCCGGACGAACGGCGGGCCTACAACTGATGACTCAGGACAACGAACCCGATGGCCGCGAACGCGTGGTCACCGTCGGCGGTCAAGACTGGGCCGACGTCGTGGCCGCGGCGCGGGAGAGCGCGGTGGCCGGCGAGCGCATCGTGGTCAACATGGGCCCGCAGCATCCGTCCACCCACGGCGTGCTGCGCCTGATCCTCGAGATCGACGGCGAGACCATCACCGAGGCCCGGTGCGGAATCGGCTACCTGCACACCGGAATCGAGAAGAATCTCGAATACCGGACCTGGACGCAGGGCGTCACCTTCGTGACCCGCATGGACTACCTGTCGCCTTTCTTCAACGAGACGGCGTACTGCCTCGGCGTCGAGAAGCTGCTCGGCGTCACCGACGCCATTCCCGAGCGCGCGAGCATCATCCGGGTGCTGCTGATGGAACTCAACCGCATCTCGTCACACCTGGTCGCGCTGGCGACCGGCGGTATGGAGCTGGGTTCCATGTCGGCCATGTTCTTCGGCTTCCGGGAACGCGAACTGGTGCTGTCGATCTTCGAGACCATCACCGGGCTCCGCATGAACCACGCCTACATCCGCCCCGGCGGCCTGGCCGCCGACCTGCCCGACGAGGCCCTGCCGCAACTGCGGGAACTGCTGAAGCTGCTGCCCAAGCGGTTACGCGACATGGAGAATCTGCTCAACGAGAACTACATCTGGAAGGCCCGCACGCAGGGGGTCGGCTACCTGGATCTGACCGGGTGCATGGCGCTGGGCATCACCGGACCGGTGCTGCGTTCGACGGGGCTGCCGCACGATCTGCGAAAGGCGCAGCCGTACTGCGGATACGAGTCGTATGACTTCGACGTCATCACCGACGACCAGTGTGATGCCTACGGCCGCTACATCATTCGGGTCCGCGAGATGCACGAGTCCATCAAGATCGTCGAGCAGTGTGTCGAGAGGCTCGGCAAGGTCACCGGGCCGGTGATGATCACCGACAAGAAGCTGGCCTGGCCCGCGGACCTGAAGCTCGGCCCCGACGGCCTGGGCAATTCGAAGGAACACATCGCCAAGATCATGGGCTCGTCGATGGAGGCCCTGATCCACCACTTCAAGATCGTGACCGAAGGCATCCGGGTGCCCGCCGGGCAGGTGTACGTCGCCGTCGAATCGCCGCGCGGCGAGCTGGGTGTGCACATGGTGTCCGACGGTGGCACCCGGCCCTACCGGGTGCACTACCGCGACCCCTCGTTCACCAATCTGCAAGCGGTGTCGGTGATGTGCGAGGGCTCCATGGTCGCTGACGCCATCGCCGCGGTGGCATCGATCGATCCGGTGATGGGAGGCGTGGACAGGTGACCGCTATCGAACTGCGTCTCGGGCCGCGTCCGGACGAGCCCGGCCCACCGATCAGCCAAGGGCCGCAGTCGTATTCGCCTGACGTGACCGAGCGCCTGGCCGCCGACGCCGCGACGATCATCGCCCGCTACCCCAGTGCCCGCTCCGCGCTGCTGCCGCTGCTGCATCTCGTCCAATCCGAGGACGGCTACCTCACCCCTGCCGGAATCGCTTTCTGCGCTGCGCAATTGGACCTCAGCACTGCCGAGGTCACCGCGGTCGCGACGTTCTACTCGATGTACCGCCGCACCCCGACAGGCGAGTACCTCGTCGGGGTGTGCACCAACACGCTGTGCGCCATCATGGGCGGCGACGCCATCCTCGAATCACTGGAGGACCACCTGGGTCTCGGCGCCGGCGAGACCACTGCCGACGGCCGGGTCACGCTGGAGCACATCGAATGCAACGCCGCCTGCGACTACGCACCCGTGGTCATGGTGAACTGGGAGTTCTTCGACAACCAAACACCCGGTTCCGCACGTGATCTCGTCGACTCATTGCGGACCGGTGAGCCGGTCACCCCGACCCGGGGCGCGCCCCTGTGCACCTTCAAGGACACCGCACGCATCCTCGCCGGCTTCCCCGATGAACGCCCCGGCAGCAACGACTCCGAACCGGGCGCGGCCACCCTCGCCGGGTTGCGCGTCGCGCAGGAGCGCGGGATGGAGGCGCCGCAATGACACTCGCGCCGGTGCTGAGCAGACACTGGGATGAGCCGCAGTCGTGGACGCTGCAGAGCTACGTCCGGCAGGGCGGCTACCAGGCGCTGCGGGCGGTGTTGCGGATGCAACCCGCCGAAGTCATTGCGCTGGTCAAGGATTCCGGACTGCGCGGACGCGGTGGCGCGGGTTTCCCTACGGGGACCAAATGGTCGTTCATCTCCCCCGACGACGGCCGTCCGCACTATCTGGTCGTCAACGCGGACGAATCCGAACCCGGGACGTGCAAGGACATTCCGCTGATGCTGGCCTCGCCGCACGCGCTGGTGGAAGGCGCGATCATCGCGTCGTACGCCATCGGCGCCCGCCACGCATTCATCTACGTGCGCGGTGAGGTGGTTCCGGTGCTGCGCCGGCTGCAGGGTGCGGTCGCCGAGGCCTACGCGAACGGCTATCTCGGCACCAACATCGCCGGCACCGGCTACGACCTGGATCTGGTGGTGCACGCCGGGGCGGGTGCGTACATCTGCGGCGAGGAGACCGCGCTGCTCGACTCGCTGGAGGGCCGGCGCGGCCAGCCCCGGTTGCGTCCGCCGTTCCCCGCGGTCGCCGGGTTGTACGCCTGCCCGACCGTGGTCAACAACGTCGAGTCGATCGCCAGTGTCCCGTCGGTGATCCGCGGCGGGGTCGACTGGTTCCGGTCCATGGGGTCGGAGAAGTCGCCCGGCTTCACGCTCTACTCGCTGTCGGGTCACGTCACCCGGCCGGGACAATACGAGGCACCCCTGGGGATTTCGCTGCGCGAACTGCTGGAATACGCCGGCGGGGTGCGGGCCGGGCACCAGTTGAAGTTCTGGACGCCGGGCGGATCGTCGACGCCGATGCTCACATCCGAACACCTGGACGTCCCGCTGGACTACGAAGGCATGGCCGGGGCCGGCTCGATGCTGGGCACCAAGGCACTGCAGATTTTCGACGAGACGACCTGCGTGGTGCGGGCCGTCCGCCGGTGGACCCAGTTCTACGCGCACGAGTCCTGCGGCAAGTGCACGCCGTGCCGCGAGGGCACCTACTGGCTGGCACAGATCTATGCCCGGCTGGAGAACGGACAGGCCCACGCCGCCGACCTGGACAAACTGCTCGACATCTCCGACGCCATCCTCGGCAAGTCGTTCTGTGCCCTCGGCGACGGCGCGGCGAGCCCGATCATGTCCTCGCTCAAATACTTCCGCGACGAGTACGTCGCGCACCTGAATGGCGGCTGCCCCTTCGACCCGCACGCCGCCACGCTCTTCGCCACGGAAGGAGCGGGCGCATGACGGTCACCGAGCCGGCGAAGGACGCGGCCGCGGTCGAGATGGTGGCGCTGACCATCGACGACCAGCAGATCAGTGTGCCCAAGGGCACGTTGGTGATTCGTGCGGCCGAGCTCATCGGGGTGCAGATTCCCCGGTTCTGCGACCACCCCCTGCTCGACCCGGTGGGCGCCTGCCGGCAGTGCCTCGTCGAGGTGGAGGGTCAGCGGAAACCATTGGCGTCGTGCACCACCACGGTCACCCCGGACATGGTCGTGCGTACCCAGGTGACGTCGGAGGCCGCCGACAAGGCACAACACGGCGTGATGGAACTGCTGCTGATCAACCATCCGCTGGACTGCCCCGTCTGCGACAAGGGCGGCGAATGCCCACTGCAGAACCAGGCGATGTCCAACGGCCGCGCCGATTCTCGCTTCGAGGACGTCAAGCGCACCTTCCCCAAACCCATCAACCTGTCGGCGCAGGTCCTGCTCGACCGGGAACGCTGCGTGCTGTGCGCGCGCTGCACGCGGTTCTCGAATCAGGTCGCCGGCGACCCGTTCATCGAACTGCTGGAACGTGGCGCACTGCAGCAGGTCGGTATCGGGGGCGATGACCCGTTCGACTCCTACTTCTCCGGCAACACCGTGCAGATCTGTCCCGTCGGCGCGCTGACCGGGACTGCGTACCGGTTCCGGGCCCGGCCTTTCGACCTGGTCTCCTCCCCCAGCGTCTGCGAACACTGCGCCTCGGGCTGTGCGCAGCGCACCGATCATCGCCGCGGAACGGTGTTGCGCCGCTTGGCCGGTGACGATCCCGAGGTGAACGAAGAGTGGAACTGCGACAAGGGCCGGTGGGCCTTCACCTACGCCACGCAGGGTGACCGGATCACCACACCCTTGATCCGCGAGGCCGACGGCACCCAGCGCCCGGCGTCGTGGCCCGAGGCCGTCGCCGTCGCGGTGCGCGGCCTGTCGGCGGCCGGGGCCCGGACCGGCGTGCTGGTCGGCGGACGACTCACGACCGAAGACGCCTATGCGTATGCCAAGTACGCGCGGATTGTGCTGGGCACCAACGACATCGACTTCCGCAACCGGGTGCACAGCGACGAGGAAGCCCAGTTCCTGGCGGCGTCCGTCGCGGGTCAGCCGATGCGGGTGACGTACGCCGACCTGGAGCAGGCGCCCGTCGTGCTGCTCGTCGCGTTCGAGCCGGAAGACGAATCGCCGATCATCTACCTGCGGCTGCGCAAGGCCTTCCGCAAGCACGGTCTGAAAGTTGTTGCGGTGGCGCCGTTCGCGAGCCGCGGTCTGGCGAAGATGGGCGGCACCCTCATCTCCGCCGCACCCGGCCGCGAACCCCGCGCCCTCGACGCCGTCGAGGTGTTGCCGCCCGGTTCGGTCATCCTCACCGGTGAGCGGCTGGCCGGTATCCCAGGCGGGTTCTCCGCTGTGGCCCGGTTGGCCGAGCGGACCGGCGCGGCCGTCGGCTGGGTACCACGGCGGGCCGGCGAGCGCGGTGCACTGGAAGCCGGTGCGGCCCCGAATCTGTTGCCCGGCGGTCGTTTGGTGACCGATGTGCCGTCACGCACGGAAGTTGCCGTCGCCTGGCACGTCGACGAACTGCCCGACGCTCCGGGCCGCGACACCACCGGGATCCTCGCCGCCGCAGCCGACGGCGAGCTCGAGGCTGTCCTGGTCGCCGGTGTCGAGCTGGCCGATCTACCCGACCCAGCACTGGCGCAGCAGTCGCTCGGCGCCGCGAAGTTCGTGGTGAGCATGGAAGTACGTCGCAGCGCCGTCACCGATCTCGCGCACGTGGTGTTCCCGGTGGCACCCGTCGTCGAGAAAGCCGGCAGCTTCGTGAACTGGGAAGGCCGACATCGCGCATTCGGCGCGGCGCTGCCGCCCGCCACGCGAGCGGACATGGGGGTGCTGGCCGCGCTCGCCGACGAGCACTGCATCGATCTGGGTCTGCGCGATGTCGCGACCGTGCGCAACGAGATGAACCGACTGGGGTGCTGGACCGGACCACGGCCCGCCGCACCGGAATTCACCGCGCCCCCGAACCCCGTGCCCGGTCCCGGTCAGGCGGTTCTTGCCGGCTGGCGGATGCTGCTGGACGCCGGCCGGCTGCAGGACGGCGAACCCCATCTGGCCGCCACGGCGCGTCCGGCGGTGGCCCGCTTGTCGCCCGACACGGCCGCGAGCGTCGGCGCGTCCGAAACCCTCACCGTCAGTACCGATCGCGGCAGCATCACCCTGCCGCTCGAGATCACCGACATGCCGACCGGCGTGGTGTGGCTGCCGCTGAACTCGCCGGGTTCGCCCGTCCATGCCACGCTCGGCGTCGCCCCCGGCGCGGTCGTCTCGATCAGCGGGGCGGCAACGTGAACTATCCCGACCTCTCCTCGTTCGGCCTGGACCCGTGGTGGCTGGTCCTCGCCAAAGCCCTTGGCATTTTTGTGTTCCTGGTGCTGACGGTGCTCGTCGCGATCCTGCTCGAACGACGAGTCCTGAGCTGGATGCAGATGCGCATCGGGCCGAACCGGGTGGGGCCGTTCGGGTTACTGCAGAGCCTCGCCGATGGCATCAAGCTCGCCCTCAAAGAAGGGCTGGTCCCGGCCGGGGTGGACAAGCCGATCTACCTGCTGGCGCCGATCATCTCGGTGATCCCGGCGATCATGGCGTTCGCCGTCATCCCGATGGGGCCGCTGGTCCACGTCTTCGGGCACGAGACGCCGCTGCAGTTGACCGACCTGCCGGTCGCGGTGTTGTACGTCCTTGCGGTCACCTCGATCGGGGTCTACGGAATCGTGTTGGCGGGCTGGGCTTCCGGCTCGACCTATCCCCTGCTCGGCGGGTTGCGGTCGAGCGCTCAGGTCATCTCGTACGAGATCGCAATGGCCCTGTCGTTCGCCGCGGTGTTCCTGTACGCGGGCACCATGTCGACGTCGCAGATCGTCGCGTCACAACAGGGCCGCTGGTACGTCTTCCTGCTGCTGCCGTCATTCCTGATCTACGTGATCTCGATGGTCGGCGAAACCAACCGGGCGCCCTTCGATCTGCCCGAAGCCGAGGGCGAGCTGGTCGGCGGTTTCCACACCGAGTACTCGTCGCTGAAGTTCGCGATGTTCATGCTCGCGGAGTACGTCAACATGACGACGGTCTCCGCCCTCGCCACCACGCTGTTTCTCGGTGGTTGGCAGGCGCCCTGGCCGCTGAGCCTCATTCCCGGAGCCAACACCGGCTGGTGGCCACTGCTGTGGTTCGTCGGCAAGGTGTGGGCGTTCCTGTTCCTGTTCATGTGGCTCCGTGCCACGCTGCCCCGTCTGCGGTACGACCAGTTCATGGCGCTGGGCTGGAAGGTGCTCATCCCGATCTCGCTGGCGTGGATCATGCTCGTCAGCATCGTGCGCACGCTGCGTTTGCAGGGTCACGACAGCTGGCCCGTCGTGCTGGCCATCGCCGGCGCCGTCGCCGTGGTCGCCATCGCCGGCGCGCTGTGGAATACCGTGCGGCGCAGGTCGGCTCGCACGAGTGCCCCGGCCGCCGAACCACAGCCCGGCGCGTTCCCGGTGCCGCCCATCCCGGCCAAGGAGGTTCACCATGCCCGGTAGGCCCAAGTTCATCGACGCCATCGCCGGTTTCGGCGTCACCTTCGGGACCATGTTCAAGAAACCGGTCACCGAGCAGTATCCCGAGGAGCCCGGTCCGGTCGCTCCGCGCTATCACGGCCGGCATCAGCTCAACCGGTACGACGACGGCCTCGAGAAGTGCATCGGTTGCGAACTGTGCGCGTGGGCCTGCCCCGCGGACGCGATCTATGTCGAGGGCGCCGACAACACCGAGGAACAACGGTTCTCGCCCGGCGAGCGGTACGGCCGGGTGTACCAGATCAACTATCTGCGGTGCATCGGCTGCGGGCTCTGCATCGAGGCCTGCCCGACGCGCGCGCTGACCATGACCAACGACTACGAGATGGCCGACGACAACCGGTCCGACCTGATCTACGGCAAGGACAAGCTCCTGGCGCCGCTGAAACCCGACATGACCGCGCCGCCGCACGCCATGGCCGAGGGCAGCACCGACGAGGACTACTACCGCGGCAACATCACCGCGGACGGCCTGAAGCGGCGCGAGGCGGCCAAGTGACCGGAGAGGCCGTGACGTTCTGGGTGCTCGGTACCGTGTCGGTGCTCGGCGCCATCGCCATGGTGGCCGCCCCCAAAGCGGTGTACTCGGCAATGTTCCTGGCCAGCACCATGATCAGCCTCGCGGTGCTCTATATCGCCCAGGACGCAGTGTTCCTCGGCGTCGTGCAGGTGGTGGTCTATACCGGTGCGGTCATGATGCTGTTCCTGTTCGTCCTCATGCTCATCGGTGTCGATTCGGCGGACTCGCTGATCGAAACCATTCGGGGACAACGCGTTGCCGCCGTCGTGGCCGGTATCGGATTCGGCATCGCGGTGATCGCCGGGATCGGCAGCCTCGGGGCCAACTTCGTCGGGCTGGAGCACGCCAACCGGGCCGGCAACGTCCAGGGCCTGGCGGTGCTGATCTTCACGCGCTACCTGTGGGCCTTCGAGGTCACCAGCGCGCTGCTCATCACCGCGGCGCTGGGTGCCATGGTGCTGACCCACCGCGAACGGTTCGAGCGCCGAAAGACCCAGCGCGAGCTGGCAATCGAGCGGTTCGCCGGCGGCGGGCACCCGACACCACGGCCCAACCCCGGGGTGTACGCGCGGCACAACGCCGTCGACATCCCGGCGAAGCTGCCCGACGGCTCGGACGCCGACATGTCCGTCAGCGCCATCCTGCCGCGGCGCAGTGTCTCGACCAACGATGGGAACATCTCGTGAATCCCACCAACTACCTGTATCTGTCGGCTCTGCTGTTCACCATCGGCGCAGCCGGTGTGCTGGTGCGCCGCAACGCCATCGTCATGTTCATGTGCGTCGAGTTGATGCTCAACGCGGCCAATCTGGCGTTCGTCACGTTCTCCCGGATGCATGGCGAGCTCGACGGTCAGGTGGTGGCGTTCTTCACCATGGTCGTGGCGGCGTGTGAGGTGGTGGTGGGACTGGCGATCATCATGACCATATTCCGGACCCGGCGATCGGCGTCGGTCGACGCCGCGAACCTGTTGAAGCAGTGACCATGACGACATCGGTGTGGTTGCTGATCGCGCTGCCGCTGGCCGGCGCGGCGATACTGCTGCTCGGCGGCAAGGCCACCGACGCGTGGGGGCATCTGCTCGGCTGCGCCACGGTGGTCGGCGCCTTCCTCGTCGGCGCCACGCAGTTCGCGGCAATGTCCGGTCGCGACAACGACGTCCGGTTGGTGCACGAGACGCTGTTCTCCTGGGTTCCGGTGGCCCAACTGCAGGTCGATTTCGGCTTGCGTCTGGACCAGCTGTCGGTGTGCTTCGTCCTGCTCATCACCGGGGTCGGCGCGCTGATCCACATCTATTCGATCGGCTACATGGCGCACGACCCGGCCCGGCGGCGCTTTTTCGCCTATCTCAACCTGTTCGTCGCGGCCATGCTGCTGCTGGTGCTGGCCGACAACTATCTCGGTCTGTACGTCGGGTGGGAAGGCGTCGGCCTGGCGTCGTACCTGCTGATCGGGTTCTGGTCGCACAAGCCGTCGGCGGCGACGGCCGCCAAGAAGGCGTTCGTCGTCAACCGGGTCGGTGACATCGGCCTGGCGCTGGCCCTGGCGGCGATGTTCGCGCACACCGGAACCCTCTCGTACACGGGTGTTTTCGCGCAGGCGCCGCTTCTTCCAGCGGCGACCACCACGCTCATCGGTCTGCTGTTGCTGCTGGCGGCGTGCGGCAAGTCCGCTCAGGTACCGCTGCAATCGTGGCTCGGGGATGCGATGGAGGGCCCGACCCCCGTGTCGGCGCTGATCCACGCGGCCACCATGGTCACGGCCGGCGTGTACCTGGTGGTGCGGTCGGCTCCGATCTTCAACCAGTCCGCCGACGCCCGGTTGGCGGTCGCCGTCGTCGGGGCCGTCACGCTGTTGTTCGGCGCGGTGATCGGCTGCGCCAAAGACGACATCAAGAAGTCCCTCGCGGCGTCGACCATGAGCCAGATCGGCTACATGATGCTGGCCGCGGGTCTCGGACCCGCCGGCTACGCGCTCGCGATCCTGCATCTGCTGGCGCACGGTTTCTTCAAGGCCGGCCTGTTCCTCGGTGCCGGTTCGGTGATGCACGCCATGGACGACGAGACCGACATGCGCCGCTACGGCGGGCTGCGCACCGCCATGCCCGTCACGTTCGCCACGTTCGGCATGGGTTACCTCGCGATCGTCGGTATCCCGCCGCTGTCCGGGTTCTTCTCGAAAGACCCCATCATCGAGACCGCGTTCGCGGCCGGCGGCGCCAAGGGTCTGCTGTTCGGCGGCGCCGCCCTGCTGGGCGCGGGCATCACGGCGTTCTACATGACCCGCGTCATGCTGATGACGTTCTTCGGCGAAAAGCGCTGGCGTGCCGAGGCGCATCCCCACGAGTCGCCGTCGGTCATGGGCTGGCCGATGGTGGTGCTGGCCGCCGGATCGATCGGTGCGGGCGCGCTTCTCGCCGTCGGTGGGAAGTTGGAGCATTGGCTCGAACCGGTCGTCGGCTTCCACGAGCCCGAGCATACGGTGCCCGCTTGGCTGCTCACGGTCGTCACGCTCGCGGTGGTCGGCGTCGGCGTCGCGATCGCCTACCGGATGTATGCGCGCCAACCCGTCCCGATCAGCGCCCCGGTCAACGTCTCCGGGTTGACGGTCGCCGCGCGCAACGATCTGTACGGCGATGCGTTCAACGAGCGGGCGCTGATGGTGCCGGGCCGGCGGCTCACCGAGAACCTTGTCGACTTCGATGACGTCGCGGTCGACGGCGTCACCCGTGAGCTCGCCGCGCTGGTCCGCACCGGGTCGCAGGATCTTCGACGCTGGCAGAACGGGTTTGCCCGGTCGTATGCGCTGTCCATGTTGGCCGGAGCGGCATTGATTGCGGCCGCCATTCTCACGGTGAGGGTGTGGTGACCGGAATGTGGTGGCTGACAGCGTTGTGGGCCGTCCCGATGGCAGGCGGTGCGGCAGTGATCCTGTTGCCCGCCGGCGCACGGGCTTTCGCCCGCTGGGGGGCCCTGGCGGTGTCGCTGGTGGTGCTCGTCATCGCGCTGGTGCTGGCGCTGCGCTTCGACCCGGCCGGGGCGCGCTACCAGTTCGTCGAGAACCACCCGTGGATACCGTCGTTCGGCACCGGCTACATCCTCGGGGTCGACGGCGTGGCCCTGGTCTTGGTCGCACTGACCGCTGTCCTGGTACCGCTGCTGATCATCGCCGGCTGGAATGACGGCGACTCGAATGATGCCGGCGCGCAGGCCAAGTCGACCCACGCCTACTTCGCGCTGATCCTCGCCGTCGAATCGATGGTGCTGATCTCCCTGGTGTCACTGGACATCCTGCTGTTCTACGTGTTCTTCGAAGCCATGCTGATCCCGATGTACTTCCTCATCGGCGGTTTCGGCGCGGACCGGCCCGCCGCGTCCAAAGCAGCGGTGAAGTTCCTGCTGTACAACCTGTTCGGCGGCCTGATCATGCTGGCCGCGGTCATCGGACTGTACGTTGCCACCGCCAACAGTCCCGCTTTCAACCACGGCTCCTTCGACTTCCGTGCCGTCGCGGACGCTGTGCGCTACGGCACCCTCAACATCAGCCCGGGGATAGCCAATGCGCTGTTCGGTGGGTTCATGTTCGCGTTCGCAGTCAAGGCACCTCTGTGGCCCCTGCACCGTTGGCTGCCCGACGCGGCGGTGCACGCCACGCCGGCCACGGCTGTCCTGATGATGGCTGTCGTCGACAAGGTGGGCACATTCGGCATGCTCCGGTACTGCCTGCAGCTGTTCCCGTCGTCCGCAGCGACATTCCGGCCCTTGATCATTGCGCTGGCCGTTATCGGCATCGTCTACGGGGCCATCGTCGCCATCGGACAGACGGACGTCATGCGCCTGATCTCGTACACCTCGATCTCGCACTTCGGCTTCATCATTCTGGGCATCTTCGCGATGACCGAGCAGGCGCAGTCCGGCGCCGCGCTGTACATGGTCAACCACGGCATCTCGACCGCCGCGCTGTTCCTGATCGCCGGATTCCTGGTGTCCCGCCGCGGGTCTCGCGCCATCGCCGACTACGGCGGTGTGCAGACCGTCGCACCGATACTGGCCGGCACGTTCCTGATCGCCGGACTCGCGACGCTGTCGCTGCCCGGCCTGGCACCGTTCATCAGCGAATTCCTGGTTCTGGTCGGCACATTCATCCACTACCCGGCCGTCACCGCCGTCGCGGCCACGGCCCTGGTGCTCTCCGCGCTCTACATCCTGTGGATGTATCAGCGGATGATGACGGGCCCCGTCGCCGACGGCAATGACAAGCTGCGCGACCTCGTACCGCGGGAACTGGCCGTGGTCGTGCCGTTGGTCGCCCTGCTGCTGGTGCTCGGCGTCTACCCCAAGCCCGCGTTGGACGTCATCAATCCGGCTGTCGGACATACCTCGTCGAGTACCGCCCAGGGGGTCGCCCGGTGACGCCCATCCCCGCGCCGTCCGTCGAGTACGGCCTGCTGTCGCCGATGCTGATCGTGTTCGGCATCGCGCTGGCAGGTGTGCTCGTGGAAGCCTTCGCACCGCGCCCGGCGCGGTACCGCGCCCAAGTGGTGTTGAGTATCGGTGGCCAGGCGGTGGCCCTGGTGGCCGTGGTTTCCCAAGCGCTGCACCTGGGTTCGGCGATCGGCCGGCCTGCAGTCCTCGGGGCCATCGCCATCGACCGCCCGGCGCTCTTCCTGCAGGGCACTCTGCTGGGGGTCAGCCTGTTGGCCACCTTGCTGATGGCACAACGGGTTTCGGACGGCAGTGGGCTGGCCGCGTTCACCCCGCAGGCCGCGACAGTGCCCGGTAGCGCCGCCGAGCAGATCGCCCTCAAGACCGGTGTCGCCCAGACCGAGGTGTTCCCGCTGGCGATGTTCGCGCTCGGCGGCATGATGCTGTTCGGCGCGTCCGATGATCTGCTGACGATGTTCGTCGCGCTCGAGGTGCTGTCCCTGCCGCTGTACCTGATGTGCGGTCTGGCCCGCCGGAATCGGCTGCTGTCGCAGGAAGCGTCACTGAAGTACTTTCTGCTGGGGGCATTTTCGTCGGCGTTCTTCCTCTTCGGTGTCGCGATGCTCTACGGCTACTCCGGCAGCCTGAGCCTCTCGGGCGTCGCTGCCGGCCGCGGCCCGGCCTCCCTCGGGCTCATCGGCATCGCGCTCCTGTGCGTGGGCCTGTTGTTCAAAGTCGGTGCGGTGCCGTTCCATTCGTGGGTGCCCGACGTCTATCAAGGGGCACCCACACCAGTCACGGCCTTCATGGCGTCGGCCACCAAGATCGCCGCCTTCGGCGCGCTGCTGCGGGTCTGCTACGTGGCGCTGCCGGCGCTGGCCAATGATTGGCGGCCGGTGCTGTCGATCATCGCGGTGCTGTCCATGGCGGTGGGCACGGTGATCGCCATCGCGCAGAACTACGTCAAGCGCATGCTGGCGTACTCCTCGGTGGCACATACCGGCTTCATCCTCACCGGCGTGATCGCGCTCAACGACAACGGACTGTCGGCGTCGTTGTTCTACCTGTTCGCCTACGGTTTCAGCACGCTCGGCGCATTCGCGGTCGTGAGTGTGGTGCGCCGCGCCGACGGGGACGAGGAAGATGACCTGCGGCGGTGGGCCGGACTCGGACGCCGGCATCCATTCTTCGGTGTCGTGTTCGCGTTGTTCTTGCTTGCTTTCGCCGGCATTCCCCTGACCAGTGGATTCGTCAGCAAGTTCGCCGTCTTCAAAGCCGCAGCCGAAGGTGGTGCCGCATCGCTTGTCGTCATCGGTGTGATCGTCAGCGCCGTCGCCGCGTACTTCTACGTCCGCGTGATCGTCCTGATGTTCTTCACTGATGCGGTCGAGGACGGCCCGCAAGTTCAGTCGGGCAGTCTGAGCACCGCGATGATCGGGCTCACCGCCTTTGTGACGCTGGCGCTGGGCGCCGTCCCGCAGCCGGTGCTCGACCTGGCCAACCACGCGGGTCAGTTCCTGCGGTGAGTGGCTGACCAACGGCCGGGCCGCCGCGGCCGGCTGCGGGCCGACACCCGGCCCCGAACACTGTTGAGTTGTCAAGGTGCGCAATGCTTTAGGTGTTAGGCGGCTGTGTCGAGGCGCATGGTGCGGCGGTTGTGGGCGGGGATGGGTTTTCGGTGTGGGTCGACGGCCGCGGGTGGGATGAGCCAGGGGTGTTTGTCCAGTCCCATGACGACGTCCCAGCCGTCGTGGTGGACGTTGGCGTGGCAGGCCGGGCACAGCAGGCACCCGTTGGCTAGTGATGTCTGACCGTGGTGGGTCCAGTGGATGATGTGGTGGGCGTGGGTGCGTCCGGGTGGGGCGCCGCATTTGATGCAGCACTGATCCCGCAAATACAGCGCTTTGCGCAGGTGCGCCGGGAACAAACGTTTCTCCCGCCCCATATCGAGGGGTACGTGTTCGCCGTCGACGATCATGGTGGTGACGGTGGTGTCGCAGCAGATTCGTTCCAGGGTCATGGTGCTGATCGACCCGATGAATTCCAACGCCGCCAGGTCCGGGGCGTCGGCGGGCACGGTCACCAGTAGCTGCGTGCGCGGCGCGTAAGCGGTGTCGCCGCCGCGGGCGGCGATGTCCAGCACCGCTTCCAGCGCGTCGGCCCGCCGCCGGCCCGCCGTGCGGGTGTCGGGGCTGCCGTCGGGTTCGGGCCGCGGCGCCGATCCTTGTTCGATCGCCGCGATGTACTTGGCCCCGACTTCGGCGTCCAGGTCCGCCCGGATCTGGACCCGCCCGTCGCTGGTGACGCGGTGGTCGGCGGTGTTGACCGACCGGTCCTCGGCCGCCGGCAGGCCACCTTCGGCGGCCGCATGCCGGTTGCCCAACCGGCGGGCGCGGGCCCCGATGTCTGCGGGGGTGGCGCCGGAGAAGAACTGCCCCAACAGATCGGTCACCTGCCCGAACCGGGTCTCCTCGTCTACCTCACCGGGTGCGCGGGCTCGGATGTGGTTGATGCCTTTGACGATCGCATCCACATGCTCCCCGGAGATCGCCCCATCAGCGGCATGCGCCGCGAGCGTGGGCAACGCCGACAAGGCTCCCGATACCCGGATAAAGCGCTCGGCCACCGATGGCGCACACCCCAACGCCATCAACAACTCCCGCGGCGTCCGCCCCTGCGCGGCCGCCACCCCGCAGCGGTCCAACACCCCGGTCAGCATCGCCGCCAGATGATCGATCACATTGCGCAGTTTCATCACGCACGTCATGGCCGCCACCGCGTCGTCCCGGGACATGTCGTCGGGGACGGCCACGCCACGCAGGTGATCGAGAAGAGCGTTGAGATCCGGTGTGATTCCCATGCCCAATTGTATCGAACACATGTTCGAACAGCAAGGAGTTTTTCGGCCTACATCAGGACACCGGTGACAGTGCGGCTGATCGTGGTGAAGCCCATCGGGTGACCTGATGCGTCCCGTGGGGAGCTCGGCATTCTGCGACGAGTACGACAATGCCGAAAGTCGTTCTACACCTTGCGTAAAGGAGCGATGGACGACGCGGTTTTGATCGTCAACAGCCGGCAACGCGATCATCACCGTCCCAAAACCACAGAACTGCCACCAAGATCCTGGTACATCGCGTTCCGAATTTTGCAATGCCGCAAGACGTTGCCGACTCAAAGCGTCTACACACCGGACCACACGCGGCGGTCGCCGCCGTCTCGCCGTCCCGACGCTCGTTGAACTTGCCATGAGAGCGCGGTGCCCACCCGAGTGGTACCCGGTTCCGCCACGAAACTGGCCCCTGACAAGCGGCCAATGAGTACCTAGCCTCGTAGTCATGGCGACGGAGTTGGCAGTTGGGCATGCGCGCCAGGTGAGCCTGGCAAGCGCCGCTCTGCCCCCAAGCCTCCGGCAGGCTGACTACCTCGACGTCTTCGAAGTCACCGTCGCTGAATCTGACGCGCGTACGCCCGAAACGCTGGCACGGCAGGCGCTCGAACAATCCAGTCCAGCCCTCCGCGAGGGAATCCGGTTCGCCCACAAGGCGTTACTGCGATTCCGGCTCGGGCCGGCGGACTCACCGCAGCATATCCTCGGCTGGCGCATCGCGGTGTCGACTCCCGATGCGGTTCACCTGGAGGCCGAATCGCCGCTGATGGACGGAACTCTGATCCTCCGGCGAGTCGATGCCTCGACAGGCCAACTCATCACCGCACTGCACTACAAACAGCAGCGGCCTGCGGCGGTGATCTGGCGGGCCATCGGCCCCATCCATCGCACGGCCGCTCCATACCTGATGAACAAGGTGGTCATCCGATGATCGGTGACCGCTGGGGCGTCACCGACGCCGAAACCATGGCGCGATACGACTGCGACAGCTACGTCGCCAGCCCATCGCTCGAGGCGTGGCGCGGAGTCACCGTCAACACCCTACCAGATCGGTTGTGGCCGTGGGTTGTTCAAGTGCGCCTGGCACCGTACTCCTACGACTGGATCGACAATCTGGGCCGGGAGTCACCGCGCAAGCTGCACAACCTGAACGATCCCCGGCCCGGTGATCCGTTCACCGCCAGTGCCGGCCGGCCATTGGGCAAGGTGCTCTCGGTGGACCACCAAGCGCAGTTGACGGCGCAGATCATGGGCGCTCACATGTCCTATCGGCTCACCCCGCTAGACGACCACAGAACTCGATTGGTACTGAAAGTGACTGCGCCACAGTCGTGGCGGCTCGCCGCTCCCCTACTCAGTGTGGGGGATCTCGTGATGGCCCGACGGCAGCTACTCAACTTCAAGCAGCTCGCCGAGAAGTAGCGCCTCCAACTTTGTGATGCACGTCACATTGTGGACCTGTCACAAAACGGGCTCCAGATGCATCTCAGAGGTAAGGCGTTCATCAAAGGAGGCAGGACATGAAGGCCGGTACGGTCACGCGAACTCCACGACACATGCCAGCGTCGAATCGCGCCGCCGCCCAGGGGACTGCGATCGACTCGCGGTACCACCCGTCCGCGGCGGTGCGTCGGCAACTGAACAAGGTCTTCCCGACGCACTGGTCCTTCCTGCTCGGTGAGATCGCCATGTACAGCTTTGTGGTCCTGCTGCTCACCGGCGTTTACCTGACGCTGTTCTTCGACCCGTCGATGGCTGAAGTCACGTACAACGGCGTCTACCAGCCGCTGCGCGGTGTGCAGATGTCGCGCGCTTACGAGTCCGCACTCGACATCAGCTTCGAGGTCCGCGGCGGCCTTCTGGTGCGTCAGATTCACCACTGGGCCGCGCTGATGTTCGCCGCGTCGATCATGGTGCACATGGCGCGGGTGTTCTTCACCGGTGCGTTCCGTCGGCCACGGGAAGCCAGCTGGGTGACGGGTGCGCTGCTGCTGATCCTGGCCATGTTCGAGGGCTACTTCGGCTACTCGCTGCCCGACGACCTGCTCTCGGGTATCGGTCTGCGCGCCGCGCTGTCCTCGATCACCCTGGGCATTCCGGTCATCGGCACCTGGATGCACTGGGCCCTCTTCGGCGGGGACTTCCCCGGCCAGACCATCATCCCACGGATGTACGCGCTCCACGTATTGATCATTCCCGCAATCATTTTGGGCCTTGTGGCCACGCACCTGATCTTGTTGTGGTTCGGCAAGCACACCCAGTTCCCCGGCCCCGGCCGCACCGAGAAGAACGTCGTCGGCGTCCGCGTCATGCCGGTCTTCGCCTTCAAATCCGGCGCGTTCTTCGCCATGGTCACCGGAGTTCTCGGCATCATGGGTGGTCTGCTGCAGATCAACCCGATCTGGGAACTGGGCCCCTACAAGCCCTCGCAGGTGTCCGCCGGTAGCCAGCCCGACTTCTACATGATGTGGACCGAAGGCCTTGCCCGTATCTGGCCGGCCTGGGAGTTCTACCCCTTCGGCCACACCATCCCCGCTGTGGTCGCGGTGGCGTTGATCATGGGTCTGGTCTTCACGTTGCTCATCGCTTATCCCTTTATCGAGGCCAGGGTTACGGGTGATCATGCGCACCACAACCTGCTGCAGCGTCCGCGTGACGTGCCGGTCCGCACCGCCATCGGTGCCATGGCCATCGCGTTCTACATGGTGCTCACTCTGGCCGCGATGAACGACATCATCGCGCTCAAGTTCGACATCTCCCTGAACGCCACCACCTGGATCGGCCGCATCGGCATGGTCGTCCTGCCCGCAGTGGTCTACTACCTGACCTACCGCTGGTGCGTCGGCCTGCAGCGCAGCGACCGCGCCGTCCTCGAGCACGGCATCGAGACCGGCATCATCAAGCGACTGCCGCACGGCGCCTACGTCGAACTGCACCAGCCCCTGGGACCGGTCGACGACCACGGCCACCCCATCCCGCTGGAATACCAGGGTGCCGCACTGCCCAAGCGCATGAACAAGCTCGGCTCCGCCGGCTCGCCCGGCACCGGCAGCTTCCTGTTCGCCGACTCCGCCGTCGAACAAGCCGCCCTCGCCGACGCCAAACACGCCGCCGAGCACAAGGCACTCACCGCCCTCAAGGAATACCAGGACGAAATCTCGCCCAACGGCTCGCGCGGGCACCAATAGTTTGAGACACGCCCACATTGGTTGTGAAACAAGGTGTTTCCGCTCATGATGCTGGTGTGACCGAGTGTGAGAATGGCGCGGCCGACGGAGTTCATCCTCTATTGGTGGAGCGGTTCAGCCCGGTGTCGTTCGACCGGGACGCGACCCTGAGTGACGCAGAGGTCGACGTTCTGCTCGACGCCGCCCGTCTCACACCATCGGCGGGCAACTCCCAGCCGTGGATGTTCATCGTGGGGCGCCGTGACGACCCCGTCCACTCTCGGATCGTGAATCACCTGGCACCCAGCTCAGCGCGCTGGGCGCCCGATGCCGCACTGCTGATCGTGAACCTGGCTCACGTCCTCGTCGAAGACACGGACTGGGAGTTCTCCGAATTCGCGCGATACGACCTCGGACAGGCGGTGGCCCACATGACGATTCAAGGGCTGGTCATGGGACTCGGTGCACATCAGTTCCGCGCGTTCGATCGTGACGGTGTCGCGCGCGAGTTCGGCGTCCCGGCCGCATGGGAGGTGACGTCGATGACTGCCCTAGGGCGGGCTGGGCGGCCGTCGGACGAAAAGACCGGCCCTTCCCCGAGTCGCGCTCGACTGTCACGACGCGAAATCACCTGGGCCAGAGTGTGATGGGCTCAGCCCCGCCCGTTTGGCAGCCAGCGCATCACGCGACGGAATCGTTTGTGCCAGTTCGCGCCTCGGGCTGCGGGATCAGGCACACCGTTCCACCCGCCGTGTCCATCGGCCGAATGCCCAGACCCTGGTTGAGCCGACCACGCTGGTTCTCCCAGGCGATTTCGGCAGCGATTTCCATCAACTGAGCCTTACTGAGGTGCGTGAGCAGCTCCTCACGCAAGCCTTCGGAGATGATCGCGGGCGTACGGGACATCTCTTCGGCGAATTGAATGCACAGCTTTTCGAGGTGAGTGAACTCATCACTGTCCCGGTAGTTCACCAAGGCGATCAGTTTCTGCTCCGAGAACCCCTCACTCCGGCCGAGGGTATCGGAGATGTCGATGCAGAATTCACAGTGCGTCAACATCGCGGCTTTGATTCCCGCGAGCAGCTTCAGTTCGGTCGGCGCCCGGCCGCTGAACAACAGCGCCATTTCGTAGAGCCCGTTCGCTGCTGCGATGAGCGGGCGCCGGATCAGCCAACCCGGGAGGTCCCAACGGTTTTGGCGGGACTTGGCCAGGACCACGAGGTGTACCCAGATGCGCTTCAGGATTCTCACGATGCTTTCTCCTCGATTCCCTCGCCACCGGACGGCGCCTGCGGTATAGCCTCATGCTAGGTCGCTATTGGACGCAGGTTAGGAACCAATATTTCGATTGAATCGGGTACCACTTCAGGTCCGGAGCTGCTCATCGAGCTGGACCGGACCAGTGGTGCCGGCGCGCTGCATCGCCAGCTGGCCGATGGCCTGCGGGACGCGATCCGGACGGGACGGCTCACGCCGAAAACCCGTCTGCCTTCCAGTCGCGTGCTCGCCGCAGACCTCCAGGTGTCGCGACGCCTCGTCGTCGACGCGTACAGCCAACTCGTCGCAGAGGGGTTCCTGCAGAGTCAACAAGGTTCTGGCACAACGGTTGCCGCAGTCGACACGGCCACTGGGGAATCGCAACCGTCACGCCCGGACCGTCGAACATTCGACATAGACTTCGCACCCGGAGTGCCCGACCTGTCGAGCTTCCCCCGGCACAGTTGGTTGCGCGCGCTGCGTCAGGGGCTGTCGTCCATCGAATCTCAGTCGCTCGGATACGTTTCATCGAAGGGCCTACCCGACGCCCGCACCGCGGTGTCGGACTACCTACGACGCACCCGCGGGGTACGGGCCGATCCGCAGCGTGTCGTGTTGTGTTCGGGAGCGACGCAGGCCGTCGCATTACTCGCGCATGTGGTGGGAGATCGCGCGGTTGCGATGGAGAATCCCGGATTCTGGTTGCACCGCATGGTTTTCCGTCACCACGGCATCGAGCCGTTGCCCGTTCCGGTCGACGACGACGGACTCGACGTCGCCGCGCTCGCCAACACCGCGGCATCGGCGGTGCTGACAACCCCGGCCCACCAGTCTCCGACCGGTGTCGTCCTGTCACCCGCCCGTCGCACAGCGCTGCTCGAATGGGCCCGCGCGGGCAATATTGTCATCGAGGACGACTACGACGCCGAATACCGTTACGACCGCGCACCCGTCGGTGCGCTGCATGCCCTGGCCCCCGACCGCGTCGTCTACCTCGGCTCGGTGAGCAAAACACTGGCCCCCGGCTTGCGGCTCGGTTGGATGGTCCTACCGCCGGACCTTGTCGGTCCTGTGGTGTCGGCGAAAAGTCTTGCCGACACCGGTAGTTCGGTCATGGATCAACTCGCGTTCGCAACACTGCTCCGTTCCGGCGACTACGACCGGCACCTGCGGCTCATGCGCCGGCGCTATCTTGCCCGACGCAACGCACTACTGGCAGCGCTCGGTCGGTACCTCCCCGAGGCGAAGGTGCTCGGCGCCGCCGCCGGCGTCCATCTCACAGTGCGCCTGCCCACCGACTGCGACGTCGACGACATCGTCCGCGAGGCCGCGAGCCGGCGGGTACGTATCGATCCGCTGTCCTGGTGCTATACCGAACCCGACTGTGCGCCACCGGGATTGATTCTCGGCTACGCCAACCTGACGGAGTCGCAGATCGACACCGGCGTGCGGAGCATTGCGGCCGCAGTTGCTCGCGCGACGTAAGTGGTACCCGGTACCACCGCCAAAGTGGCGCCTGACACTGGGCCATTGCGCGCCTAATCTCGAGCAATGACGACGCGAACACCGTTGCGGATCGTGCTGGTGACCTGCGCGATCCTCGGCCTGATAACGCTGATCCTCGGCATCTGGGCGTTCGTCGCACCGATGTCGTTCTTCGAGGTGCTCGCACCGTTCGAGCCCTACAACCGCCACCTTCTGCATGACGCCGGCGTCCTGCAGATCGGTGTCGGAGTCGCGATGCTGCTGGCCGCGGCGCAGCGGTCACCCGTGGAGGTGGCGCTCGGCGGCTTCATCGCGTTCGAAGCGCTCCACGTCGTCTCGCACGTGATCGACCGGGATCTCGGTGGCCGGCCGGCATTCGACATCACGGCTCTCACGATCCTCACGCTTGCCGGCGTCGCCGCGTTGGTCATCGGTCGACGTAACTAGCGCGGCACTCGCTGTCTCGCAATCGATTTGCCGCCGACTCCACCGAGGGAGTCGCCACTCCCAATGTGCCTGGCCCCTTGTGGCGTACCGACGGCCGCATCCGCTGAGCGGGAATTCGGCAGCTCACACCGCCGACCTCTGGGCCGAGAGTTGATCCACTCCGAACGCAGCAGCCCATTCCCGAAATCCCGGTAGGAGGGAATCGCGATGGCGGGGCCCGAAGCGCGGCTGCCAATCTTCCTCGGTGGGACGTGTCCCGGGTCACATTGACCCGCAGGTCCCGGTAGAGAAACGGAGTACGTCATGCCGCAGCGATCGTTCGCCGGTCCGTTGCAAGCGGTCGGCGGGTTGTTCGCCATGACGGCCGACGCCGCCAAATTCGCGTTCCAGAGGCCGGTCCAGTGGCGCGAATTCCTCGACCAGTCATGGTTTGTCGCGCGCGTGTCGCTGGCACCCACACTTCTCGTCGCAATCCCGTTCACCGTATTGGTGTCGTTCACTCTGAACATCTTGCTCCGCGAACTGGGTGCCGCCGATCTCTCCGGAGCCGGTGCCGCGTTCGGCGCTGTCACACAGGTCGGTCCCATGGTGACGGTCCTGATCGTGGCCGGCGCCGGCGCGACCGCCATGTGCGCCGATCTCGGATCGCGCACCATCCGGGAAGAGATCGACGCCATGGAAGTGCTCGGGATCAATCCCGTGCAGCGGCTGGTGACCCCGCGCATGCTGGCCTCGGGACTCGTCGCACTGCTCCTCAACAGTCTTGTGGTCATCATCGGCATCCTCGGCGGATACCTGTTCTCGGTATTCGTGCAGGACGTCAACCCCGGTGCCTTCGCCGCCGGCATCACTCTGCTCACCGGTGTTCCCGAAGTCGTCATCTCCTGCATCAAGGCGACGCTGTTCGGCCTCATCGCCGGCGTAGTGGCCTGTTACCGCGGACTCACCATCTCCGGTGGTGGCGCCAAAGCGGTGGGCAACGCCGTCAACGAGACCGTCGTGTACGCGTTCATGTCGCTGTTCGTGGTCAATGTGGTGGTCACCGCCATCGGCATCCAGATGACCACACGATGACCCGCAGCACAGCGCCGCTTCGGTCCACGTACCCGCGGCTGACACGCGCCGTTCAGACGCCCGTGAAGATCACCTCCGGCATCGGCGATCACATCTTGTTCTACGGTCGTGCGATTGCCGCGGTGCCCTACGCCGCCGCGCACTACCGACGCGAAGTGATCCGGCTCATGGCTGAAATCAGCATGGGCGCAGGCACGTTGGCGATGATCGGCGGCACCGTCGTCATTGTCGGATTTCTCACTCTCGCCACGGGCGGCGTCCTGGCGATCCAGGGGTACAGCTCGCTGGGCAACATCGGCATCGAAGCGCTGACCGGATTCCTGGCGGCGTTCATCAACGTCCGAATCTCGGCACCCATCGTCGCGGGGATCGGCCTGGCGGCCACCTTCGGCGCCGGCGTCACCGCCCAGTTGGGCGCGATGCGGATCAACGAAGAGATCGACGCACTCGAGTCCATGGGCATCCGATCTGTCGAGTACCTTGTCAGCACCCGTATCGCTGCGGGAATGCTCGCGATCACACCGCTGTACGCCATCGCGGTGATCCTGTCCTTCGTCGCAAGCCAATTCACCACCGTGGTGCTACTCGGACAGTCCGGCGGCCTGTACAACCACTACTTCGACACGTTCCTCAACCCGATCGACCTGCTCTGGTCGTTCCTGGAAGCGGTCTTGATGGCGCTCGCAATCCTGCTGTTGCACACCTACTACGGCTTCTTCGCCAGCGGCGGCCCGGCCGGGGTGGGTGTGGCAGTCGGCAATGCCGTCCGCACTTCGCTGATCGTCGTCGTCTCCATCACGCTGCTCATCTCACTGGCCATCTACGGGCCCAACGGCAACTTCAATCTCTCTGGCTAAGTAGGCATCGAATGTCACGTGACTCAGTACGTTTGCTCACCGGCTGTGCTGCAATGGGGCTGGCCGCTGCCCTCGTCGTCGGTGCCGTTGTGTTGTTCCGCGGCGGTGCAACGTCCACGGCATCCGTCACAGTGCTCTCACCACGCGTGGGTCTGATCATGAATCCCGATGCCAAGGTGAAACTCCATGGCGCGCAGGTAGGCAAGGTGGCCGCCATCGAGAATCGGCCGGACGGCAGCGCCGCGATTCGTCTGGCGATGAATCCGGACTACCTCCAACTGATTCCGGCGAATACCCGGGTGCAGATCGTGTCCAGCACGGTGTTCGGCGCCAAGTACGTCGATCTCGTGCCGCCGGCCGAACCATCTGCCCAGTCGCTGCACGCGGGACAGGTTCTCGACGCCGGCCACGTCACCGTCGAGATCAACACGGTCTTCGAGCACTTGGTGGATGTGCTGTCCCAGGTCCAACCCGAGAAACTCAACGAAGCACTCGGCGCCATGGCCCAAGCGCTGGGCGGCCGCGGCGACAAACTCGGTCAGACCCTGGTCGATTTCGACGCCATGCTCGCCAAGATCGATCCGAGCCTTCCGGCAATGAGCCAGGAAATCGCCACTGCTCCAAAGGTACTCAGTGCCTATGCCGACGCCGGCCCCGATCTGATGGACGCCGCACGCAACGCATCTCAGCTCAGCGACACCATCGTCGAGCGCCAGCAGGACCTCGACTCGGTACTGCTGAGCGCCATCGGATTGGCAGACATCGGCAATGACGTAGTCGGTACCAACAGCAACGCGGTCGTCGACGCCATGCACCTATTGGTACCCACGACCAACCTGACCAATCAGTACAACCAAGCACTCACCTGCGCGCTCAAGGGCATGGAGCCGCTCGCGATGGGACCGCCGCAACCGTTGCCCGGGATCATGCTGCTGGACTCGTTCCTGCTGGGCACCGAACGCTACCGCTATCCGGGCAACCTGCCGAAGGTCGCCGCGTCGGGCGGTCCGCAATGCATGGGCCTGCCCAACGTGGGCTTCGGGGAGCGGCCACCGTTCGTGGTCACCGACATCGACGCCAACCCCGCACAGTACGGAAATCAAGGGATCCTGTTGAACTCTGATGCCCTCAAGCAAGCTCTGTTCGGCCCGCTCGACGGACCACCGCGCAACACTGCTCAGACAGGGCAACCCGGATGACGCGTCACAACTCGACCGCTCTGAAGTTCGGCGCCTTCGGCATCACGATGCTCCTGGTGACCGCAGCGCTTTTCGCAATCCTCGGGCAATACCGAACCGGCTCGACAAACACCTACTCGGCAGTGTTCACCGACGCCTCCAGCCTGAAAACCGGTGACTCCGTGCGAGTCGCGGGCATCCGGGTCGGCACGGTCGACAGCATCGCGTTGCGACCTGACAACACTGTGGTCGTAGGTTTCGACGCCGACCGCGACGTCGTGCTGACCACCGGCACCAAAGTCGTTGTGCGTTACCTCGATCTGGTGGGCAACCGGTACCTGGAGCTCGTGGACAACCCGGGGTCGACCAAAATCCAACAGGCCGGCACGCAGATTTCGGCCGACCGCACGGAGCCCGCGTTGGACCTCGACCTGCTCCTGGGCGGCCTCAAACCCGTCATCCAAGGGCTCAATGCCCAGAACGTCAACGCGCTGACCAATTCGCTGATCCAGATTCTGCAGGGCCAAGGCGGGACCATGGAATCGCTGATGGCTCAAACGACTTCATTCACGACGGCACTGGCCGACAACGGCCAGACGGTTCAACAATTGATCGACAATCTGAACACTGTCGTTGCGACAGTCGCCAAGGACGGCGACAAATTCTCCGGCGCCGTAACCCGCCTGCAACAGCTGATCACCGGCCTGTCCCAGGAACGTGACCCGATCGGCGATGCCATCACCGCTCTGGACAACGGAACAGGTTCCCTGGCCGAACTGATGACACAGGCCCGGCCGCCTCTCACAGGAACGGTCAACCAGCTCAATCGAATGGCCACATTGCTGGACAACGACAAAGACAAGGCCCGCATGGATCTCGCGCTGCAGAAGGCGCCCGCCAACTACCGGAAATTGGTTCGCCTCGGCGCCTACGGCAGCTTCATCAACCAGTACCTGTGCGGCATGAACGTTCGCGTGACGGATCTGCAAGGCCGCACCGCGTACTTCCCCTGGATCATGCAGAACACCGGACGCTGCGGGGAGCCCTGATGCTGAAATACCGCGGATCGCAACTGATGCGCACCGGACTCATCGGTTTGGTGCTGGTCATTCTCGTCATCGCTGTCGGCCTTCAACCGCAGAAACTGTGGTCGTGGGCCACGTCGATCAGGTACCACGCGGTGTTCGCCGACGCCGGTGGGCTGTCGCCGGGAAACGACGTCAAGGTCTCCGGCGTCACCAAGGGCACCGTAAGCGCCGTCACCCTCAGTCGCGGAAACGCCCTGGTGACGTTCACTCTCGATGGCACGGTCACGCTGGGCACACAGACCACCGCCCACATCAGAACAGCAACCGTCCTCGGCGCCCGGATGATGACTCTGGAACCCGCCGGAACCGGCAGCCTGCACGCCGCCGACACCATCCCCCTTGCCCGCACCGGGTCTCCGTACTCACTGACCGACGCCGTCAGCGACTTCACCTCCAACACCGCCGAGACCGACACCGCAACACTCACCCACTCGCTGGACACGCTGTCGGAAACCATCGACCGGATGGCCCCACAACTGGGACCGACGTTCGACGGGCTCACGCGCCTGTCACGAACGCTCAACAGCCGCAACGAATCCCTGGCCGCGCTGCTCAAGAACGCGGCCGACGTAACCGGCATTCTGTCGCAGCGCAGCGCGCAGGTGAACACCCTGCTGCTCGATGCCAACGCGCTCACCGGAGTGCTCAACCAGCGACGGCACGCGATCGTCGATCTGCTGGCCAACACGTCGGCGCTTTCTCAGCAGCTGTCGGGACTTGTGCACGACAACGAAAAGGTTCTCGCGCCCACGCTGCAGAAAGTCAACTCCGTCACCGCGATTCTTGAAAAGAACCGCGACAACATCGCCAAGGCCCTCGCCGGACTGGCCAAATATCAAGTCACGCAGGGCGAATCAGTGAACAACGGCTGGTACTACAACGCCTTCGTCGGCAACCTCATCCCCTCACAGACCATTCAACCGTTCCTCGACTACGCCTTCGGATTCCGTCGCGGCACCAACGCCGGCCAGCCGCCTGACAACGCCGGCCCACGCGCCGAGTTCCCCTGGCCCCACAACGGTATTCCGGGAGGCCACTGATGATCACCCGTCATCGCAAACCCTTGACACGTGTCGCCGCGGCCCTACTGGTGGCGCTGGCGCTCGCCGGCGGCGTGCTGCTCGTGCGGCAGACCGTTTTCCGTCCCACCACCATCACCGCGTACTTCACCTCCGCCACCGCGATTTACCCGGGCGACGAAGTCCGCGTCGCCGGCGTCAAAGTGGGAACGATCACCAGCATCGAACCTGCCGGCAGCCAAGCCCGGCTGACGCTCTCGATCGATCATGGCGTACCGATCCGGGCAGACGCGAAAGCCATCATCATGGCGCAGAACCTGGTGGCCGCCCGCTACGTGCAGTTGGCGCCCGCGTACGAAGATGCCGGCCCGACAATGGCCGATGGTGCGCGGATCGGCGTTGAGCGGACCGCGGTACCGGTGGAATGGGACCAAGTCAAAGACCAGCTCATGCGGCTGGCCACCGATTTGGGTCCGGTCAGCGGATCCGCCGCTACCTCACTGAGCCGTTTCATCGACAGTGCCGCGACCGCGATGGATGGCAACGGCGAGAAACTGCACCAAGCGATCAGCCAACTCTCGGGGATCGGACGCATATTGGCGCACGGCAGCGGCAACATTGTCGAGATCATCAAGAATCTGCAGACCTTCGTCACCGCGCTGCGCGACAGCAACACCCAGATCGTCGAGTTCCAGAACCGCCTCGCGAGTGTCACGAGCGTCGTCGACGGCGCGCGGTCCGATCTCGATGCCGCCCTGACGAACCTGGCTTCCGCCGTCGGCGAGGTGCGGCGCTTCGTCGCGGGTACCCGCGATCAGACCGTCGAACAGTTGCAGCGGTTGACGAACGTCACCCAGAACCTCGTCGACAACAAACTCAAGCTGGAAAATGTGCTGCACGTGGCGCCCAACGCCATCGCCAACGGCTACAACATCTACAACCCCGACAGTGGTACGGCCGTCGGCGCTTTCGCGATGTCGAACTTCGCCGATCCCGTGTCGGTGGTCTGCTCAGCGATTGCGGCAGTCAAGAATGCCACGGCAGCCGAATCGTCGAAGTTGTGCGCGCAGTATCTCGGCCCAGCCCTGTCGCTGATCAACTTCAATTACCTACCACTGCCGACGAATGTCTATCTCCGCAAGGCACCGAGTCCGGAGAATCTGGTTTACACCGACCCCAAACTCGCCCCCGGCGGAAGCGGTTCCCGCGCCGAGTCCCCAACCGAGCCCCCGGCGGTGTCGGCCTACACCGGTACCAACGACGTCACCCCTCCCGCCGGGTGGGGCGCGCCGCCGGGCCCCCCAGGGGCATACGCGCCCAACGGATTACCGGCCGATCCCGCGCCCGCATTGTTCCCCGGCGCGCCGGTCCCCCAACCAGCCGCCGCGTCATCGCCACAAGCACCCACAGTCCGGGACCTGCTCCTTCCCGCAGAAGCCGCTCCCGCGGCGCCGAACCCAGGAGGCACCCCGTGATGAAGCGACGGTCCCTGGCCCGCCTCACGGCGCTATCGGCCTGCTCCCTGCTGTCGGTAACCGGTTGTGCATTCCACGGATTGAACTCGTTGCCGTTGCCGGGCACGGTGGGACGCGGGGCCAACGCCGCGATCTATCACGTCGAACTCGCCAATGTCGGTACCCTGGAGGCGAATTCGCCGGTCATGATCGGCGACGTCATCGTGGGCAGCGTATCGAAAATGTCGGTGCGCAACATGCGCGCCGACGTCGAGGTGTCGGTCAAACCTGGCACCGTGGTCCCCGCGAATGCGGTAGCGACCGTTGGGCAGACCAGTCTGCTCGGGTCCATGCACCTGGCGCTGGATCCGCCGCCGGGGAAGGCGCCCTCCGGACAACTGTCCCCAGGCACCACCCTGCCGCTGAACCGGACGTCGACATACCCGTCGACGGAACAGACGTTGTCGTCGCTATCGGTCCTCGTCAACGGCGGCGGACTCGGCCGGGTCGGTGAGCTGGTCACCGAGACCAACAACGCATTGAACGGCAGGCAGGACCAGGTCCGCGACCTGCTCACGCGCCTCAACAATGTGGTCGGCATCTTCGCCGATCAGCGAGACGACATCAATGCCTCCATCACCGCGCTCACTCGCCTGGCAGGAACCATGGCCGGCCAGAGCGATGTGATCACCCAAGCCCTGCAACGAATCCCGCCCGCGCTGGATGTGCTGATCAAAGAGCAGCCCCGTATCACAACAGCTCTGGAGAAGTTCGGCGTGTTCAGCAATACAGCCACCAAACTGATCAAAGCCACCCAAGACGACTTGGTGACCAACCTGCGCAACCTGGAACCGACCCTCCGCGCCCTGGCCGACGTCGGACCGAATCTGGGCACTGTGCTGGCGTTTGCGCCAACGTTTCCCTACCCGCAGAACTTCATCGACCGCGGCATTCGCGGTGACTACCTCAACGAATTCATCACCTTCGATTTCACGATCCCCCGGCTCAAGCGAGGATTGCTGCTGGGCACCCGCTGGGGACAGGAAGGAGCCCCTTTGGTTCCCGCTCCCGGCGACCCCTGGTACGCCAACTACACCAAGGACCCGCTGGGCACGTTGCTGACCGCGCCGCCGAAAGCTGTTGCGACGCTGCCGGCGCCGGCACTCGCCGCCCCGACAAATCCGAACGGCGGCAGCAACTGATGCTCACCCGCTTCGTACGCATTCAGCTCGGCCTCTTCGCGGCCGCCTCGATCATCGGTATGGCAGTGATGCTGGTCGTCTACCTGCAGGCACCCACCCTGTTGGGGCTCGGGCGCATGACGGTCAGCCTGCAACTGCCGGCCACCGGTGGCCTGTACCGGTTCTCGAATGTCACCTACCGCGGCGTGCAGGTCGGCAAGGTGACCGATGTCCGGCCCACCCGTGACGGTGCCGTCGCCACCCTGTCGCTCGACAATGCGTCGAAGATTCCCGCGGACCTGCACGCCGCGGTACTGAGCGTGTCCGCCGTCGGTGAGCAATATGTCGACCTGCAACCCCATAACGATGCCGGCCCCTACCTGCACGACGGATCGGTCATTCCGGCGTCGAAAACATCGATTCCCCAAGCTGTCGGACCGATGCTCGATCAAGCCAGTGCGCTCATCGACAGCATCCCGAAAGACAAGATCAGCCCGCTGCTCGACGAAACATTCAAGGCGTTCAACGGCTCTGGTTACGACGCCGGGTCCCTGTTGGATTCCTCGTCGAAATTGATCGCCGACGCCAACAGCGTCAGCGATCAGTCTCGAGCGCTCATCGATGACAGCAGGCCCTTGCTCGACGGCCAAGCTCAATCCGTCGATGCCATCCGGACCTGGGCCCACAGCGTCGCGGGACTCAGCCGGCAACTCGTCCAGAACGACCCCCAAGTCAGGACGCTTCTCAAAGACGGGCCGGACGCCGCGGACGAGGGCTCCCGCCTGTTCAACCAGGTAAAGCCCACTCTGCCGCTGCTTTTGTCCAACCTGACAACCCTCGGGCAGGTGGCTGTGACCTACCACCCGTCGCTCGAACAACTGTTGGTGCTGCTGCCACCGACAGTGTCGTCCACCCAGTCTTACGGTGCACCCAAGAACAATCCGACGGGCATGGCTTTGGGCGATTTCACCCTGAACATCGGCGATCCGCCGGCCTGCACCGTCGGCTTCCTCCCGCCGTCGTCCTGGCGCTCACCGGAAGACACCAGTGATGTCGACACCCCCGACGGGCTCTACTGCAAGCTGCCGCAGGATTCGCCGATCGGTGTACGCGGGGCGCGGAACTACCCATGTATGGGCAACCCCGGAAAGCGCGCTCCCACAGTCGAAATCTGCGATAGCGACAAGCCTTATCAGCCCCTGGCGATGCGCCAGCATGCTCTCGGCCCGTATCCGATCGACCCCAACCTGCTCGCTCAGGGGATCCCGCCGGATTCTCGGGTCGATCATGACAGCACGATCTACGGACCACTCGACGGAACGCCGAGGCCGACAACGGGTCAACCGCCGGCCGGCGAGGCCGCACCGGACACTCCCCCGCCGCCGCCGGATGGTGCCGCGCCCACGCCGGTGGCTCCGAGCGCCTTCATTCCCGAGACTTCGAAGGGCCCGTCGGTCGCCATCGCCACGTATGACCCAGCCACCGGACGCTACGCGGGTCCGGATGGAAAGGTCTACCGCCAGAAGGATCTGGCTCCGCGGAGCGGAGAACGGACGTGGCGGGACCTGTTCACCGCCTGATTGAACAACGTTGGGCCGGCACGTTCTCAGGGCGGGCCGGCCCCGCAGTGGGTACCTGGGTCAGGCGGTCTTGACCAGCTTGAAGGGCATCGTGATGAAGAGGACCCTGCTACTTCCGCACGAGCCGCTGACTCCGGTGGTGGAGTCCTCGCCCATCAGTGTCGACGATGTCGGGTCCGCGCCGGCCCCATCTGAGGTAGCCGGGTAGAACCTGAAAACCTGAAGTCCCGGCCCTGCAGTGCCATCTGCACATGGCTGCCAGTTGTCGACCGTCTTCTTGACGTACCAGACGCCGCTTTTCATGTAGATCGGCGCGTTCCATCCCCAGTCGCTCGCGACGGTGCCTGCGCATTCGGTCGGATAACTGCACTCGGTCTTGATCGTCCAGGTGCTGCGGATACTCGCCTCGTCGTGATAGATGTCGTTGGTCTTGGCCCACTCACCATTGGACGTTGCGACATAGGTGCCATTGAGACCCCAGTCGTTCGAGGCGTCGGCGATGCCACAATCCCACCCCGTCAACAGCCCGACAGTCACCGCCGTCGCAGCGATCGATGTCGTTGATATCTGCAAGGCCTGCTCCTTTGCGGCGAACCCCTTTGCCGCCCGTCGGTGGACACCAGACGGCGCGAGTCCGACCACTTCGGCTCATCGAAAGATGCTGCCGCACAATCGGTACAGCTACTACTGTCCAACTTTCCGCATTGGGCGACAGCCAAAATCCCGCCAGGCGGTCATCGCACCCTGCGTGGGTCGATGGTGTGTCACCGTTGACTACGGATCTACCGCCATGGAGGAAGTCTGCGATGCGAATCGATCGAGCACCACGCCGAGCAGCGGCGGGCGCCGTATTCGTGATCGCCTTCGGTACCGCGACAGCACATTCCGCTTCCGCAGACAGCGACTCGACGCCGCACCGCGTGACGTACACCGTCACGGCCGATCTGGCCACCAACGCGGGCATCTACTACCGCGATGTCCAACCGCCCACGTGGGCCGAATACAGCCACAACCCTTATGAATTCAGCCCGAGAGACGACGTACATCTCGAACCCGGAAAGCCCTGGGTTCACGAAGCCACCCTGGACGACCCCGACCAGTGGGCGATGGTCACGGTCACCACAGCCGGTCAGCCATCACAGCCCGGCCAGACGCTGCGCTGCACACTCACCGTCGATGGGCAGGTCGTCAACCGATCGAACGGCGCCAGCGGTGCGCTGTGCTCACTACGAAATTGGTGACTCATCGAGCACCAGGCGGCCGTCAACCGCTGGGCGGGAACCCTTCACCATTCGGAACTCGACCGGATTAGCGTCGAAAACATCATGGCCAGAACGGGAATGGCACCAACGGGCACTAGTACCCACGATCAGCAGCGAACCGGAGGTGGATCATGCGGTTACTCAGCCGCGCTGATACCGCGACGCAGGTGAACGCCACAGACACCGCCGCGGAAGACGGCCGGGCACAGCCTGTCGACCCGGGGCTGATCAACCAGGCGGAGGCCGAAGCACTCGCCGCAGAAGAGCTGGCCGCAGCAGCGCGCGCACGAGCCGATGAACTTCGCGCGCGGGCAGCCGAATCGGATCCCGCTGATGCCGAAACCGGTACACCGCAGGAGTCGTCGACGGGGCGATGGCGGCGGTTGCGCCGCCCAAAGTTGAAGACGGTATTGGCCACTGTCGCCGTCCTGGCAAGTGTCGCAGCACTGGCGGCGACCGGCTACATGCTCCACTACCACCGTCAGCTCGACAACGAGGTGCAGCGGAAGGCGGAATTCACTTCCGCCGCCTCGCAGGCGGTCGTCACGCTGATGTCGATCGACGGCACCAAGGCCGAGGACAACGTCCAGCAGATCCTCGCCAATTCCACCGGACAGTTTCGCGATGATTTCCAGGCCGATGCAAAGGATTTCGTCCAGGTCGCCCGCGAGTCAAAGGCGGCGACAAAGGCCACGGTGCGCAGCGCGGCCGTGGAATCGATGACGCCGAATTCTGCTGTGGTCCTCGTAACCGCCGCGACAACGGTGAGCAACACGGCGGGGACCAACCAACAACCACGCAACTGGCGCCTCAGTGTCACCATGTTCAGAGACGGAGCGCAGCTCAAGATGTCGAAAGTCGAGTTCGTGCCATGACCACAGAAGCGGCAGCACCCACCGCCGACGACACCACTCCCGAGGACGTCGAAAGTGATCAGCCCGACGAAGCATCCTCGGTCGCTGACGAGCAACACGTCGACGTATCGGGGGACCAAACCACGTCAAACCCGCGCCGTTCGAAGCCACTGACCCGCCGGCTTGCGGGCCGGTGGCGGTCCATCGCCGTCATGAGCCTCATGCTGGCGTGCGCCGGCACCGCGGGAGCGACGTACCTCACCACTTATCGCAATGACCGCGCCAGCGCCGAGGCCGAAACCCAGGTTGCCAAAGCCGCATCCGAAGGTGCCGTGGCGTTACTGTCCTATGCGCCGGCAAGTTTGGATCACGACCTGGCAGCCGCGCGCTCGCACCTCACCGGCGGGTTCCTGACGTACTACAGCCAGTTCGCCGACCAGTTCGTCGCGCCGGCCGCCAAACAGAAGGACATTCACGCTGTCGCGTCGGTCGTCCGTGCCGCCACAATCGACGCACACGCAGACAGCGCACACGTCCTGATCTTCCTGAACCAAACCACCACCAGTCGTGAAAATCCCGAACCGACGCAGTCGGCCAGCAGCGTGAAGGTCGGACTCACGAAAAACAATGGGGTCTGGCGTATTTCGTCATTTGATCCGATCTAGTCGTCATCGGCATGAGGGATAGCCGTTCAGAATGCGCACAGAACCGGGCGCACTGATCGAGAGTGCGCCCGGTTCGGTATCCAAACGCCACTAGCGACAAAGCAACTCGCCCAGCGCGCGGCTTGCCTGTCGACGGGCGGCATGCGCGATGTCGAACATGGGCATCGTCATGAAGCCATGTATGCCGCCCGCGAAGAACAACTGCTGAACGGTACCGCCGGCATCCCGCAGTGCATCTGCGTACGCCAGTCCCTCATCTTTGAGCGGATCGCAACCGGCGACCACCATGACGGCCGGAGGCAATCCTTCGAGACGACCGCACAGCGGGGATGCGTACGGATGGCCGCGATCACTTTGCTCGGGAACGTATTGATCCCAATACCATTGCAGCGCTTCACGCGGGTTGTAGTAGCCCGCTCCGAACCGACGGTAGGAGTCGGTGTCGAACTGCGCGGCGATCACCGGGTACAGCAGCATCTGCGCGGCGATGGACAGCTCGCCGCGATCACGCGCCATCAGTGCGACCACGGCAGCGAGATTTCCGCCCGCGCTGTCGCCTCCTATCGCAACTCGTTGGACATCGGCACCGAGGTCACCCGCGTGTTCGGACACCCAGCGGGTCACCGCATACACGTCCTCGGCAGCCGTAGGCCACCGGTGCTCTGGAGCCAATCGGTATGCGACCGAAACGATCACCGCCGGAATGAGATTCGCCAGATTCCTGCACAGTCCGTCGTGGCTGTCCAGATCGCAGAAGACGAAGCCGCCACCGTGCGCGTACACCAGAACCGGCAGCGGTCCGGACGCTTCCGGCCGGTAGATCCGGACATCCACATGACCACCGTCGACCGACACCCGGTCATCCCAGACGACGGCGACCGATTCGGGCTGCGGGTTCGGCACGAACCGCGCGCGAATCGCGGCCCTGGCCTCGGCGCCGGTCATCGTGGATACCTTGGGAAATCCCCCATCGAGAGCCTCGATCAGGTCCGCCACTTGTGGATCGAGGCTCATGCGGGCCGCATCGCAGACGCGCGCAGCTCCGCGTTGTGCGCGGTAAGACCGCCCCGCAGGGGGCGCACGAGCGTGGGCGTGGCATGCTCGCGGACGCTTTCGGCGTTGCGCCATACCGCCGTGGCGGTCATCCGCACGGGCGTCACCAACCGCCGGTCGAACGTCATCTTTGACATGGGGCCACACACGGACACCGCGGCCACGGCTTCGCCCACGGGTCCGATCGGTGCTGCGACGCAGCCGAACCCGCGAAGAGACTCTTCCCTCTCAGTGGCCACACCGTGGGCGCGGACCCTGTCCAGTTCGGCAGCGAGCTGGGCACTCGTGGCGACCGAGTACCGGGTTCGTCGTTTCGCGAGGTCAACGTCAGCAGAGTCGCGATAGGCCAGGATCGCCTTACCGACGGCGGTACATTGGGCGGGTTGGCGGCCGCCGACCCGTGTCGGGATCGCAGCTCGCACCTCGTCGCCGATCTTCTCCAGGTATACGACGTCAGAGCCGTCCAATATGGCGAGATGCACCACCAACCCGGTGGCCCGGTGCAGATCACGCAGGAGCGGAATGGCAGCCCGGTGGATTCGGTCCTGTTGCAGCGCAAGGTTTCCCAGCTCCACGAGACGCACGCCGAGCTCGTAATCGAACCCGTCACGACTCAGCCAGCGCAGGTTCACCAGGCGCTCGAGCATGCGGTGCGCGGACGAGCGGGGCAGCCCGGTGCGACGAACTATCTGCGCCAAGGTGAGACTTCCCGACCCATCGAACGCGTCCAACACCAGGGAAACCCGATCAATCACGTTGCTAGGCATCTCGGCAGCCATATCGACGGTCAGCGTCATCGAAACCCTCCAGGCTCATCGCTCGAATAGTCAAAATAGGAATAGCGAGTTTTTTACCATATGCTGTGGTCGCTGTCACATACCGATCTGTGGCCGCCGGCGACCTCGCCGCCGCGGCTGGTTCCGCTCACCGGTCGGCCACGTATCGCCGGATTCCCTGAACTCGGTAGAGCTGAATCGGAAGAACACATCAACGACCTCGGGAGCCCCATGCGCAAGCAACTGCTGCTGGCCATCGCCGCCGGCGCGCTCACCCTTGGCCCGCCGCCCGTGGCGACCGCTGACACCCCTGCCTCGTGCGAGGACGCCTACTGCACGCCCGGCATCTCCCCCGGGGTGGTGTTGGGAGCCCCCTGTGGCGACACGTCGCATTTCGTTTTCGGCACCACGTCATGGGGCCGACTCGTGTTCTGCGGCTCTCCGCGGCGATATGAACCGCGCTATTTTCGCTCGCCGCCGATGCGGGGTATCAAGGTCGAGGGCTCACCCTGCCCTCAATTCGTCAACGACGTCGCCCAGGCACCGGACGGGTTGTTCTTGAGCTGCGTTGCTGTCGACGGGGCCAGCCGCTGGGTGCAAGGCGATCTTTGACCCGCGCAGGGCGACGCAACCTCCCGGCACCGGAGCCGGTCTACCCCCGTTCGTGCGTCGGTGGCGACACGCCGTCCAGACCGGCTCCGAGCAGTGTGCGAACAAATAGGTCACCATCGAGGAGCCTGCTCGTCCGTGCGGTGATCTGCCACTTGCCCGCAATTCTGTTGAGTACGAAAAGATTTGCGGTGGCACGCCAGACTCGGTAATGGTCGTCGCCGCTGGAGTCTGAACCGCTCTGGCGCAGCAGTACCAGCGATTCGCAGACGGCCACTGCGGCGTCGCCGTCCAAGGCGATCACAGCAGGTCCCAGGAAGTGACAACACCCCTGAGCGACGAGGTCCTGGTGTGATGGGGAGCTGACCATGTCATGTACCCCCTGACGGCCCGTCATCTGCCAGCCTTCTACGTCGTAGGTTCCGCCGACAGCCCACAGCCGCGCGGCTCGGTCGGCGTCGCCCGAATCGACTGAAGGACCGTACGTGGCAATGATTTTCGCGATCTCCAGCTGATCTTCGAGTTGCCGCAGACGTGACAAGACCTCGGCTTCGGTCATACTTCCTTCTCCAATTCACGCAAGCGGACCAACTGATCGCAGTAGTGCGACGCACTGTTTGCCCGGACCACGCAGCTGATGGCCGTGGCCCCGGCGTCGCGCAGGACTTCCAATTGGGCGCGCGTGCCGGCCGGATCACCCTCTGGGTCAACCACGGTGGACAGCACCACCTCAAAACCCGGCTGACGTTCGACGATGGCCAACATGTCAGATACGTCATGCGGATCAAGCCCGAAAGGCATCCATCCGTCCGCATGACGTACTGCCCGTCGCAGTGACGCCGCACCGCGTCCGCCGACCCACAGTGGGACCTGCCGCTGTTCAGCGTGCGGCAGCACAGTCATGCCCTGGAAGTCATAAAACCGTCCATGGTATTGCGGTATCGCACTGGACAGCGATGCTCGAAGAGCGCAAATCGCGTCATCCGCGCGTGCGGCCCGCTGCGCCCACGACGCTTCCAACAGCGCGAATTCCTCTTCCAGAGAGCCGATTCCGACTCCGAGTATCAGTCGCCCCGCGCTCACCCGATCGAGGGTGCCGTAGCGTTTCACGATCTCCAACGGATGGTGGTATCCGAGGACCAGCACCGCAGTGGCCATCCTGATTCGGCTGGTGTGCGCGGCAAGATAACCCAAGGTGGCCAGCGGATCCCAATACACCGCACCACGGTTGGCGACATCCGCCGACGGAACGGCAATGTGTTCCGAGCACGTCAGATACTCGAAACCCAATTCGTCAGCAGCGGAAGCAATCTGAACCAGATCCTCGATGCCGGCGGTGGATTCCCAGTCGCTGGCGATTCCGGGCTGCTGCACCACTACTGGCGTGGACAAACCCAACCGCACGTCAATGTGCCCCGGCAATCAGGGCTCTGATCGCCTCATGCGATTCCAGCACCACCCGCGATCTGTCCGGGGCACTGTTGGCTTCTGCGCGGCCCACGTTACCGCCCGCCACCCAGACCGGCCCATCGGCAAGGTGTGCGAGACCTTCTGCGGCGACGTCAGCGGGCTCGTTGACCAGGATGCCGGGCGCATCGAAATTGAGGCCGATTCGCTCCATCGCCGGCGTCCGCGTGACACCGAGCACCAATTCCAATACATCCACATTGTGTTCGCGCAGTTCCACCCAGAGGCTCTCGGCGAACATCCGGGAAAAAGCCTTGGCGCCAGCATAAATCGTGTGCCTCCACGCGCCCATGTAGCCGGCAAGCGATCCGACGAGCATGATGCCTCCGCGGCCACGAGCCGCCATCGGACGGCCGTAGTACTGGACCAATTCGAGCATCCGCGTGACATTGAGGTCGGTGACCTTTTGAAACTCGCGGAGGTCGGTCTCCAAGAACAGCTCGTTGCACGTGCTCGCGCCTGCGTTATAGATCAACAATCCCACTTCGAGGTCGGCGGTGCCCTCGCAAATCCGGGCAACCGATTGTGGATCGAGGAGGTCAGCGGACTCCACGCGAACCTCGACGCCGATTTCGCGGCAGCGTGCCGCGGTCTCCTCGAGCGGCCCCGGTTTGCGCGATCAGTACCAGGTTCAAACCCGCCCGCGCGAGCTGCACGGCGAATTCGGCTCCCACGCCCTCTGATCCACCGGCAATGACTGCCCACGGTCCGTACTTGGCAACATCGATCATCGTGAATCCTTTTGTCGGAGTTATCTTTGCGTGGCGCCCGCGTCAACGGGCAACGTGATCGCGGTGACGTAGCGAGCCTCGTCGGAGGCCAGGAACAGCGCCGCATTTGCGACGTCGATCGCTTCAACCCACGGGATGGACAGGAGGTTCATCCGTCGCGCGGCTTCGGCGAACTCGTCCCGCGTGGGAGGTCGGTCCAGGTCCGGACGGAAAGCAGTCCGGACGACGTCGTTCTGGATGAGCGGGGTATCGACGTTGGTGGGCAGAATGCAATTCACGCGGACGGCGTGCGGCGCCAGGTCGTGCGCGAAGCTGCGCATCAGTCCGATCACCCCGTGCTTGGCGGCGGTGTAGTGGCCTACCCCGACAAGGCCGCGCACGCCGGCGATTGAGCTCGTCAGCACCATGGCGCCGCCACCGCGTGCAATCAGGTGTTCGGCGCTGGCCCTGCAGGTGTGCCACACTCCGGTCAGATTGACGTCGAGCATGGTGCGCCAGGCGTTTTCACCGAGATCGATGGTCATCGCACGGGACGTGATTCCGGCCGTCGCGCAGACAATGTCGAGTCCACCGAACACATCGGCGCCCCGGTCGGTCGCGGCCTGCATCCCCTTGAGGTCGCGGACGTCGACGATCTCGGTGTGGATCCGGCCGCCGGCCCGTGCGACCAGCCTGGCCGTCTCCTCGAGGTCGGCCGGAGTGCTGAAGGGAACCGAGACGGTCTCGACAGGCCCGCACAGGTCGAGCCCGATGATGTCGGCGCCCTCCTGGGCGAACCGCACCGCTTGGGCGCGGCCGATTCCGCGCGCAGCACCCGTGATGACTGCGACTTTGCCTGCGAGCCGCAGCGCACTCATGCGCTTCTCCCCGTCACACTGCGTGCCCACAGGTCTCGGCGTCGTTTGAATCAGGCTTCGATCTCCTGCTCACACCTGCAACGGTAGGTACCGCCTCCAAGCCGAATCTTCGGCGATTCCCGGTGATCGGAAACCAATGCAGGGATCCCGCTCATCGGAGAGACCGGTTGGGTGCGTGCCTTTGTCGTCCCAGACTTTCAGCACATGAACGATGTCGAAGCCGGCACCGAAATCGTCAGCGCAGGCCGAGGTGTATTGCTAGCGGTAGCCGATGTCGTTGAGGAGACTCCCGACGCTCGGTCGTTGGTGTTCACGGTCCCCGAACAGCTGCGCGACCGCTTCACCTACCGTCCAGGGCAATTCCTGACCCTGCGCGTACCGAGCGATCAGACCGGCTCGGTGGCCCGGTGCTACTCGTTGGCGAGTTCCCCGCACACCGATTCCGAACTGAAGGTCACGATCAAGCGAACTGTGGGCGGATACGGGTCGAACTGGTTGTGCGACAACATTTCTGCTGGCGAAACCATCGAAGTGCTACCGCCGGCCGGAGTCTTCACACCGTCCTCGCTCGACACCGACTTTCTGTTGTGGGCCGCCGGAAGCGGTATCACCCCTGTGATGTCGATCCTCAAATCAGCGATGGCATCCGGTTCCGGACGAGTGGTGCTGTGCTACGCCAACCGTGACGAGCGTTCGGTGATCTTCGCGGCTGAGCTCCGCGAACTGGCTGCGCGTTACGCCGGTCGCTTGACGGTATTGCACTGGTTGGAGTCGGTGCAGGGGTTGCCGACTCGCGCGCAGCTGACCGGATTTGCGCGCACCGTCTTTTCCGGGTCCGCGACCTTCGAATCGTTCATCTGCGGTCCTGCCGCGTTCATGTCGGTCGTCAAGGAGGCCCTGAGCGAAGCCGGGGTGCCACGTGAGCGCATCCATCTCGAGGTGTTCCAGTCCCTCTCGAGCGACCCGTTTGCCAATGAGATGAGTTCCGCAGCAGATCATTCCGATAGCGGAGACGCTGCAACGGTACGGATCGACCTTGACGGCGCGAGCCACCGATTGCGATGGCCGCGTCGCGCAACACTGGTCGACACGATGATCGCGGCAGACCTCGACGTGCCCTACTCGTGCCGAGAAGGCCAGTGCGGATCGTGCGCGGCGACCGTGCTCGGTGGCCAAGTCGACATGGCAGCCTCCGAAGTACTGCAAGCAGAGGACCTCGCCGACGGTCTGATCTTGGCCTGCCAGGCCACACCAATATCAGACGAACTGCACATCAAGTTTTAGAAAAACCTCTGCTCCACAACATTTTCCGCTCACCGGGAACGGTTCTCACCAACGGAAATTCCACCGACGGACCATCAGTGGCAGCCATTGAAACGATAGGACGACAAGATGACCGACCGGGTAATCGACCGGGTGCGCGAGATCGCCGACCAACTGCGCGCCCAGGGCCCCGAGGCAGAACGGGCCGGGCAGCTCACCGACGAGACGGTCAAATTGATGAAGTTGGCGGGCAACATTCGACTGCTGCAGCCGAAGGCCCACGGCGGACTGCAAGTCCACCCGCGTGAATTCGCCGAGACCGTGATGGCCACCGCCGCACTGGATCCGTCCGCGGGTTGGATCAACGGCGTCGTCGGCGTCCATCCGTATCAGCTCGCTTACGCAGACCCACGAGTCGCGTCCGAAATCTGGGCTGACGATGTCGACACCTGGGTCGCCTCCCCTTACGCGCCACAGGGCGTCGCCACGCCAGTCGACGGTGGCTACATCTTCAACGGCCGCTGGCAGTTCAGCTCGGGCACCGACCATTGCGAGTGGATCATCCTGGGCGCCATGCTCGGTGACGCCGAGGGCAAGCCCGTCATGCCGCCGCAGATGCTGCACATGATCCTGCCCCGCAGCGACTACGAGATCGTCCAGGACTCCTGGAACGTGGTGGGCCTGCGCGGCACCGGCTCCAAGGACGTCATCGTCAAGGACGCCTTCGTCCCCACCTACCGCACCATGGACGCGATGAAGGTCATGGACGGCACCGCCCAACGCGAGGCCGGGATGACCGAGACGCTGTACCTGATGCCGTGGTCGACCATGTTCCCGCTGGGCATCTCGTCGGCCGTCATCGGCATCGCCGAAGGCGCCCTGGCCGCCGCACTCGATTACCAACGCGAGCGCGTGAACTCCAGCGGAGTCTCGATCAAAGATGACCCCTACGTCATGTATGCCATCGGTGAGGCCGCCGCCGACATCAACGCCGCCCGGCAGGAGCTGCTGGCCAATGTCGACCGGATGTACGACATGGTCGCCGCCGGCACGGAAGTGTCGTTCGAGGACCGCGCGGCCGGCAGGCGCACCCAGGTGCGAGCCGTATGGCGCGCCGTCTCGGCGGTCGATGAAGTATTCGCGCGATGCGGGGGCAACGCCGCGCGGATGGACAAGCCGCTGCAACGGTATTGGCGGGATGTGCACGTCGGCCAGGCGCACGCCATCCACGTACCGGGCACGGTCTACCACGCCTCGGCCCTGAGTTCCCTCGGCGTGGACCCGCAGGGCCCGCTGCGGGCGATGATCTGACAGGAGAACACCCGTGGGATTGATCAAGAGCCTCAGCTACTGGGGCTATCCGTGGGTCACCGATCTACCTAAGGCGATACGTCCGTAGCTTGTACGGTTTACTCGCGGGCCGCGCGCCGTAGCCACCGAGTAGCAGCTTCCGAATTACATCTGCACGAGGTCGAACGGATAGGTCAATGTGCCCGCGGGCGCTCCATCGCAGCCGGTGGCGAACGATGATGACAGTGTGCCGGACATGGTGTTCGGATCCCACGAATAGGTATCCCGGGTCGGTATCACAGGCCCGTAATAGACATCCCCGCAACGCAATCCATCCGGCACATCAACGGTGAGCGTCAGCCGTCCGTCGTGACGATGCGCGTCGCCCTGGTAGGGAAAGGCCTTCGCCACCGGTTGTGGAATCGCCTGAACGTGAACGCAGTCGCCCTGACAACTCGACAGCGCCCATAGCCAGGTGTGAAAGTCATGCCGGCCGGAGATTCTGACTTCGAAGTTCCCGTGGCGGATATCCGCGTGCGCCAGCGGCATCGCCGTCCATGCGGCGGCGACCAACGCCATGGCCGAGATGGTTGATTTCATACCTGCCCTTGCCGACGCGCCTGCCGGATCAGACGCCACCGGCAGCACCGGCCAGACGTGGCTGTGATCCCTTTACCAGCAAGAAGTTACGGGGCACCGGTCCCGGGATGGGACGAATATCCGCTGAGCGGGCACCCTTCGAACCCAAACCACAGTGTGTGACAGCGCGCACACCATATGGTAAAAATAGTCATAGTCCTTTTTTGACTATCGACCTCTGGGAGCGCCTCATGACAACGACCGTCGTGAACCGCGGCGAAACGCCGATCGCCGCCATTGACCGGATGTCCCTGGTGCTGGATGCCTTCGACGGCAAGACACCGCTGACGATGGTGCAGATCGTGCACCGCACCGGTCTTCCGCGTTCATCTGTGCACCGCATGCTCGAGCGACTCGTGCACCTGCGCTGGCTCCGACGGGAAGGTTTCGACTACGAACTCGGGACCCGCTTGGTCGAACTGGGGTCGCTGGCCCTGCATCAGGGCCGCATTCACCAGGCCGCGCTGCCCCTCCTGCGCAGTCTGCAGCGGGCCACGGGCTTGGTAGTACATCTGGCTGTCCTCGACGGCTCCGACGTCATCTGTCTCGAGAGAATCGGCGATCACCTGACTGATCTCGTCCACACCTCGGTCGGCAATCGCGTACCGGCGCACTGTACTGCGCTGGGAAAGGCCATCCTCGCCGAAAGCGACTGCACGGAAGTCGATTTCAGCAGCCGCCAAACTCGTTTCTCGATTACCGGCACCCAGCAAGTGGCGGTCGAACTGGCGAAGACCCGCGAACGTGGCGTGGCGTTCGACCGCGAGGAATCACTACTGGGGATCGGCTGCGTGGCGGCAGCCATCGGACTGCCCGGTCAGCCGCTCGCTGCGGTATCCGTGTGCGGGCCGATCGACCGGATCACGCTGGATCAGCGGCTGGCGGCGCCGGTTCGAATCACCGCGTCCCGCATCTGGCGCAACATGGAATTCGGCCCGCACCAAGGTGGTTCCCGGTCGCTGCAGGCAGTTCACCGCCGGTCGTCGGTGAGCCGCTGGGCGACTCCGTAGCGTTGTTCGGGGTCGAGGACGCAATGGGTGCGCCCGAACACGGTCACCATGCACTTGTTGTTGTGGGTGCAACGGCTGCGTGAATCCGGCTCCGTGACCATGGTGTTCACCCGGTCGGGTTCACGAAGCAGCGCCCGCCCCATGGCGAAGAAATCGAACCCTTCCCGCATGCCGGTCTCGATGTGTTCACGGTTGGTAATGCCACCCAACAGAACGAGTTTGGTGTTCTTCATCAGCGGGACGAATTGCCGAGCGGCGTCGAGCATGTACAAGTCCCGGTAGGGGTACCTGCCCATCGCTTGCTTGCCGAACAGTCGGATGGCGGGGCGCAGCGCGGCGGGCATCACTTTCGAAAACTCTTTGGCCGGCACATCGCCACGGAACAGATACATCGGTTTGTAGACCGAGGAACCTTGGGTCAGCTCGATGGCGTCAAGCGTGGCGTCGGCATCGAGGAGTTGTGCCGTGCGCAGTGCTTCGTCGATCCAGATGCTGCCGGGGAAACCGTCATCCATGTCCAGCTTGGCGATCACCGCGACCTGGCCGCCGATAACTGTCCGGACGTGTTCAGCGATCTCACGAACCAGTCGAGACCGGTTGTCGATCGACCCACCGTACCCATCTGTGCGGCGGTTGATGAGCGGACTCAGGAATGAGCTGGGCAGGTACAGGTGGCCGAAATGAAGCTCGACCGCGTCGAAACCGGCATCCACCGCGATGCGGGCGGCTGCCCCGAACTGCCGGATGACGGTCTGGATTTCCGCGACGCTGATCGCGCGGCAGTACGCGAAAGACGTCGGGTTGATGAACCTGCTCGGCGCCACCGCGGTAACACCGGTGAGCTTCTTGGGCGCCACCACCCCGGCGTGCCCCAGTTGAGCCGAAATTGCCGCTCCGCGAGTATGTACGGCGTCGGTCAACCGGCGCAGGCCCGGCAACGTAGCTGCACTCATGACGATCTGTCCCGGCGCGCTCGCGGCTTCGGCAGAGACGCAACAGTACGCGACGGTGGTCATCCCCACGCCGCCGTCGGCGAAGGCACGGTGAAAGGCGATCAAATCATCGGTGACCGCGCCGTCGGGCGAGCGCCCCTCCGAGGTCGCCGCCTTGATGATTCGGTTCCGCAGCACCACCGGTCCGAGCTGCGCAGGTTCAAAGGGATTGTCGCCCATGGGATCACCATTGCCGCCCATCACCGAGGAGCAAAGATCCGTTCCCGGTAACCGGGAAGAGGCGGACCGCGCAACGCCCTCTGCGCCTAGCCTCTACCCATGGACGAAGTGTTCGTCATCGACCGCGTGGTCACCGCACCCGGGTGTGCCCAGAAATTCATCGACGCCTATCTCGCCGGATACGCCCCCGGCGCCATCGAGCGCGGTATGACCATGTGGGACATTCTGGTCAGTCCACCGATCTGGTTCGACGACCGAACCAACGTCGTCACCATCACCTGGTCCCTGCCCAGCCCGCAGGCGTGGTGGCAGATGACATGGCAGGGTCGCGGCGATCCGACACTGGCACAGTGGTGGGACAGCGTGGCCGGCCTCATTGTCGAACGCAACCGCAGCGTGGCCGCGTCTCCCGAAAACGTGGCCCCCGCAGGTGATGTCGTTGCGCGGCAACCACAACCGGCAGCAGAGGGTGCCACCGTCGGCGTGACGCGCCTGATCGACGTCGACGAATCCGATCGGGTACGAATCCTGGAGAACTTGCGCGCGGCAGCCCACGACAGCGGCGCACTCGCGTATGTGGTGGAACCGACGCTGTCGGGCTCACGCAATGGTGGCGACATCCTGGTCCATCTACGCTTCGCAGACCAGGCTTCCTGGCGGCAAAGCACTTTCGACAACATTCTGGCCGATCCGGCGATCATGCACGTCAACGGCGCGACTTATCGCGGAACCCCGACACGCAGCGGTAGCGGCACCGTGTACCGCGCACTACTGCTGCGTGTCGACCCCGGCGTCGACGCCGACACCATTGCCGACTTCGAACGCGAATTGGCTTCGATGCCAAGATATGTTTCGACCATCGCGGCGTGGCAGCTCAGTCGTGTCGACACCGCTATCGGTACCAGCCCGTGGACGCACGTGTTCGAGCAGGAATTCACCGACGTCGACGGGCTGATGGGGCCGTACCTGATGCACCCTATCCATTGGGCGGTCGTCGACCGCTGGTTCGACCCGGAAACCACCGACGTGATCATCCGAGATCGTCTGTGCCACAGCTTCTGTGAGCTGACCACGCCGGTGCTGCGCTGACGGGGCCGCTAAACCCCGGCGGGCAGGATGTTCGGATTGGCCGATGCCGGCGGTTGCAGCGGCGGCAGAACCGCGCCGCCGTCCAGCGAGTGCACCGGCAATTGTTGGGACCATGGGTAGTGCAAGCTGAACGCCACCAGACCCGTCCGCTCCGCGGCGGGCGCGTGGCACATGGCCAGCACCGTCTCTGCCAGATATTCGACCGGCTCGGTGGGAAACGATTCGGGAATGAGCGCGGCGGCGCCAGGGGTACGCACCGCAGTGGACGGACCCACACAGTTGACGGCGATGTTCGCATCGACCAACTCGGCTGCCACCCCTTGGGTGAACCGGTGCAGAGCCGCCTTGCACGATGCGTAGATGACATCGCCGGCGGTCTTGTTGTAGTCCCGATACGGCCGCGCCGGGGCCACCCCGGTAACCGAGCCGATGTTGACGATCCAGCCCGCACCCTGGCTTCTCATGTGCGGCACAACGGCTTTCGTCAGGGCGAACGGGATGCGCAGGTAGTGGTCGATTGTCCGGTCGAAGGTTGCCATCGGCATGTCCTCGACCACGGCATAGTCGGCGAAACCGGCGTTGTTGACCAAGATGTCGATGCGCCCGGTCCGTTCCAGGACCGCCTCGACAAGGCCGCCACGCGCGTCGGGGTCTTCGAGATCCGCCGGCACGCCGAAGGCCGAACCGCCGGCGTCTTCGACGAGCCGCACGGTTTCCTGGATGCTGCCCGGGATCATCTCACTCACGCCGGCGCGCACCGACGCTGACGGACCATGCCCGCGCGCGGTGACCGCGACCGTGGCCCCTTCGGCCGCCAGCCGCTGTGCGATTGCCCGTCCGATCCCCCGGCTACTGCCCGTCACGAGTGCGGTCTTACCGGCCAAGAGCCTTGTCATTGCAGGATGAAGTCTTCCTCGATGGGTGCCCGGTGCTGACGCCACAAGTCGACCAGTCGATATGGTGTGGCCACCACGACGCGCCCTGAACCGGACCGGTAGTAGGTGTGGGCGTTGGGCGTATGGCACCACACGGTGCCGCGCATCGTCTCGTCGATGCCCTCGACGTACTCGTCGTACGCATTGCGCGTGACCTCCATGGTCGGCACGCCGCGCAGCGCCATCAGCTGCAGACACTCGATGATGTAGTGCGCCAGCACCTCCATCGAGAAGTTGGCGCCCGCGCCGTGGCCTGGGCTGTAATTCGGTGCTGACGTGATGAACAGGTTGGGGAAGCCCGGGACCGTGCCACCTCGGTAGGCACGCGGACTGTCGCCCCACTCAGCGGACAACGCCCGGCCGTCGCGACCGCGGATGTCGATCGTCGACAGGAAGTCCAGGTGGTAGCCGGTGGCGTAGATGATGACGTCGAGGTCGATCTGTCGGCCGTCGTGCGTGACAATCCCATCGGCGTTCACCGCGGCCGGCTCGCTGGCTTCGACGTCGACGTGATCACGGGTCAACGCGGCATAGTAGCCGCCGGGGTCGCGGATGATCCGCTTGCCGTACGGGGCGAAATCGGGCGTGACTTTGCGGGCCAATTCTGTTCCGGCGCCGAACATCTGGTTGATGTAGTCCGTGCACATCTGCAACAGCACGTCGTTGGCGGGCGAGATCGACAAATGGTTCTTGGACCACTCCGGGTCCTGCAGGATGACCGGGTAGTTGTTGTCGGCGGTGGCCCAGTACGACTTGACCCGGTTCCACATGGCGTAGAACGGCAGCACCCGCCCCAGGTAGCGGCGATGTTCCGGGACGTCGTCGGACAACCGCTTGCGGGGAGCGACCCAATGAGGCTGCCGCTGGAACACGGTGAGGTGTTCGACCTGGTCGACGCAGGCATCGACAATCTGCACCGCGGTGCAGCCGGCACCGATGATCGCCACCTTCTTGCCCGTCAGGTCCAGCGCGGGATCCCACTGCGCCGAGTGAATGCTGATGCCGCCGAAGCTCTCCCGGCCCTCGAGATCGGGAAAGCGGGGACGATTCAGGTAGCCGGCCGCGGTTACGACGAAACTGGCATGGTCAACCGTCGTGCTTCCGTCGGCGCCGCGCGAATGAATCTGCCACTGCTGACGACTTTCATCCCACCGCAACGCCTCCACCTCGGTGCCGAACCGGATGTGCTTGCGCAGCTCGTGCTTGTCCGCGAGCGCGACGAGATAAGCCTGGTACTCGGCGCCCTGCGGGTAATAGCTGGACCATTCCGGGTTCACTTCACGCGACAGCGAGTAGTAGGCCGACGGGGTGTCAACGCCGATGCCCGGGTACGTGGTGGTCAGCCACGTACCCCCGACTTCGCTGTTGCGGTCGAAAATCTGAAACTGGACGCCCTCCTCGGCAGCCGCCAGTGCTACCGCGATGCCGGCCAACCCGGCCCCGATGATGGCCATGGAAGTGGTCTGGGGAATCGGCACCGTGCGCGGCAGCGTAGGTTGCGACGGGCGGAAACCACCCTGCTCGATCAGCAGGTCGACGAATTCGTCATCTACCGGACCGCCCACCGCCAGCGGCAGCACCCGGGTGAACAGGTCGCGGTCTGCGCCGGCCGCGTCCTCGGGCCGGAAGTCGACGAGCGCAGTGCTGATCTCGCCGACCAGCGCGTGCATGGTTTCGGGATCGGTGGTCCCCGCCCGCTCAGGCGGGTCCTGCACGTGATCGATCTTGGGGGCGTACCGATCGACGACCGATGCATCGCCGGTCATCTGTGCGAGCACAGCGACGAGGACACCGGGATCTGCCTGCATCAGGTGTGCACGCAGGGCGTCAGGGTCAGCAGCGCTGGCTACAGGTGAGGACGATTCGGTCGCGGCGGTCATGCAATCGAGTATCGAAGGGACCGCCCTTTCGCCGCCGCTGCTTTGACCTCTGAGCGGGATACGATCCTGCGAGCAACTCGGTGCGCTACATACGTTTCACCGCATGGATTCTGATGACCTGGACACCGTTATCGCCCGGGCCCGCAGCCACAGCCTCGCCGACATTCCACGCCGGGCGGCGCGCAGACAGCCGAACAAGACAGCGATCGTCGACGGCGAGGTGTCGCTGAGTTTCGCCGAGTTCGACCACCTGGTCGACCGTGCCGCTGCGGCGTTGCGCGACAACGGTCTTCGGGTCGGAGACCGGCTTGCGTTGTTGTCACGGAACTGCTGGCAGTACGCGGTACTGACATTCGCCTCGGCCCGTGCCGGCGTGGTTCTGGTCCCGATCAATTTCATGCTCACCGCCGAAGAGATCACCTACATCCTGGCGCACAGCAATGCTGCCGGGCTCATCGTCGAAGCGGACCTGGCGCCGGTGGCGGCGGACGCGCTGCGCCGCGGCACCGCAGTGCACGTCACCGCAGCGCTGGCTCCGGCCGGGCAGCAGTGTCCCTCTGGATGGCCAGATTTCGCCGATTGGCTCGCCGCCACGAGCACTGCCCCGGACCATCTTCTCGGCGACGAACAGCTCGTCCGGGTGATGTACACGAGTGGCACCGAGTCGCGGCCGAAGGGGGTGATGCACAGCAGCCGCAGCTTGATGTGGCAGTACATCAGCACCATCGTCGCCGGCTCGATGTCTGGCGACGACGTCGTCATCCATTCCCTGCCGCTGTACCACTGCGCACAGCTCGACAACTTCCTGGCCACCGCAATCTATCTCGGCGCGACAAGCATCATCCTGCCCCGCCCCGAACCCGAACTGGTCCTGCGCACCATCGAGCGCCACCACGCCACCAGTTACTTCGCGCCGCCCACTGTGTGGATCAGCCTGCTGCGCAGCTCCGTCTTCGACCAGGTCGACCTGTCCAGCCTGTGCAAGGGGTACTACGGCGCCTCACCGATGCCCACCGAAATCCTGCACGAGTTGCGTCGCCGGTTGCCGGGTCTGCGCTTGTGGAACTTCTACGGCCAGACCGAGATGGCGCCCCTGGCCTCGGCGCTCGGACCGGAGGAACAGGACGCTCACGCCGGATCGGCAGGCCGACCGGTGGTCAATGTCGAAACCACCATCCTCGACGAGACGAACACTCCCGTACCACCGGGAACCGTCGGCGAGATCGCCCACCGCAGTGCACATTTGATGCTGGGCTACCTCGACGACGCGGACAAGACCGCGGAGGCGTTCGCCGGTGGTTGGTTCCATTCCGGTGATCTCGGCTTCTACGACGAGCACGGCCTCTTGCACGTGGTGGACCGCAAGAAGGACATGATCAAGACCGGCGGGGAGAATGTCGCCAGCCGCGAAGTGGAAGAAATCCTGTACCTGCACAACGGTATCGAGGAAGCCGCCGTCTTCGGGTTGACGCACCCGCTGTGGGTCGAAGCTGTCGTCGCCACCGTGGTCCCCCGCGCCGGGATGACGCTGACCGAAGACGAAGTCCTCACCCACTGCCGTGGTCATCTCGCAGGCTTCAAAACTCCCAAACGGGTTTTCTTCGTCGATTCCCTCCCGAAGAACCCCAGCGGCAAATTGCTCAAACGCCGACTGCGTGAAGAATTCAGCCCCGAATTCGCGCAAAACTGAAGGAACACAACATATGTACAAAGGCCGCATCGCGCGATTCGATGAGCCCGGCAAGCCATTTCAGATCGAGACCGTCACGCTGCCAGAGGTCGGACCGGGTGAAATCCTGGTCCGCGTGACCCGCGCCAACATCTGCGGGTCGGACGTACACGCCTGGCACGGCACGTTCGCAACCCGAGGTCTCGGTGGGCAACTGCCAACGGTGCTCGGGCACGAAATGGTTGGGGCTGTCGAGGCGCTGGGTGACGGTGTTTCGACCGACTCGAACGGCAAGCCGTTGCAGACCGGCACCCGAGTGGTGTTCCCCTACTTCTACAGCTGCCACAGCTGCCGCAATTGCCTTGCCGGGCGACGAAACGGCTGCCTGAAGCTGAAGATGGCCATGCTGGGCCGGGCCGACGAGCCACCATATTTCGTCGGCGGCTACGGCGATTACTACCTGCTGCCGGCCGGCGCCGTCGTCTACACGGTTCCGGACAGCGTCGCTGACGACATCGCGGCAGGCGCCAATTGTGCTCTGTCCCAGGTGATGTACGGGTTCGAACGCGTCGACCTGCAACTCGGTGAACACGTTGTCGTGCAAGGGGCCGGAGCTCTGGGCCTCTATGCGATCGCGGTCGCCAAAGCGCGCGGCGCCGCGAACGTGATCGCGATCGACGGCATCGCCGAACGGCTGGAGTTGGCGGCCGCCTTCGGTGCCGACACCGTGCTGGATCTGAACCAGGTCGCGACGCCCAGGGACCGAGCCAAAGCCGTTCGTGCGCTGACCGACGGACACGGTGCCGACGTCGTCGTCGAAGTCGTCGGGCACCCCTCGGCGATCGAAGAGGGCCTGCAGATGCTGGGACAGTTCGGCCGCTACGTCGAGATCGGCAACATCAACGCCGGCCAGACGTTCGCCTTCGACCCCTCGCGATTCGTCTTCAGCAACAAGACCATGGTCGGCGTTTCGCTGTACGACCCGGCAGTGCTGTCTCGCGCCCTGACCTTCCTGGACCGTCACCAACATGAACTGCCCTTCGACCGGCTCGCCGCAACGACGTACTCGCTCGACGACATCAATGACGCCTTCGCCGCGGCGGACGGCAAGCGCGACATCCGTGCCAGCATCACCCCGTAGTTCGCAAAGGACGAATATGCACACTCACCAACGTTCCGAGCTTTTCATCGACGGCCGCTGGGTGGCCCCGTCGGGCAGCGGTGTCATCGACGTCGTCGACCCGGCCACCGAAGTGGTGATCGGCCATGTCCCGGCCGGCGACGAAGCCGATGTCGACGCGGCGGTCGCCGCAGCACGCCGCGCCTTCGATCCGGCGATCACCGTCCCAGAGCGGCGGCAGCGGCTGCGCCGGGTGATCGATGCGATGGAGAAGCGCCTGCCGGACATCGCCAACCTCATCACCGCCGAGATGGGCGCCCCGGTACGAATCGCGCAGACGGTGCAAACGCAGGTACCGCTCGCCGTCGCCAACGGCTTTGCCGACGTCTTGGACACGTTCGATTTCGAAGAGCGCGTGGGCAATTCGCTGGTGCTGCGCGAGCCCTACGGGGTTGTCGGCGCCATCACCCCGTGGAACTATCCGCTGTACCAGGTGGTCGCCAAGGTGCTTCCGGCCATCGCCGCGGGCTGCACCGTCGTGCTCAAACCGAGCAACGAGGCACCGCTGTCGGTGTTCGCGTTCATCGAAGCCTGCGAGGAAGCGGGACTGCCGCCCGGGGTGGTCAACATCGTTTCCGGCCCTGGACGGGTGATCGGTGAGCGCCTCGCCAGTCACCCAGACGTCGACTTCGTGTCCTTCACCGGGTCCACCGGGGTGGGATCCCGTGTCGGCGAGCTGGCGGGCCAGTCAGTCAAGAAGGTGGCCCTCGAGCTCGGCGGAAAATCGGCAAACGTCATCCTCGATGGCGCCGACCTGGCCACCGCGGTCAAAGTCGGCGTCGGCAACGCGTTCCTCAACGGCGGCCAGACCTGCATGGCGTGGACGAGAATGCTTGTGCCGCAGAGGCGCTACCGTGAGGCACTAGAACTGATCGAATCGGCGGTGGGCCGCTACACCGTCGGCGATCCCTGGGACCCGGCCACCCGGATCGGCCCGTCCGCCTCACAATCCCAGTTCGACACGGTGCGCGGATTCATCGACCGCGCGCAGCGTGATGGCGCGCGTCTGCTCACCGGGGGCTCCGAGCGGATCCGTGACATCGGGTTCTTCCTGGCACCAACGGTATTCGCCGATGTCGACCCGGAATCTGAACTCGGACAGGAAGAAGTGTTCGGACCCGTACTTGCCGTCATCCCCTATACCGACGACGACGATGCCCTGCGCATCGCCAACGGCACACCCTACGGCCTGTCGGGGGCGGTGTGGGCCGCCGACGACGACACCGCGATCGCGTTCGCACGTCAGATTCAGACCGGACAGCTGGACATCAACGGCGGTCCTTACAACCCCACCGCGCCGTTCGGCGGCTACAAGAAATCGGGAATCGGCCGGGAGCTCGGGCGATTCGGCTTCGAGGAGTATCTGCAGACGAAGTCCCTTCAACTCAGGGCACGGCCGTGAAGGCACCCGTCGATGTCAGCACCAGCGGCTCGATCCAGCTCTGGACGATCGATCTCCCAGAGGCAGGCAACGCCATATCTTCCCCGGATGTGATCGCGGCGATCGAGGCCAACATCGATGCAGCCAACCGCGACAACGCAGTTCGGGCGATCATCCTCACGGGTCGCGGGAAGATCTTTTCGGCCGGCGGCAATGTCAAGGAGATGGCCGACCGCCGCGGCATGTTCGGCCTCGCCCCCATCGACCAGCGTCGTGCGTACATCGATGGCATCCAACGCATCCCACGTGCGATGAGCCGGCTCGAAGTCCCCATCATCGCCGCGGTCAACGGCGCCGCGATCGGCGCCGGCTGCGATCTGGCGATGATGTGTGACATCCGCATCGCCTCGGAGCGCGCGTCATTCGCGGAGAGCTTCGTGCAGCTCGGCTTGATTCCCGGCGACGGCGGATCCTGGTTTCTGCCGCGGGCCATCGGATACTCCCGCGCCGCCGAGCTCACCTTCACCGGTGACCGCATCGATGCCGCAACGGCGCTCGACTGGGGTTTGGTGAGCCGCGTTGTGGCCCATGAGGATCTGCTTGCGGAAGCGCACACCCTGGCCGAGCGCATCGCCGCCAATCCCCCGCACGCGCTGCGGATGGCCAAACGACTGCTTCAGGAATCCATCACCGGCACACTGGAATCGACCCTCAGCATGGCCGCAGCCATGCAACCGCTGGCCCACCATGACACAGCGCACCACGAGCGCATCGCGAAGTGGAAGACCTCATGACGCCGACCCTGAGACGTCTGGTGCCGCCGGCGAGCAGCTCGAACCCAGCTGCTGACGCGTTGCGCGGCCAGGTCCGGACGTTCCTCGCCGAACAACTGGCTGTGGGCGCCTTCACGCCGTCGGTCGACGCCTGGTTGTGCGGCTGGGACGAGACCTTCACCCGTTCGCTGGCACGACAAGGCTGGTTGGGTATGACGGTCCCCGAACACTATGGCGGGCACGGCCGTTCGTTTCACGACCGCTTCGTCGTCACCGAGGAACTACTGGCCGCCGGGGCGCCGGTGGCCGCCCATTGGATCGCCGACCGCCAGATCGTGCCGTCGCTTCTCAAGTACGGCACCGAAGAACAGAAGCACGAGTACCTGCCCCGCATCGTCCGCGGTGAGTGCTTCTTCGGCATCGGAATGAGCGAGCCCGACTCAGGATCGGATCTCGCGAGCGTGCGCACGCGAGCAGTCCGTGCCGACGGGGGCTGGGCGATCACCGGGACCAAGGTATGGACCTCGGGGGCGCACCGGGCCCACGCGTTCATCGTCTTGGCCCGCACCGCACCGGCGGACTCGGCACATCGGCACGCGGGGCTCAGCCAGTTCATCGTCGACTTCGCCACCGAGGGCGTAGACGTTCGGCCCATCATCTCCATGAACGGTGGGCACCACTTCAATGAGGTGATTCTCGATGAGGTGTTCGTGCCCGACTCCCGGGTCTTCGGAGAAATCGGGCAGGGTTGGAGCCAGGTGACCTCCGAGTTGAGCTTCGAGAGAAGTGGCCCGGAACGGTTCCTCTCGACGTTTCCACTCCTGGGCTTTGCACTCGAACAGGCTGCTCCACAAGATGTTTCGTGCGACGTCGAGATGGGCCGATTGGTGGCACGTATCGCCGGGCTGCATCACACATCGATGGCTGTGGCAGATGCCCTGCAACGCGGCGAGGCCGCCGATGTCTCCGCAGCCGTGGTCAAGGTCCTCGGCACCACCGTCGAGGGCGATATCGCCGACTACGCCGATCTGCGCACCGGTGATGAGAGCAGGGTCGACTCGTCGTGGGCCGATCTGGTGTTCCACGCGGTCGACCAGCGCCCCGGATTCACCCTGCGCGGCGGAACCAACGAGGTACTGCGCGGCGTCATCGCGCGGGGATTGGGGTTGCGATGAACGCAATCGGATCGATGACAAGCGCGCCGACAGTCGATCGCGATCTGGTCGACATGATGGACGCCGTCTTCGCCGACCACCGGCTGTCCCACGATCCTGGGCCGGCCGAGGCACGAGTCGACTTTGACCGCACATTGTGGCAACGGCTCGATGAGCTCGGGCTGGTGCGGCTGACCGGTTCGGAACAATCCGGCGGTAGCGGCGCGAGCTGGCGCGAATCGGCTGAATTACTCACCGCCGCAGTGCGGCACGGGGTACGGCTGCCGTTGGCCGAGCATGATCTCTTGGCGTGCTGGCTGCTGGAGGCCGTCGGCCACGAAGTCGACGACGCGCTCCGCACGATCCACGTGGTGCCGCAACCCGATGCACCTCGGGCGCCGACGCCCTGGGCCGGCTCCGCCGACCGGATCGTCACCGTGTGGCGGACCGGCGACGGCTATCGTGTCGCCGATGTCGACACCACGGAAATCACGATCGCCCCGGGACGCAACCTGATCGGCGAACCGCGCGACACCGTGAGAGTCGATGCGGCCGGGTGGCCCGGACAGGCGGTAGCGCCCGAGTTGGTCACCGAACTCGAGCGCAAGGCCGCGTTGGTGAGAGCCATTCAGGTTTGTGCCGCACTGGATTGCGCGATCGCGGCCTCGGTTGAGCACGTGATGTCGCGCATCCAGTTCGGCCGTCCCCTCGCCAAGTTCCAGGCGATCCAGAACCTGATCGCAGATGCCGCCGCCGAGGCGGCGGTTGCGCGCTCGGCTACCGAAGCGGCACTGCACACCGCACTCGAAACAGGATGGCTGACAGACCATCTCGACTTCCAGATCGCAGTCGCACGGTCCTGCGCTGGGCATGCGGCGTCGGCCGTGACACGTCATGCCCACCAGGTGCACGGTGCGATCGGGACGACACGCGAACACCGCCTGCACGAATGGACCCGCGCAGCCCTGGCGTGGCGCTCGGAGAACGGTTCTGTGCACTTCTGGGACCGGAAGGTCGCCGCCGCGGCGGCTGAAGCAGGCCGCACCGGCGTGTGGGCGTTGATCACTGGCACCGGGTAGCTTTCGGGATTATTCCGGTGACCGGTCACGGGCGCTGTGACGAGCAACTCCGGCGAGTTGACTGACCGGTATGAGCAACTCGATCAGCTTGCCTGAGGCCCAAGAATTCATCGCCGAGTTCTGGTTTCACTACGACCAGGGAAACTTCGCCGAAGTGGCGGCTCGGATCGGCGACGAGATGGAGTATCTGAGCCGTTCGGATTCCGGAAACTGCCCATTCGAGCATCTGCTGGCGGCCGAATTGCACGGCGGCGCAGAGACTCTCGCCTGGCTCACCGAGCACCGCAACGAGAACCCGTACCCGTGCCGCCACCACGCGACCAACGTCTTCCGGACCGGAACCGAGGGTGAGGTCACGACGGTGCGGTTCTATCTGTACGTCAACCAGATCACCAACAACGTCCCGTTCGGGGTGTCGAGCGGCGTGGTCGACGTCGGCATTCGGCGCGCGGGTGATGCGTTGGTGTTCACCTCGATGACGGTGGTGCTGGACGCCGAGAACTCGATCCCGCTCGCCGAGCACGCCGCGAAGGCCGCGGCCGCCAACGGGCAACCCGCGTGACCGCTGACGCGATCTTCGGTGGTGGCGTGGCCGTCATCACCGGCGCCGGCGCCGGCATCGGCGCCGGCCTGGCGCGTCACGCCAGTCAGCTCGGTATGACGGTGGTGTTGGCCGACATCGACGCCGCCGCCATTGCGGCTCTGCGTGACGAAATCCGCGTGGCCGGAGGAAACGCAGTCGACGCCGTCTGCGACGTTCGTGATGCCGCGGCGGTACAGCGGCTGGCGGACAGGGTATTCGACGAATTCGGTGCCGTGCGACTGCTGGTCAACAACGCGGGAGTCGAACAGTTCGGCTACCTGTGGGATACCCCATTGGCCAACTGGCAGCGGATCGTCGACGTCAACATCAACGGCGTATTCCATGGCATTCGCGCGTTTCTGCCACGAATGATGTCCACCGATGCGCCCGCGTGGGTGTGGAATCTGTCTTCGATCGGCGGGGTCGCCGTGGTTCCCCTGCAGGCGCCCTACATCATGAGCAAGCATGCCGTGCTGGCGCTGACCGAATGCCTGAATCTCGAGGTGCAGTCCGCAGGCCATGCTCGTCACATTCACGTCCAGGCCGTCCTGCCGGGAGCCGTCGTCTCCAACATCTTCGAATCCGCGGGCGGAGTCGACACCGGGAACACCGATGCCGCCGAGGGGCAGCGCGCGGCCATGCTCGATATCAAAGCAGCCGCAATGGACCCCCTCGCCGCCGCACAGGTGGTCTTCGATCAAGCCGCCGAAGGACGCTTCTATCTCATCACCCAACCGGACTATGTCGGTGCGGCGATGTCCGAACGTGCCCGCGTACTGACCAGCCAGCAGGCGCCACAACTGCGCGAGCATCGCCGGTTCGACCCCACCCACAACTGAGATGCCTACACCACAACTCGATCACGATGCCGCCGTCCGGGTCGCATCTTTCGGAGACATCGCACCGATGCGGACCCGCGGCCTGCCGGCCGTCCGCGCCGGTATCGAATCCGCGCCGCTCCCTGACATGCCGACCATGGCCAGCACACAGAACCTCACGGCCCCGGGGCCTGCCGGCCCGCTGGCGGTCCGCCTGTACCGGCCCAGCACGGATGAACGCCTCCCAGTCCTGGTCTACTTCCACGGCGGCGGGCTCGTCATGGGCTCCAACCACTCGTTCGAACCGTTGGCGAGAGAACTGGCCCACGCCACCGGAGTCGCCGTCGCAGCCGTCGAGTACCGCCTGGCACCGGAGTCACCACCACCCGCGCAGTTCGACGACGCCTACGCAGCGACGGAATGGATCGCCGCCAATGCGTCCGAACTCGACATCGACGCCGGACGGCTGGGGGTGGTCGGCGACAGTGCCGGTGGATCACTGGCTGCCGCAGTGGCTTTGGCGGCGCGTGACCACGCCGGGCCGCAGATAACCCTGCAGGTCCTGCTCTACCCCGGCCTGGATCGCGACATGGGCGCACCATCGATCACCGCGATGCCCGACGCACCGATGCTGCGCCACGACGACATCGTCTACATGCACGAACTGGTCGACCGTAGTGGCGATTGGCCGCATTCGCACTATCAGGTGCCGGCCTACGCAACCGATCTGAGCGGCCTGCCCCAGGCGATCGTGGTCACCGGCGAGTGCGACCCCATCCGGGACTGGGGTGAGCGCTACGCCAATCGGTTACGGGAGGCGGGAGTACAGACCACTCTCACGCGTTATCCCGGGATGTACCACGGGTTCTTGATGCGATCAGACGCGACCGCCCGCGGCCGGCTGGCCATGGCCGAAGTCGGTGCGCTGGTGCGCGCAAAGTTCGCCCATCCCGGTGCCACCGGCCGATCCACCAACGGATCCCTCATGCAAAGCGCTTCTGCCCCAACGTCGACAGTCGACACACTCACCACCGAAGGAGAACACCATGCTGACCGATGAGCGGCGACGCGAGCTGTCCGACGTCCTCCGTCCCGCCGCGCCACCGCGCGAGATCACCGATGTCTACACCCCCGACCAGCGGCGGCGACTGCTCGACATTGTGCACGACCAGGGCCCGTGGAAGCTGATCATCGCGCAGCACTTCGCCTCCGCGGACGAGCTGATGGCGACCATGAGCGGTTCGTTCCCAGAGGGGTTCACCCCGTCCCTGGATCTGTTTCTCACTCCGACGTTCCGCGGCTATCTCGCCAATTACGGTGCCGTCCTGTACCCCGAGCTGCACGACTGCTTCTACCACAGCGCCTTCCTCGAGCACGCCAAGAGCTACTGGAACGCGCAGTACGCGAAGCCACAGATAATGCTGTTCAACATCAATGGCCCATGCGCCAACCGCGATCCCGGTCATCTGGACTCCCCGAGCTTCCGTGGTGTGCGCTACGAGAACGCACCCACCTGGCTGTGCAGCGTGATGGGCAAATCAGGGCTGTTCACCGATTACCTGATCAAGATGGCCCAGGTCATCACCTGGTTCTCCCTCGATGAACAATCAGGATTCACGTACTGGCCCGACGGACCGCTCAAGGCGCCCGGACGGGTACTGCCGCCGATCAACAACCGGGGTGTGGTCGTGCAGAACGAGATGATGATGCATCGCGGCGAGGCCAACGGGCCTCTGGCACAGCAGGTTCCCGCCGGCCTGTCCTTCGACACCGTGTTCACCGGCGACCCGGCCGACCGGGATCAATGGTTGCTGAAGAACGGTGACGATGTCATCGGGAGTCACCACACCGACGAGCTGAGGTTCCTGGTGCACTGGTCCGCCGAAGTGTTCTCGGACTACGACGAACTGAAGAAGAACATGGATGGCTCCGACGACATCACGATCGAACGCGCCATCGGCATGATGGTCGATGACCTCAAAGGCAAGGGCATCAAACTCGACGTCCCCAGCGAGCCCCTCCACGACGCCGCGTTCATCGGCGCACTCAACGCGGCCTACGACTTGGGTGCCCCGACGACGTACCCGGAAGACGCGCCTGTCAGCGCGTTCCAACTCGCATAGACCGCGAAAGGCACTGGAAAATGGATCGTTTCACCGACCGTCGCGTCATCGTGACGGGGGCCGGGTCCGGCATCGGCGCGGCCACCACCGCACGGCTGCTCGATGAGGGCGCCACCGTGGTGGCCTACGACATCGCCGCCGACGGACTGGCGACCACTGCCGACGCTGCGGAAAACGCCGGCACCGCCAAGCGCCTGACCACCGCGACACTCGACATCTCGGACGAGAATGCAGTCATCGCCGCCGTCGACGGTGCGGTGGCTGAGTTGGGTGGCCTCGACGTACTCGTCAACGTCGCGGCGATACAGACCTGTTCGCATACCCACGAGACCACGTTGGCGGACTGGAACCGGACGCTCGCAGTCAATCTCACCGGTACCTTCCTCATGACACGTCAGGCACTCCCGGCCCTGCTGGAGTCGGGCCGTGGCGTGGTGGTGAACTTCACCTCCACCGCGGCGACTTTCGCCCACCCCTACATGGCGGCCTACGCCGCCAGCAAGGGCGCGGTCCTGAGCTTCACCCACTCACTGGCACTGGAGTACTCGAAACAGGGCCTGCGTGCGGTGAACGTCCAGCCAGGCGGTGTCTCTACCGCGTTGGCCAACACCACACTCGAGAAGATGCCCGAAGGCTACGACTTGGGATTGTGGGCCAAGCAGACGCCGCTACTGCACGGCCGGGACAACCCGATCCTCGGCGATCCGAGTGCTGTCGCCGCGGTGATCGCCATGGTGGCCTCCGACGACGGCGCATTCATCACCGGCACCGAAATCCGGGTCGACGGCGGCGCGCACGCGTAGTCCCCCGACTTTCCCTCGGGCACGATGCCTCGATGTCAAGAAAGCACGCCGGTTCCGCACGGGAAGCTGCGCAGGACCGGCGTGCCGCGGGGCCCTACCGGACGAGGCACCCATCAGTTTCCCGGTTCGGCGCCCGGCAAGGCCCCGACAACCATCCCCATCCCGGTCCGCAGCACCGATCGCAGGCGGTCGAAGTCACCGTGCTCGACCCACTGCACATAGGCATGCCGGCACGCCTGAATGATCAACTGCGCCGGTAACTCCCGCGTCATCGGATCATCGTCCAGGCCGATCCGGGTGTCGAGAAACTCGGTGATCGGCCCGACAAGTTCTTGACCCCAGTCCAACCAACGCAGCCGATACTGGGGTGCACCGACCACCAGTGCCATGAACGTGCGGTCGAACTCCACCTGTCCACGTTTGGGCACCTCGGTACTGAATGCGTCCACGAGGATGTCCACGACATCACCGTCTGGCGGAGCGGCCGACAATACCTCGACGCTGAGCCTGCCGAACTGACGGAACAGCGGCATGACGACGTCTTCTTTGACCGGAAAATGCCGATGAAAAGTCCGCGGCGCGATACCGACGGCCTGGCAGATGCGCTCGACCGTCGCCGACGTCGATCCCTCCGCGAGGAAGATGTCACGCGCGGCAATGGCGATATCCAGTCGGAGCTCCTCGGCACGGCGCTCCGTCAGCGTCGCCGTCCTACCCTCAGCCCGCATGCATCCTCCTGGTTTCGGCGTTGCGGCTCATAGTATTTCGTCTCCCTTGCAATGCGGCGCCGGCACGGCAATCCGTATCCCGATGACAGGGAATCCGGTAGTGACGTACGTCTCCCGAACACTACCGTTGAACCTGTCAGATTCTGACATGCATGCTGAATCTGACAGCGGGATGCCCGCCGCGTAACAGTGGTCGCTAACCGTCCCGCGCCTATTGATGCTCACGCAGCACAGCCCACCGAGGAGGAAACATGACCCCCGAATCTGTAGAAATCACCACGGAGACCATGGAATTGAATTACGACGACTACACCCACGACTTCATGGGCAAGGTCGGCAACATCCAGGACTTCTCCCGCGACTTCCTGGTCGGCCTGGCACGCGTGTTCGAGGATGTTCTGAACTTCATGCCGTATGCGCACGTGAAGATCTATTCGGAGAAGGTCGGCATCAATGCCGCGATGGATGTGACCGCCCAGGTCTCCCGGGCCGGCATGCGTCAGGTCATGCCCATGGGACGCTTCATCGCTCCGCCCGGTTGGGACTGGAAAGACGCGCAATACCAAGCGATTCCGTTCGACGTACAGACCGAGGATCTCACGAAGCCGGCTCTGATCCGCCTGATCAAGACCTACTGGGACCAGTACCTCAAGGGGCACAACTACCTCATCGACCAATGGACGAAGATCATTCCCGAAGAGGAGGTATGGCTGGGGCTGCCCGACATGTACCAGCTCATCATCGACTACCAGTACCCGAAACTGGCGAAGGTCCTCAAGATCGAGCCGGTGCATGTGGTGGACTTCCTGAAACTGGCGGTGTTGAGCATCGACGGCACCCTGGGCTACGGGGGCGAATACATCGTCTACAACCCGGACCACGTCGTGTTGAACATGCGCCGTTGCGAGGTGCTGCAGAAGTACACCGACGAGGGCCTGTACCCGCCAGCGCGCGCCTGGATGAATTGCACTTTCGAGCAACGCATTTCGGCACCGTTCTTTCCTGGCTGCAAACTGGCCATCAACCTGCCACCCAAGGACTTCAAATTCGCCCAAGGTGAGCCGTTCTGCGTGTGGACCTACACCCGTGGTGAAGAGAACCACGCGGCCGCGGCGGCTGCGCCGGATCCACGGGCCACCGCGATGGAGCGGCTCCCTCTCATGGACGTGACGGTGTCCAGCTAGAAACCGTGGGGCTGCGCCGTGACTGACGGCGCAGCCCATTTCATCAGTCTGAGAAGCTGCCGTCGACGACCGGAAGCGTCCCCGCGCGTACGGCATCATCGATCGCTCCGCTGAGCGCCGAGCACGCCAGGAACAGGCTGCGATCTCCATACGCCGCCAATTGTTGTACGGTGCAGCGCTCTTCACAACGACCGAGAGCGGTACCGGTCCACTGCACGCTGGTCTGACTCCAGCTGCTCTTGCGGACCAGTACGGCAGCTCCGCACCGCAGGCAATCCACCGGCACCATCGACATGTCGTCGAGCCGGTTGTCGTGCGGTGCCGCCATCACCCGATAGGACTGGACGCCGCGGCCCGGGCAGCAAGATTCGCCTCGACCTCTTTCATCCACGCTTCCCGGGGCCGCGTCGTGTCCAGCTCGAATTCGAACCGGTCAACCATGTCCCGCGTGACATCGGCGACGTCGACATAGAACTGCTCGTACCAACGGCGCAACTGGTACACCGGCCCGTCTTCTTCGACGAGAAGCGGATTGTCGATGCGAGTCTTGTTACGCCAGATCTCCACGTCCTGCTCGAAACCCATCTTGACGAAATCACCCAGTGCGATGGCTGTTTCGACGGCGAGCTCGTCGGGCATGGACGGGTTCTTCTCCACGACGATGCCGTATTGCAGCGCGAAGGAGTTCTCGTCGATCGGATAGTGGCAGTTGATCAACACAGTGTGCTGATCGAAACCCTCGTAGTGGTAGGTCAGCTCATCGATCATGAATGACGGTCCGTGGTAGGCGGCCAGGGATGTCGTCCCCAGAATCGTCACGCCCTCCTCGGGATCGCCAAGATCAGGCCGTCCCGCGCTTTTCATGTATTGGGTCGCGACGTGACCTTCGAAGATGTTCTTGAAGTGGGTGGGCAGCGAGCCATGGATGTAGAAGAAGTGCGCCATGTCGACCACGTTGTCGATGATCTCGCGGCAGTTGGTGTGCACCACCGTGGTGTACCAGTGCCAGTCGGTCCAACCATCGCTGGTGGCGCCTTCGATGCGAGGGATGGTCACATCCTGTGGTGGCTCATTGTGCTCGGGGTCATTCCACACGAACAGCATGCCGTCTTGCTGCAATGTGGGCCAAGCCGCGGTGCGGGCCAGCCGCGGTGTGCGCTTGGCATACGGAACCAGCTTGCATCGGCCGTCCCCACCCCAGCGCCAATCGTGGAAGGGGCACGCGATCTCGTTTCCCTTGACCGTGCCCTGGGACAGGTCGCCACCCATGTGCCGGCAGTATCCGTCCAGGACACTGATGGCGCCGTCCTCGCCGCTGAACACCACCAGCTTCTGCCCGAAAGCGTTGATCTGGTGCGGTTTTCCGTCAGCGAAATCACGGATGAGACCCAGGCAGTGCCAGCCTCTGGCAAACCTGGTCGGCACCGAGCCAGCTTCGATCAACCGGATGTCGTCGGTTTCGGATTCGGCTGTCATTGTTCGGTCCGTCCTTCAATCTGAAATCGCCATCCTGACAACATCATTGAACTGTGCGCGCCGCTTGCCGGGAGATCGGCGTTCCCGCTGACAGGAATTTCCCGGCGAGAAATGTGTCTCTGCGGTTTTAATGTCATTGACCGTGACCGCCTCGACGCACACCACGATCCCCGCTGGTCTGACCATCGCTGATACCGAAGTCGACCTTCTCGTCGTCGGGTCCGGCACCGGCCTGGGCGCCGCACTGGCCGCACGTGAACAGGGCTTGTCGGTACTCGTGATCGAAAAGTCCTCCTACGTAGGTGGTTCAACGGCCCGTTCCGGCGGCGCCCTGTGGCTGCCCGCGAGCCCCGTCATCGAAGAGTGCGGCGGCGTCGATACCGCACAGCGGGCGAGCACCTATCTCGATGCGGTCGTTGGTGATTCAGCTCCGCAGGACCGTTCGACCGCTTATCTGCGCAACCTGCCGGCGACGGTCGACATGCTGCGCCGGACCACTCCGATGAAGCTGTTCTGGGCGAAGGACTACTCCGACTACCACCCCGAGGCACCCGGCGGTTCAGCCGCCGGCCGCACCTGCGAATGCCGCCCGTTGAACACCTCGATTCTCGGTGAGTACCTGGCTGACCTGCGTCCCGGAGTAATGGAGGTCAGCATTCCAATGCCGACGACGGGCGCCGACTACCGCTGGTTGAACCTGATGAGCCGGATGCCGCGCAAGGGGTTACCCACGGTCGTCAAGCGCCTCGCGCAGGGACTCGGCGGACTCGCACTGGGTCGCCGCTACGCCGCCGGCGGGCAGGCCTTGGCCGCCGGCCTGTTCGCCGGCGCGATTCGCGCCGGCATTCCCATCTGGCTGGACACCTCGCTGACCGGCCTCGTCACCGATGACGATGGTCGGGTGACCGCCGCGACCGTCATCCATGCGGATTCCGTATTCACGATCACCGCCCGGCACGGCGTGGTGCTCGCCGCGGGCGGATTCGACCACGACATGGACATGCGGTGGAAGTTCCAGTCCGAATCCCTCGGACGCAATCTCAGCTTGGGAGCACGATCCAACACAGGCGACGCCATCCGGATAGGCCAGGAGGTCGGCGCCGGTATCGCCTCAATGGATCAATCGTGGTGGTTCCCCGCAGTGGCACCGCTGCCCGGCGCGGCCCCTGCGGTCATGCTGGCCGAACGCTCGCTGCCCGGATCATTCATCGTCGATCAGACGGGCCGCCGTTTCGCCAATGAATCGGCGGACTACATGAGCTTCGGTCAGCGGATACTGGAACTTGAAGCTGCCGCCACCCCGGTTGAGTCGATGTGGATCGTTTTCGATCAGCAGTACCGCAACAGCTACGTATTCGCGGCGGAGCTGTTTCCCCGGATGCCGATACCCCGGCGCTGGTATGACGCCGGAATCGCTTTTCGGGCAGACAATCTCACCGATCTCGCCACACAGATCAACGTTCCGGCGGGTACCTTCCGTGCGACAGTGGACCGGTTCAACGAGAACGCGTTCGCGGGTGAGGACCCGGATTTCGGGCGCGGCCGGAGCGCCTACGACCGCTACTACGGCGATCCGACGATCACGCCGAACCCCAATCTGCGTCCGCTGCTGAGTGGTCCGTTCTATGCCGTGAAAATGGTGCTCAGCGATCTCGGTACCTGTGGTGGTCTGCTCGCCGACGGTCATGCGCGCGTACTGCGGGAGGACGGCACGGTCATCGACGGTCTGTACGCGATCGGGAACACCGCCGCCAACGCCTTCGGCCGCACGTATCCGGGTGCCGGCGCCACCATCGCACAAGGTCTGGTTTTCGGCCACATTGCCGCTCAGCACGCTGCGCAGAACAGACTGGCCGCACAGGCTCGGTGAGACGCCCCGACGTCAGTCGGCGGCGTCTTCGGCAGCCGCCCTACGTTCGACCTCGTACCAGAAGGAGAGATCGGGCCAGGCGATGGCGCCGCCCTTGCTCGTGTTCGGCAGGGTTGCCTCCGCCTCGTCCAAATCCTTGATGAGGTTCAGGGCAAGCTCCCGTTCAGACGTATAATACCGGTCGGCCCAGGTCAAGGCCAGTTTGGCGTAACCCCACGTGGGATCAGCGCCGGACCACTTGGCTTCCCTGGCGGCTTCACGCTGCAACTGGTCGATTTGAGCAACGTGTTCGTGCAAGAGTTTCTTGAGCGCGGCCGGAGCGCTCAAATGGCCCAACATCACCCGCAGAATCGCTGGATGCTTCAGCGTAGGCAGCTCTATCGGTGCTTCCTTGGCCCACCGAGAAACCGCATCCAATCCCTTGTCGGTAATTTTGTAGAGTCGCCGGTAACGAGCGCCCTTTCCCTCCACGCGCGAACTCAGCAGCCCGAGCTTTTCCAGCTTCTTCAGCTCTGCGTAAATCTGGCTGTAGGCGGGACTTCCGAAAAAGAAGCGCATGCTCCAGTGGATCCACTTGCGGATGTCATAGCCCGACAGCTCGCGCTCGTACGACAGCATCCCCAGCAAGGCCCAGTTGATCGCGGGCAGCGAAGGTATGTCTGACGTCTCGGGTTCTCCCACACTCTCAGGTTAACAATCGGGCCTCTGAAGACGTCGCACCTCGACCGCCAACCGGGATTTTGCCTTGCTCGACGACGCCACGCCGACCGACAGTGATTGCCAGGTCATCAGTAGACAAGGAGCGACATGGGACTCAGGAACCAAGGGGTGCACGCAGCCTTCGCGGCACACGGTGCGCGGAGGGAACCGGCGAGCGGACCCCGCATGAGGGAGACGAACGCACCTCAGGTCCCCGAAGCGCTCTACGCGTCCCTCACAGACTCGGTCCGTCGACTCGTCGACTTCACGATTCGCAGCGAATGTGACGCCGCGACCATCGAATCAGTCCGCGCCAAAATCGACGCTGCCACAGACGAACTCGGCCGTGCGCTGATGCCGGGCTCATTCGGTGTCCAACAGGAGGTCAGCGGGTCGTCCATCGCTTGGGGCAACGCGGTCATCGGATTGCGTAACGCGCTCGCTCCCCCGCTCGACGTTCATCACGACGATGACGGAACGGCTTGGGCCGAAACCACATTGGGTGCGGCGTACGAAGGACCCAGTGGCCAGGTTCATGGGGGTATCTGCGCTTTGCTGCTCGACCATGTCTTGGGTGCGACAGCACACAAACCCGGCCAACCCGCAGTCACGGGAACGCTGACGATCCGCTACGAGAAGGGCACCGCGCTGGGACCTGTCCGGATCGCAGCCCATATCGACCGCATCGAGGGTGTGAAAACCTTTGCCGTGGGCCATATCGCTACGTCTGACGGCGTGACGGTGCGTGCAGAAGGGGTTTTCATCCATCCCCGTAGGTCCACCACGTGAGACGGCACGGTCAGCTACGTCGGCGTCAACGTGAACGGCAGCCAGTAGGTCCCGGCCCCGTCACCCGGACAGCCCGGTGCGGCCACGGTGAACGTCCGCTCCCCGGAGAAACTGCCGTCGCCGTCGGGTTTCAGGAAATCGGACCGGAATGCCGTCACCGCAGCACCATTCGGGCCGCAGTGGAACGGATAGTCTCCCGATGACTCCCAGCGGTCGCCCGTCCAGCGGTAGTCGAACAGCACCGGTGCGTTCGGATTCTCTTTGAGCTCAGTCATTCTCAGCCAGTGCGCAATACAACCACCGGCGTCGCACACGGTCCGGAACAGGGCCGCCTGGGTCGACGGGTCCGAGGTGTCGGGACGGCCGTTGAACGTCTGCCGCGAATGATCGAGAAACGTGTCGTAGCTCCCGTACAGCGGGACCGGTTCCGCACGATCAGCGTGCGCCAGCGGAGCCGTCACCAGCAGTACCGATGCGGGCAATGCACAGATTTTCGGCAGCATGACTTTGAATAGCACACTGCCCGGAGCTTCGGGGGCGATCTAACATCGCAATTGCCAACGGTCAACCGTGTTGCGCACTGTGTAGGTGTGCCAGGAATCTCCGTGCAGCAACAAGGTGACCTCGCTGGGACCTGATGGTGGGTAACCGATACCGGAAGCGTTGCAACAAGAGGCGTCGATGTCGTTACCCACGAACACGCTGACGCCGATCACACCCGATGGGCCGACGAGCAATTGACGGTCGGGGTTACTGCGATCACCGATGGCCAGCAGTCCGCTGGCGATGTTGAGGTGGCCATCAAAGGCCCGGACGCCCAATCCGCCAGTGTCCGAGCCGGAGAGCACGCGAACCCGAAGCTGCCGTCCGACGGCGTCGCACTCGTCGGCGCTCATGGTCTGTACCCGCAGTGCCTGTTGCACCGGCGCAGGTTCAGGGTCGATGCCGGACTGGATGTAGATGCCAGTAATCCCTTGCGCCCCAGCATCTTCAATTACCACGATGCCGCGGTCGGGTGCGATCATCATGTCGCACAGCAGCTTGTTCGTTGCCGTTCGTGCCGCCATGTCTCCTCTTTCCGTGGCCAAAAACTGTTTCAATCCACCCACGGATCGTCCGCGAAGTACTGTCCCGGATCATTTGGATTTCTCCGGTCAGCCGGCTCTCCCGGCTTGCGGGCGGCAGCCGTGATCGCGGTCCAGAACAGTGCCGGCACTGATGCGAAACATCGGATAATCCTCGGTACGTCACGAAACACATTGACCCCCTGTGCTCCTCGGGTGATATCGGCAGCGTCGGTCCCCGTCGCGCCCGGCGGTCCGTTACACACTGGTCGAAATCGACAGTGCGGCCGCAAATTCGAGAAGTCGTCCCATTTCTTCCTGACCATCGTCTGCGTTCTTGTCGAAGAGGTAGCACTCGACGTAGTGCTGGCTGTCCTCAGGAGTGGTTCGGGTTGTGCTGTTGACTATCGGCGTATACAGGCGGAGGCGCACCGACACCAGCTCGTGAGAACCGTCAGGTAGCACGTCGTAATCGGTGTGCAAAGCCTGATCACTGAGCCGCGACAGCAGAACGGTCCGCACCGAGGACTGGAACATCGGGTGCGGCAATCGATCATCGTGACCGGCGCATTCAGTGTCCGAGCCGTGCCACAGGATCAGCCGCCGGCCGTCAGTGATCGCAACCTCCTGCCACGTCGGGCGCTCCGTGAGCACGAATGAGTAGGCGCCGTCGAAGTCGAGGAAAGGGCGCAGATTGTTCAGCGCTGCTTCGGGATTGCGAATGCCGAGCATGACCGCCTGCTGAAGATGCCTGTGTGATGCCCAGTCAGCCATGCGCGGCCAGCACCCTTCCGAATTGAATCAACCGTTCCATCTGTGCTCGCCCGCCGTCGGTGACAGACTTGCTGAACACCAGTTCCTCGCTGAACGCCTCGGTTCTCGCTGGGGTCTTGGCCAGCGTGTAATCGGCCGTCGTGGTCACGAGCCGCAGTTCGACACTGTGCAGTGACCGTCCACCGCGGTGATCGACGCGATACCCGACCTTGAGATTGCGGTCGGTCAACGCAGACAACGGAATCGAGCGCAGCGTGGACGTCAGCAAGGGTTCGCCGGGCTCAGGATCGTCGTCGTCGGTGAGTTCGTCGTCACCCATCCACAGCAGTAACGTCCGACCGTCGGTCACCGCGACCTCTTGGTACAACGATTCGCGCGAATCCTTTTCTTCGAGTGTGCGTTCCATGACGAATGCCTTGATCGCGGCCGGGTCCATTACCCGGTACAGCGCCTCCAACGCGATCGCGGGATCGCGCAGATATGCCTCCGCCGCTTGCGCCAAGTCGGAGTAGGGCGCCCAGTCCTGGTGAGTATCCGGCCCGCCGGGTCGGCCGGGTGATAGTTCGGTCATCGACATCAGTTCCCGGATGGGGACAACACCCGCAGTGCGGGTACCACCTTCATCGGTGAGAGACCACCCATGACCACATCCCCTGTCCAGCAGACCGACCCGTTGGACCCGTCGCCGATGACGAGCCTGTGCAAGGTGTAGTCGGGAATCAGAGGCAGAACCGAACGGTGATCTAGCTCACAACGCGCGAAGCCAACGAATCCCACCGGGGCTCCCCGAGCGGCTCGTCGGCATCCGGCCATAAGGAAGGCAGCTCGAAGGGCAGACAGAAGCCGAAACGGCGTAAGAGCAAGTCGCACCATAACCATCCGTAGGGCAAACGAGAGCGGCGATCGTTCCCCGGTCGGCGGTAGCATCGCCGACCGGGGAAACTCACGACGACGGGGAAATGAGATGAGTACCGATCAACGTCCGGCAGTCCCGAAGGCGCGGCCGCCGGTTGCCCATACTGTGTGGAGCCCGGTGACCACGGATCAGTTGCCCGAACGTCCGGATTTCCGCAGGATCATCATCCGAGATACCGGCGACGCCTCGTCGGCCGCTGACTGGCAGCTGTTGGCGCAGTACATGTCCCGGCACCCGCATCTGGGGTTATTCGTCAATATCTTCGGCGAAGGCTTGCGTGACCTGGATTTTCTCGCCGAGTTCGGATGGCTCACCGATCTGACGGTGGAGTGCATGTCGCTCCAGTCGGTGGAGGGCTTGCGACATCTACGACAGTTGGAATCGCTGGACCTGGGACCGACGAAGCGGCGGGTATCGCTGGAGGTGCTGACCGAACTACCTGCGCTTCGGAGTGTGTCGATCACTGATCACTCACGGGAGCTTGATGTCCTCGGCCAGATTCCTGGTCTGCGCTCAGCGAGCTTGACCAGCGCCAAGCGCGACGACCTTGAATTCCTCACCGGGTCAACACAGTTAAGATTGGTGTACTTCACCATGGGGCGGCTCAACGACCTGTCTGCCCTGACCCGGCTGCCGCATCTCATCTCGCTGGACATGTATCGCACGAAGGTCACCGACTTGACCCCGATCGGGGGCTGCACGTCCCTGGTGACCCTGTGGCTGGAAAGCCTGCCCGTTGGGGCACTGCCCGATCTGGGCGCACTCAATGATCTGATGGTCGTGGAAGTCGCCAAACTCAAAGGCCTCGATGACCTCACCCCGATCGCACACGCCCCTGCCCTGCGGTACCTGCGGGTACAAAGCGACGCCCTGCAACCCGACGATTTCACCGTGTTGGCGGGGCACCCCACTTTGGAGGTGATCGATGCGGATCTGCGCACCGACAAGCTCGGCTACCAGGTCAACCAGATGCTCCAGCTGGACCGCGACGACGTGAACCCGTACTACCAGAGAGCGTTCAAGCGCGAACTCGCCGCCCGCATCAGCGGCGAACCGTAAACCCACACAACGAGAATCAGAGGTTTCACAGGTGAACCCATTCTTCCTCGACGACGAAGACCCTGCATCCGTCGCGCTGCTGCTGAGCACGGGCGATCTGACCGTCGACGCGGCCGTGGAAGAGCACGGCCATACACCCAACGGCGACTTCTGGACTGGAGTGGCCGAATACCTGATCAGCAGCCACCGCCCAGATCTGTCAGATGCGTTCGAATTCGACCCAGAGGCAGGAACATTCGCCGCCTACGGTGACCGTGACCAGCTGCTGGCACTGGCCGACCTGATGCGTCCCGCGGTGACCGACTCCGATGCCATCGCCGCGCTCATCACCACCGCCACGGCAGCAGGGTACGAATTCGATGACTAGCAACCGGATGGATCGCCCTACCCCTAGGCCGCAGCGCCACCCTCAGCGGCGGCCAGAACTGTCTGGCGCGCATCGCGCGCGGCGAATGAAACGATCTCGGCCCACCCGCCGTTGCTGATCTCTCCCGGACAGCGGCGGCAATGCGCGAACTGCTCTGCGCGAAATTGGCTGTTCTGGTTGCCAACTCGGTGACTGTGGCCGCAGACCGTGACACCCTCGTCAACGGCGACGGCCCCACTGAGGCTGTGCTGGGCCGGCTGTGCCCCACATGCTGGTACGCCACCCGCGCCGCGCTGGCCCAGCGTGTTATTGACGACGGATTCACCGGGCTGCTTGGGCAGGACCTGCTCGACCCTTCCTCCGTCGCGATCGTCTACACCTGCGGGCTCCTTGACTCCTAGCCGTGGACAGGAGTGACTGTTGATAGATCGGCAAAACGCACAGCACGAGCGAATGGCGCAGCCTGGAAAACCATTACCGGCGAACGGCATTCGCACTGCCTGCCGAAGACGATGATCCTGACCACCCCTGGCCTCCCTAAGCGGTTGAAACTAAGCGGATGGAATCCCGGCGAATCGGTTGCCTTGAACCCGTCGTGGTAACGAAGGAGCCGGCCGGATGAGCAGTTCGCCAATCAGTAATCCGCCTGCAGCTCAGTCGATCTCAGGGAGCGACACCCCGACCACGAGCTCCGCATACTGGCGCATCAGCCGCAGCGCCGTCGCCCGGCTCAGGTCCGGATCGCGTGCGGCGATCCGGTAGCCGAAGTAGTCCTCCATCGACATCAAGGTCATGGCGATATCACGCGCCGGGTGCAGCAACCGGAACACGCCGCTCTCCTGGCCGCCCGACAGCAGATCGGCGTACAGGCCGACCTGCCGGTGATAAATGCCCTGCACGTCGCTGCGCTGGTCAAGCTCGAAGCCGGCCGACAGCACGGCCCGCCAGATCGCACGCCACTCGGCGTCCTCGGGCCCGGTGGGCAGGCCGGCAGCCATCGTCATCACCAGCTGCTCGCGGGCGTCGGCCGATGACCGCTGCAACTCAAGCCGCGCATCGTAGAACCGCACGTCGGAACGCAGCGCCAGCTCGGAGAGCAACTGCGTCATGTCCTTGAAGTAGTACCGCACCGCGTTGGTGGTCAGCCCCAGTTCCTCAGCGACATCGGCCAGTTTGAGGGTGGCCAGGTCGTGCCGCTCGATCAGTGCGATCGCGGCGTCCATGATCTCGCGACGTCGCTCCTCCTGCTTGTTGGGCCGGGCCATGGCACCAATCTTGCCCGTTCTCTTGCGAGACGTGGCACGCGGGCGCATAGTTCTTTTCCAATCTGGAAAAAAACTCGGGAGAAGCAATGCGTGCCAGAGATCTCGGCGTGGTCATCGGGGAGCACCCCACTGGCCCGGCCAACGCCATCACCGACGTGGAGGGCGTGCGGGTCGGACACACCACCCTGCAGCACGGCGGCGTCAACACCGGCGTCACGGTCGTCGTTCCGCATGACGGCATCTGGACCGAGCCGGTGTTCGCCGGTTCACACCGCCTCAACGGCAGCGGCGAACTCACCGGGCTGGAGTGGATCCGCGAATCCGGCGAGCTCACGAGCGCGATCGGGCTGACCAACACCCACAGCGTCGGCGTCGTGCGCGATGAACTGGTGGCCGCTCAGGTCCGCGCCCGCGGCGCCGGCCTCTACTGGTCACTGCCAGTCGTGGGCGAAACATACGATGGACTCCTCAACGACATCAACGGCTTTCACGTCCGTCCCGAGCACGCCCGCCAAGCGCTCGAGGCGGCGTCCACGGCACCGCCCGCCGAGGGCAACGTGGGCGGCGGCACCGGGATGATCTGTCACGGCTTCAAAGGTGGCATCGGTACCGCATCGCGCCGCACCGAGACAGCCGTCGGGCAGTACACCGTCGGCGTACTCGTCCAGGCCAATCACGGCCGGCGGGAACGACTCCGGATCAACGGCGTGCCGGTCGGCGAACTCATCGGACCCAGCCAGGTGCCGCTGCCGGACCTGCCCAAGCAGTACGCCCCGGGATCGGGCTCGATCATCGTCATCATCGCCACCGATGCCCCGCTACTCCCCCATCAGTGCACCCGACTGGCGCAGCGCTCGGCGCTGGCGGTGGGCCGCCTCGGCGGCACCGGCGAGCAGTACAGCGGTGACCTGATGCTCGCATTCTCGACAGGTAACCGCGGCATCCCACCATATGCATGGGATGAGGACGCCTCCACCGCACACCCGGAAGTGGCCCTGCGGATGGTCGCACCGCAACTGATGACCCGGCTGTTCGACCTCACCATCGAGGCCACCGAGGAGGCGATCGTCAATGCGATGGTCGCCGCCACCACCCTGACCGGACACAACGGTTTCACCGCCCACGCCATCGACCACGATCTGCTGCGCCACGCGTTGGACCCCAATACCCGTGCACCCGAGGAGATTTCATGACCACTGCATCGGCCGAGACGCAGGGGCGGCGGCTTTCCGGGCGCCTGGGCCCCGTCGGCATCGTCTTCATGGTGGTCGCGGCTGCCGCCCCGCTGACCGTGATCGGCGGCAATATGCCGTTAGCGATGGGCCTGGGCAATGGCGCCGGCGCCCCGGTGGGATTCGTGATCGCCGCCCTGGTGCTACTGGTCTTCAGCGTCGGCTTCGTGACCATGACGCCACACGTTCCCGAGGCCGGGGCGTTCTTCTCGTATGTGACCGTCGGCCTGGGCGAGCGCATGGGCAAGGGCATCGCGGTCGTCGCACTGATCGCCTACACCGCCATCCAGATCGGCATCTACGGCTACATCGGATGGGCGATCTCCGACACCGTCGCCCACTATCACGGCCCGGTAATCGCTTGGCCCGTCTACTCATTCATCGTGCTGGCAATCGTCGCAGTGCTCGGCTACCGCCACATCGAGCTGAGCGCCAAGGTCCTGGGCGTGGCGTTGGCCCTTGAGATCGGCATCGTGGTCGTGCTGGACGCGGTGATGGTCGCCAAACCCGGCCCGGCCGGTGTCACCTTCACCTCCTTCGCACCCGCCACCTTCACTCAGGGCACCCTCGGCATCGCCATTCTGTTCGCCCTCACCGGGTTCATCGGGTTCGAGGCCACCGCGGTGTTCCGCGATGAAGCCCGTGATCCCGAGCAGACCATCCCGCGCGCCACCTACGCCGCGGTGATCATTATCGGCGCGTTCTACGCCATCACGGTGTGGGCGTTCGTGGTGGCCGTCGGGCCAGATCAGGTCGCCACTGTGGCGCGGAAAACCCTTGCCGGCAAGGGCAATATGCTGCTGGACACCACTGGCGACATGCTGGGCATCGTGGGCCGCGACATCGTCAACGTCCTCCTGCTGAGCAGCCTTTTCGCCTGCGTGCTGTCCTTCCACAACGTGATCGCGCGCTATCAGTTCGTGTTGGCCGGCAAGGGCCTGCTGCCCGCTCGGCTGGCCACAGTGCACGACGACCACGAATCACCGTCGTTCTCCTCGCTGGTGCAAACTGCCACCGCCGCAATCATTGTCGCCGTACTGGCGATCCTCGGCATCGATCCGCTGGTCGGGGTGTTCGGCTCGATGGCCGGGGTCGCAACGGTCGGCATGGTCCTACTGATGCTGACCACTTCGGTGGCAGTGCTGGTGTTCTTCCTGCGTAACCGAGAGCTGGGGATGGACGGGTTGTGGACGACGCGCATCGCTCCGGCGTTGGCCGTGCTCGGTCTGCTGGGCAGCCTGTGGCTGGTGCTGTCGAACTTCACGCTCGTCACCGGTGGCAGCGCGACGCTCAGCACGGTTCTGGCCGCGATCCCGTTCCTCGGGCTCGTCGTCGGATTTGCGGCCTGGCGACCGTCGCGGGCGCTGTCGGCCAACTAGACGGCAGAACCGCTCGGCATCACCAAGGCACCCGAATCGAGCCGATCACGCCGACGGCGCACGGACCGGACACCGGCCATCGCCGGACCGTTGATCAGAAGACGCGGATCCAGTCGATCAGCATCTCGGCGGGGTAATTGCCACCAGCAGGCTCGCGACCGCCGGACCCACCGATGGCCAGGTTGAACACCGGGGCCAAGGTGTACCCCGGATCGTTGAAGGGCCAGTCGTCCAACGAATTGGCCGGCACCGTGAAGAACGGCTCTTGCCCCGGCGCGTAGTCCTTCCAGAAGTACATTCCGGTCGGCTGCCAGGTCATCCGCCAGGTATGCCACCCGCTGTCGATCGGATGCGGGTCGGTGGCGAACGACGTGCCGTCCAACCGGGCGTGCACCGTCGTTCCCGATGGCCAGTCCCGGTTGCCGTACCACTCGACCAGGTCGACCTCGCCGCCGCGGACCGGATCGTCATTGAGCAGCCAGAAGGCCGGCCAGGCGCCGTCCGTGAGGCAGTTCAGTTTGATCCGCGCCTCCCAGGTGGTGCCGACCCCGCCGCGCCAGTTGCCGACGACCTTGGCGCTCGCGTAACGCTCCCGGATGTTCGCGCCGGGACCACGGGTGGCCCGGATGACGAGGTTGCCCTTGCCGTCCTGGAACACGTGCTCCTGATCGGTCACGTACCGGCCCATGTTGTACGGCTGGTCCCATTCGACGGGGTTTCGGATGACCTCGCGCTCAGGCACGATGAACCACCACGCCGGGTCCGGCGGGGCACCCGCGGGGCCGTTGAATTCGTCCCGGAACAGCATTGCCGGGCCTGCCGATGAGCCGGCAGGCGCAGCAGGCGCGGCCCCCGGGCCAGTCCCCGGACCTGGGGCAACGGGCAACGGGTCGGCGTCAGCCCTCGGGGATCCCAGCACGGTGGTAACCGCGCCGAGGCCAACCATCATCATGATCTTGCGACGATCCATATCCGGCACACCAGCAATCGTAGGCGACGCACCGTCGCCACACGGTTAACAAGTAGCCTGATTGCGGAAGTGTTCGCGCTCGTCGCCGTGGCGGATGCCAACGGCCATTCGCTCGCGACAGCCCGAGGGCACGCGGATGACAAGGTTCAGAACCGCACTCGGCAACACTGCGATCAGGTCCCATGCTGATTCAAAGGCGCTGGCGCCCAAGAGCTTCCGGCGAGACCGTCAAGCCCCGCTGATCACTCCATGCGTGACAATGGTCGCCGTCTCGTCGACCCACAGCTCGTCGAGTTCACTCTCGGGATGCAACAGCATCCGCAGCATCGTTGCGCCACCGATGATCTCGATGAGCCGTTCGGGCTTGACGTCAGCCTGGACCTCGCCGCGTTCGATGCCATGCTCGAGGCGCACCCGTACCACGTCGAACAGCCCGTGGAAGCGTGCGACGACCCGCGCGTTGAGCTCCTCGTCGGCGCTCATGTCCGCCATGAGTCCCGGAAGCGCAGCCCGCACGGCCGGGCTGGTGAACACGTCGCGTGCTGCGGCGATCATGGCGCGGATGTCGCCGACGATGTCCCCTTCCGGGGTCGACAGCGCGGTCGGCGTCGTGGGGAACGCCGCTTCATGCACCAACTCGGCCTTGCTCGACCAGCGGCGGTACAGCGCCGTCTTCGTCGTTCCCGCACGTTCGGCGATCGCCGCCATCGTCAGATTGGCGTAGCCGACTTCGGGCAGCAGCTCGGCGGCAGCGGTCAACACCGCGGCGTCGATCCGGGGATCGCGTGGCCGACCGGCGCCAGAGGGCTTGTCAACCGCTTGCAGGTCTGATTTCATAACGCTACGCATCGTATCGTAATTATCTCGGGAAGGAAGGTTCAGTGCCGAACCAACCGGCGGACAGCTCCGTCACGGTCGAGACGAACGTCGACCATATTCAGCGCTCCAGCCGTGACGTGACAACAGTTCCGGACATCCTGTCACAGTGGCTGTCCACCGTGATGGAAGGCGGCATCAAGCCCGAGATCACCGTCGAGAGCGGCGTCGACTCGAACGGAATGTCTTCCGAGACAATCATCATCACCGGCCGGTGGACCGAGGGCGGCACGCCGGTGGAGCAGAAGTGGGTCGTCCGGGTCGCGCCGACCACCGAGGACGTCCCCGTCTTCTCGTCCTACCGACTGGACCACCAGTTCGACGTCATGCGCCTGGCCGCCGAACTCACCGACGTCCCGGTCCCCCGGGTGCGCTGGCTGGAGAACACCGGCGAGGTGCTCGGCTCCCCGTTCTTCCTGATGGACTGCGTCGAGGGCGTGGTGCCGCCGGACGTCATGCCGTATACATTCGGCGGCAACTGGTTCGCCGACGCCACCCCGGAGCAGCAACGCACGCTGCAGGACAGCACCGTGGAGGCCATCGCCAAGCTGCACTCGATCCCCGACGCGGAAAAGACCTTCGGCTTTCTCCAGGAAATCGACCCGCCGGGCGACACTGCACTGCGCCGGCACTTCGGCTGGCTCAACGAGTGGTACCAGTTCGCGGCGTCGGGCCTGGGCCGCTCACCGCTGGTCGAGCGTGCCCTCGTCTGGCTGGAGGAGAACTTCCCCGAGGACGTCGCGGCATCCGAATCGGTTCTCGTGTGGGGTGATTCGCGCATCGGCAACGTGATGTACCAGGACTTCCGCCCCTCCGCGGTCCTGGACTGGGAGATGGCCACTGTCGGCCCGCGTGAGTTCGACGTCTCATGGATCATCTTCGCGCACAAGGTGTTCCAAGAGCTCGGCGGCCTGGCCGGGCTGCCCGGCCTGCCGGATGTGCTGCGCGAAGAGGACGTTCGCGCAACCTACAAGAACTTCACCGGCGTCGAGGTCGGTGACCTGCGCTGGTTCTACATCTACTCCGGCGTGGTGTGGTGTTGCGTGTTCATGCGCACCGGCGCCCGCCGCGTGCACTTCGGCGAGATGGAACAGCCCGACGACCTCGAGTCGCTCTTCTACCACAAGTCGCTGCTGGAGAAGCTCCTGGAAGGAACAGCCTGATGCTCGGCCCCATGGACGAATACCCGATCCACCAGGTCCCGCAGCCCATCGCGTGGCCCGGGTCCAGCGACCGGAACTTCTACGACCGCTGCTACTTCAACGCCCACGACCGCACCGGCGACATCTTCGTCATCACCGGCATGGGCTACTACCCCAACCTCGGGGTGAAGGACGCCTACTTCCTGGTCCGCCGCGGTGATACCCAGACCGCCGTGCACCTGTCCGACGCCATCGACCAGGACCGCCTGAATCAGCACGTCGTCGGCTACCGCATCGAGGTCACCGACCCACTGCACCAGGTGCGCATCGTGCTCGACGAGACCGAGGGCATCGCCGCTGACCTGACGTGGAACGGCCTGTTCGACGTCGTGCAGGAGCAGCCGCACATCATGCGCCAGGGCAACCGCGTCACGCTCAACGCGCAGCGCTTCGCGCAATTGGGTTCCTGGAGCGGCACCCTCGCCATCGACGGCGAGGACATCAAGGTCAGCCCGGACACGTGGATCGGTTCGCGTGACCGGTCCTGGGGCATCCGTCCCGTCGGTGAGGCCGAGCCCGCCGGCCGGCCGGCAGACCCGCCTTTCGAGGGCATGTGGTGGCTGTACGTACCGCTGGCGTTCGAGGAATTCTCGCTCGTGATGATCATCCAAGAGGCCCCCGACGGCTTCCGGTCACTCAACGACTGCAGCCGCGTCTGGAAGGACGGCCGCGTCGAGCAGCTCGGCTGGCCGCGCGTGAAGATCCACTACGTCTCCGGTACCCGCATTCCCACCGGGGCCACCATCGAGGCGACGGCGCTGGACGGCACGCCCGTCCGCTTCGACGTGGAATCCAAGCTGCCCGTGCCGATCCACGTGGGCGGCGGCTACGGCGGTGACGCCGACTGGCTGCACGGCACGTGGAAGGGCGAGAAGTTCACCGAGCGCCTCACCTACGACATGACCGATCCGGCGATCATCGCTCGCTCCGGCTTCGGCGTCATCGACCACGTCGGACGTGCGGTGTGCCATGAGGGCAACAAGCCGTCTGCCGAAGGCTGGGGCCTGTTCGAGCACGGCGCGCTCGGTCGCCACGATCCGTCGGGCTTCCCGGACTGGCTGACGATGGCCCCCTAGTTTTGCTCTTCAGGAGCAAACAGGAATGTTCCCCGATACAACGGCGTATCGGGGAACATTTGTCTTTGGTGGCGCTAGCCGGCCCACCACAGCGATGCAGCGAGCAGAACTTCGACAAAGCCGTAGAACCAATTGGGGTAGAACGATGTTCGGTCACCGGCGACCGCGGACACGATGCGCCCGAATGCCATCCCGAGCAACGCCACGCTCACGGTGACCACGATGCCGGTACGGATCTGCTCGGGAGCTGCGATGGCGTATCCGAGGATCGCCGCGATGGCCAACCCGAAACCGCCGTAGACCGCCCGTACCTCTGCCCGAGATGCGGGGCCGCCCAACGTGATTCCGAAGGGCCGCAACATCTCTGCCGGGGCGGTCAGGGCCCGCAGGCCCATGCCCGCAAAGAACACCGCGTTGACGCCGACGACGACGTTCGACGCCACTGACACCGTTACCTCCCGACGACGACGGACCGGCAATCAGCATGACGTATGTGGGTCATGTCGTCACGCGAAACGACTCAGAGTCGCCACATTTCGCGCTCGGTGGCGGCCTGCTCGAATGCCTCGTGACGGAAAGTCTCCGGCTGGCGGACTTTCGCAGCGAGATGCAACCGGGTCACGAACGCGGTGGTCTTGTCCGACCACCAGTGCATCGCGGCCGCGGCGGGGTGGAAGCCAACTGACGCAGAGTTGGTGGCCATCGCGGTGTCCCTTCACGAACTCCGACAATGCTTTTGGGATCGCACAACCTCGGCGACGGGCACCGTCGGCACTAGTGCACAGGTTCAGCGACGGAGGTACCTGATCTATTCCCCGCGGCAGGCCATTGTTCGCTGTCGGCTTACTCCAGCCCGGCGGTGCCGTCCGCGCCGACGGTGACCTTGGCACCCGCGAGGTCCTCGCGGGTGCTGGCCTCGGCCTGCGACGGGTCGGTGATCACGGCGAGGGCCCGGCTGCCGCTGGGTGTCCGGACAGCCACGAAGACCTTTTCGGGAACGCCCTCGCGGGTGACCGGCGTGGTCCAGGTTTCCACGGTGCCGGTTCCGGACCATTCATCCTCGGCCACCACGGTCGGTTCGGCGTCGACCTCGGATTGCACATCTTCCCAACGGAATTCATGTGCCGGCGGCTCGGTGCTGTAGACGCCGAAACTGTGCTTGGTCAGGTAACCACCATTGGCGGTGATGAGCCCGATCTGGCCAGGATTGGCCACCAGCCGCTCCGCCATGGCGGCGATCGAATGCGACACATAGTTGTTCCACGGCCCACCGGCGAAGGTCAGGCCACCGGTCACCGTCAACGGACGCGCCGGATCATCGAGGGCCAGTCCCAATTCACGGGCGGCGACCTGCACCGCCGACGGGAAGCAGGAATACACGTCGACCGCATCGATGTCATCGATGCCGAGCCCGGTGAGCTCCAGCACCCGACGGCCCGCGATGCGGATCGCCGGCGAGCCGGAGAAGCTCGCCCGCTCCCCAATCAGATAGGTGTCGTGGGCGTCGGTGCCGGCGTGCGGGAAAACCCACCGGTCCCTGGGAATCTGCAATTTTTCGGCCTTGCCCACCGAGGTCAGGATCAGCGCCGCACCCTGGTCGACCATGTTGTTGGAGTTCATCAGCTTGGTGTACGGCCAGCTGATCATCCGGTTGTCCGGACCGGGCTGCCAGATCTGCTCGGCAGACACCGCGTCCCGACTCCAGGCGTGCGGATTGCCTTCTGCCACTTGACTGAACCGTGCCCACAGCTCGCCGATCCGGCGCCGATGCTCCTCGATCCCCTCCCCCGCCGCGATCCGCAACGCCTGCTCGAACATCGGGTACACGTGCGACGGCGCCACCAGCCCGATCCGCAGTTCTGCGGGCCCGGCCATGGTGAATTCGGGGTCACTGGGTGCGAGTGGCACCGACTCGTCCTGCTCGGTGCCGGTGAGTCGTTCGCCGCGCGCCTTCAACCGTGTTCGGGTACGCCAGGTTTCCCCGCCGGCGATCAGCACCACGTCGTTGCGGCCCTGCTGAATGTCCAGGCACGCCTGGTTCACCAGCGACTGCGGCACGTTGCCACCGATCGGGGTGTACCGGGTGACGGCGTCGGCCGCACCGATGCGCTGCGCCAGCAGTAAGCCGGGGTCCCGGTACCGCACCGACAGCAGGTTGACGATCCGGACGGCGTCGACCGCCTCGAGGACGCGGGCGTCAGCGGCGGCCCGGGCCGCGGCCTCCATCAGGTCGACAGGCTCGCCGGCCGGGTTCTCGTCGTACTGGTTGACCTGGCCGTAGCCGACGAGCACCGGGGTTCTGGGATCAAGTGACACTGACGTTTCCTCTTCTGGCGCCGGACCTGCTCCGGAATACCTCCACCTTGGCGGCATGCGGGCGGCACTGTAAACGACCAGCGCGAAAATCCGCACATGAGCGTTCGCGACATCTGCCCGCCCTCAAGACTCGCAGATGTCGCATGAGGAAACGTATAGGTGTCGCACAATGCGATTTACAGGCGGGCGCCGACAGCATTGCATGGAGCCGAGACGGTGCATGGACCTGCAGAAGGGTGAACACATGACGATGAGCGTGGCCGAACGAGCCGAACTCGCTGCGGCCGTCAAGGACCTGCTCAGTGAACATTGCACCGAAGCCGACGTCCGCCGCGTGATGAGCACCGACACCGGATTCGATCGCGACCTCTGGAACAAGCTGGCCGCCCAGGGTGTGGCGGGCCTGCTCGTCGACCCGGACCACGGGGGCGTCGGGCTGGGCGCACAGGAGCTCGAGGCGGTCGCCGAGGTCACGGGCGCAGCGTTGCTACCCGCCCCGTTCCTGTCGAGTGCGGTCTTCGCCACGGCCTTGATCCAGGCCGCCGGCACCGACAACGACAAGGCACGGCTCTTGCCGGGGTTGGCCGAAGGTTCGTCGATCGCAACCGTGGCAGCCACCGGGCCCCGTGGCACGTGGGCACCAGATGGTGTTGCGATTCAGGCAGACCGGCACGGCGACGGGTACCAACTCACAGGCTCCGCGCACTATGTGCTCGACGGGCAGATCGCCGATGTCGTCCTCGCCGTGGCGAAGACCGGCGAGGGCATCGCGATCTTCGAGGTCGCCCCGAACGCACCCGGCTTCGACCGCACCGCCGCAACGGTTTTCGACCCCACCGTCCGGCTGTCGACGTATACGTTCGACCAGACCCCGGCCCGTCGCATCGGCACCGGCGGCTGGGCGGCTGTCGAAAATGCGTTGTCCCTCACGGTGATCGCCCTCGCCGGTGAGCAGGTCGGCGGGGCCCGTCACCTGTTCGATCTCACCGTCGAATACCTCAAGACCCGTATCCAATTCGGGCGGCCCATCGGCAGCTTCCAGGCGATCAAGCACATGGCGGCCGACCTGCTGCTGGAAGTCGAATCCGCCACTTCGGCGGCACAGCATGCCGCTGCGCAATTCGATGCCGACCCGGTGGGCGCCGACGGTCCCGTCGCCCTGGCCGGATTCGCCTGTGCGGAGGCCTATCACACCACCGCCATGCAATCGATCCAGATGCACGGCGGCATCGGCTTCACCTGGGAGCACCCCGCGCATCTGTTCCTGCGCCGGGCACGCACCGGCCGTCAACTGTTCGGCAGTTCACGTGACCATCGTGAGCGCTACCTGGCATCCAAGGGGGCCTGAGATGACGACCACCGCAGACGAGCTGCGCACCGAGGTTCGTGACTGGCTCGCGCAGAACTGGACCACGTTGCCTCCGTCGGACGATCCCTGGGTGAGCTCACCCGAGGAAATCGACTGGCGTGAAAAGGTTCTCGATGCAGGCTACGCCGTGCCCACATATCCGCCCGATTGGTTCGGCCGCGGCTACCCGAGCAAGCTCGCCGCGGTGATCCAGCAGGAGTTTCGCGCCGTCAAGGCCCCCGGCGCCTGCCAGGACAAGCACAACATTCCTGCCAACACTTTGTTCGCGTTCGGCTCGGACGAGCTGAAACATGAACTGCTACGGGACTTTCTGACCGGCGCGGCCCGCACCTGTCTGCTCTACAGCGAGCCCGGCGCCGGATCGGATCTGGCCGGGGTGAGCACCACCGCGGTGCGCGACGGCGACCGCTGGGTGGTCAATGGCCAGAAGGTGTGGACCTCCGGAGCTGCGACGTCCGAGTACGGTCTGCTGATCGCACGCACCGACTGGGATGCGCCCAAGCACAAGGGCATGAGCTACTTCATCATCCCGATGCGGCAGGCCGGCATCGAGGTGCGGCCTCTGGTCCAGATCACCGGCGAGGCGCACTTCAACGAGGTGTTCATCTCCGATGCCACCGTGCCGCATGCGAATCTCATCGGCGGAGAAGGGAACGGCTGGCGCGTCCTGCAGACCGCCCTGGCGTACGAACGCTCCATCATGGGAGACGGCGGCCGCGGCTCGCGCAACAAGTCCAAGGCCGACAGCCTCGTGGAACTGGCTCGCGAGCACGGCCGCCTCGACGACGCCGCCCTGCGCGAGCGCCTCGCGGACGTGCTGGCGTTGCGGGAACTCAACCGGCTCAACAACCTTCGCGCCAAGGCGTCCACCAGTCAGGGCACGTCGAGTTCGATCATGTCGCTGGGCAAGCTCGCGATGTCGCGTATCCTGCACTCGGAGGCCGCGCTGAAGACCGAGATCATCGGTACCGAATCACTGCTGGCGGGTCCCGACAACCCCGAGGCCGACGACGTGAACTTCCTGTCCCTCAACGCGTTCTTCACCTCCATCGGCGGCGGCACCGACCAGATTCAGCGCACCATCATCGGCGAACGCGTGCTGGGGCTGGCGAAGGAACCCGAGACCGACCGCGACATCCCGTTCCGCCAGGCGCGACGCAGTTGACGATCATGGCCTACGATCCGCCGCTGTCGGGCATCGAGATACTCGATCTGACAGCCGGACCCGTCACAGCCGTCGGCCGGCTTCTGGCCGATCTCGGTGCCCACGTCACGTCGGTGCACCTGGCCGGTGTGACCGCGACCGACACCACCGGACCGCGCATCGGCGGAGTGCCCATCGGCACCGCCATCAACCGACACGGGATCCCTTCGGTCGAGATCGATCCGTCGACCCCGGCCGGGCAGCAGGCGTGGACCGACTTGGTGGCGACCGCCGACATCCTCATCGAGAACACGCGCCCGGGATCGGCGGCCGAGGAATCCTTGGCGGTCAACCAGATTCACGCTGACCATCCGGCACTGGTCATCCTGTCCATCAGTGACTTCGGTCGCGATACGCGATATCACGACTGGCAGGCCACCACTCCGGTGCTGCACGCGTTGACCAGCGAGCTGTCCCGCTCTGGCATCCCGGGACAGCCACCGCTGGTGCCGCCGAGCACGGACCTGCCGTACCACGTCGCCGCGGCCCAGGCCGCCTTCTTCACCCTCTGTGTGTTCCTGGATCGGCTGCGCACGGGCACAGGCGATCTCATCGATTTCTCGGTGCTCGAAGGTGCGATGCAGACCCTCGACCCGCCATTCGGCACGGCAGGCAGCGCGGCGGCCGGCGTGCCCATCAGCGAACAGCAGCGCGACTGGATCGCCGAGCAGCAGCGCTATCCGATCTTCAAATGCAAGGACGGCCACGTCCGCATGTGTGTGTTGGCAAAACGCCAGTGGCAGGGCATGTTCGAGTGGATGGGGCGCCCGGCGGAATTCGCCGATCCCAAGTTCAACAGCCTCCGTGAGCGTTTCGCGTCCGCCACCCTCTTCGGCGCCATCGAGCAGTTCTGTGCCGACAAGACCCGCGCGGAGCTCGAACTGGCCGGACAACGGCACGGCGTGCCGACGGCCGCGGTGCTGAGCCTGGCCGAGGCGCTGTCCACCGAGCAGGTTGCCGCGCGCGGATTCTTCCGCGAGACGGAGCTCTCCCCCGGTCTGACCGCACCCGTACCGGTCGGTGTCGTCGAGATCGACGGGCACCGGGCGAGCAGCCTGAACATCAAGGCGCCGAGTGAGCGACGACTCCGCGACGCACCCACGCTCACCGCGCGCACCCGCAGCGGCCTCGGACTGCCCCTGGAGGGGCTGCGCGTACTGGACCTCGGCGTCATCGTCGTCGGCAGCGACACCGGCCGCCTGTTCGCCGACCTCGGCGCCGACGTCGTCAAGATCGAGAACTCCGCCTTCCCTGACGGGCTCCGCATCAGCCTCACCCGGATGACGCAGGCCTACGCCGCCGGTCACCGCAACAAGCGGTCGATCGGGATCGACCTCCGGTCCGCGGAAGGCCGCGCGCTGGCACACCGGCTGGTAGCGCAGTCCGACGTCGTGCTGAGCAACTTCAAACCCGGTGTGGCAGCGGCGCTCGGCATGGATCACGCGACACTGCAGCAGGTGAATCCGGGCGTCGTCGTCGTCGACAGCTCGGCGTACGGAGCCACCGGGCCGTGGGCGAAACGACTCGGCTACGGGCCGTTGGTTCGCGCCGCGGCGGGCTTCACCGAGCTGTGGACCTACCCAGATGACCCAGATGCGTTCTGCGACACCGTCACGGTGTACCCCGATCACGTGGCGGCGCGGATCGGGGCGTTGAGTGCCGTCGCGCTCCTGCTGCGCCGCGAACGCAGCGGTGGCGGCGGATCGGCGAGCATCGCCCAAGCCGAGGTGATGCTCAGTCACCTGGCCGACGACATCGCCGGCGAGGTGCTCACCCGGCGTGGTCATGCTCGCGACGACCAGCCGGCTCATGACGCACCGTGGGGCCTGTTTCCCGGCGCTGGTGATGACACGTGGATCGCGGTCACGGTCCGCGACGACGCCGACTGGTCAGCGCTGTGCGCGGCGATCGACCGGCCCGATCTCGCTGCCGATGCGGAGCTGGGTTCGCGATCCGGGCGGGATCGTCAGCGCGCGCGGCTCGACGAGGCGCTCAGCGCCTGGACATCCCGGCACCCACCGGCAGAGGCCATGGCGCGTTTGCAGGCGGCGGGCGTCCCGGCCGGGGCTGTCCTGCACGCGGTGGAGGTCCCCGCCTGGGACTACTACGTCGAGCGACGGGCTTTCCGGGAGGAACTACATCCGCACGGGACCGCACCGTTCATGATGGAGAACGTGCAAATCCACGCTGACCTGATCCCCGATCCCCCGCTGGGGCAAGCGCCACTGCTCGGCGAGCAGACCCGTGAGATCGCGGCCGAACTACTCGGCCTGGATGATCAGACAATCGACGATCTGATTGCCCGCGCCGTCCTCGAAGTACCTGCGGCAGCACCACATTCGGGACGGTAACCACCCCGTCCCATGGAAATCGATTTCACCCGCCTTCGCTACTTCGTCGCGGTCGCCGAAGAGCTGCACTTCAAGCGCGCTGCCGATCGGCTGATGATCACGCCGCCGCCGCTGAGCAAGCAGATCAAGTTGCTCGAGCGCGAAGTGGGTGGGGAACTCTTCGAGCGCACCTACCACGACGTCCGCCTGACACCGCTGGGTATGCAGCTGCTGGAGCCGGCGCGCGACATCCTGCGGCGGGTGGAGGAACTGAAGGCCACCGCGGCACGAATCACGCAGGCGAGCAACCCCGTTCGCATCGATGCGACCGCCTACGCGCCATCGGATTTCCTGGCGAGATTCGAGCAAGCGGTGGCCGGCCTCGCGATACCCACCGAGTTCAGCGTGCCGGGGTCCGCGGCGGAGGTCATCGCCAAACTCGTTTCCGGGCACACGGATCTCGGTCTGATCCATCTGCCGGCCGCCGACAAGCGCATCCGGCACCGGGTTGTGGCCACCTATCCGGGCGCGGCGGCGGTGCGGTTCGACGACCCGCTCGCCGCCAACGACACCATCGCCATCGAAGACCTGCGGGACCGCGATGTCGTGATCGACTTCGCGCGGCCCAATCCCGTGGTGCTGGCGCAGATGACGCGGGGCCTCAACGAACGCGGCGTCACGCGCATCGTGCGCGCCGTCAGTCAGCTGGGCGGTGAGCTGGAGATGGCCAGCCATGTGTTCAACCGGTATCTCGTCGCACTCGTCAGCTACGCGCCCGCCTCCACGCTGGGCCGAATCTTCTCGCCGCCCGAATTCAAGCTGATCCCGATCGATGAAAGCACCTGGGCGCCGGCCAAGATCGCGCTGGCGTGGGCGCCGGACCGGCTGCGTGATCCAGCCGAGATCGAGGCACTCGTCGAACAGCTCGCCACTGTCCTGCGCTGAGTCGCGCGCGAAATACCTGTCACCGCCCGACGGTAGGCTGCCTCGACGGACAAACTCCACCAACGCAGCTCCGGAAGGTTCAAACGTGCTCGATGCCGATGACGTGCGCCGCATCGCGCTGTCCCTCCCGGAGACCACAGAGAAGGAGCGTTGGGGCCACCCGACTTTCGACGTGGCGCGCAAGATGTTCGTCACGGTGCCCGACGATCAGACCTCGTTTGCGGTGCGCTGCCCGAGGTTCGACCGCGAAGAGCTGATCGCGGCCGAACCGCACAAGTTCTGGGTGCCGCGACACGAGGCGGCGTCGTCGTGGGTGCGGGTCCGGCTGGAGGCGCTCGACGATGAGCAGGAACTGACCGACATCCTCGCCGACTCGTGGCGACTGGCTGCCCCGCCCAGACTCACCGAGCAGCCGGAATCCTGATCCGGAAGGCTCAGACCCGCTGCCGCACCCGTCCGAACACCATGGACTCTTCGATGCGGTCGAAGCGGTGGTCGATCACGTCGAGCACGTAGTTGTGCCGGACGTGCCACGGGCGATGGGTACCGGATTTGGGCAACGCGTGGGGGTTGCGGTTGATGTAGCCGGCGTCGAGGTCGAAGGTCTTCTTCTCGTCCATCGGGACGTCACCCAGATGCGGATAGGCGTGGGTGTAGCCGTGAGAGTCCATGTACGCCACCAGTTTCGCGAACGCACGGGCAGTCATGTCGGCGCGCAGGGTCCACGAGGCGTTGGTGTAGCCCAGGCACCATGCCATGTTCGGCACGTCCTCGAGCAGGAATTCCTTGTAGACGTAGCGGTCGGACGGGGTGATCGCGACCCCGTCGACCGACAGGGAGATGCCGCCGAGGGCCTGCAACTCCAGCCCGGTCGCGGTGACGACGATGTCGGCGTCAATGCGCGCACCGGATTTCAGCACGATGCCGTTGGCGTCGAAGTGGGAGATGTGGTCGGTGACGACCTCGGCGCGGCCGTCACCGATGGCGGTGAAGATGTCGCGGTCGAGCACCGCGCAGAGGCGTTGATCCCACGGGTCGTATTTCGGGTTGAAGTGCACATCCACGGGGTAGCCCGGCGGCAACGCGGCCATGGCCCGGTTGCGGATGAGGCGGCGGCCGCCCTTGGGGAACTTCCGGAGCAGGTTGTAGCTGAGCACGCTGATGAGCACGTTGCGGAACCACACGATGCGGTGAGCGATCTTGTCCGGCAACAGCTTCCGGATGAAGCTGACCATCGGGTCGATCTGCCACTGCGACATCAGGTAGGTGGGTGACCGCTGCAGCATGGTCACCTTCCCGGCGGTCTTCGCCATGGCCGGCACCAGGCTGACCGCGGTGGCACCACTGCCGATCACCACGACCTTCTTGCCGGCGTAATCCAGTGACTCCGGCCAGAACTGCGGATGGACGACGTCGCCGGCGAAGGTGTCGATGCCCGGAAAGTCGGGCGTGTAGCCCTTGTCGTAGTTGTAGTAGCCGGTGCCGCAGAACAGGAATCGGGCGCGGTAGGACCTGGCCTCGCCGTTCTCCACGGCGTGCACCGTCCAGGTGTCGGTCGCCGAATCCCAGTCGGCCGACTGCACATGGGTGTTGAAGGTGATGTGACGGTCGATGCCGTGCGTGTGTGCCGCGGTGGTCAGGTACTCGCGGATGTGATCGCCGTCGGCGATGTTCTCCGGCCGCTCCCACGGCTGGTACGGGAAACTGAGCGTGAAAATGTCGCTGTCGGATCGAATACCCGGGTAGCGGAACAGGTCCCAGGTGCCACCGATGCGCGTCCGCCGCTCCAGGATCCGGTAGGTCACCTGCGGATTGCGTTGATGTAGCCGGTACGCGGCTCCGATGCCGGAGATACCGGCACCGATGATCAGCACATCGAAGAACTCGCCGTCGTCGCTGGCCGTCATGAATCTCCCTTGATCAAATCCGGTACCGCCGGTATCACCTTAGGACATGGCGGTCCTAGGCCGTCGAGCTGTGGGCCGAGCCGACGAGCAGCGCCCGCAAATGCTGATTGACCTGCTCGGGACGTTCCAGGTTTGCACAGTGACCGCCGCCCAGTTCGACGAACGACCACAGATTCGGCACGCTCCTGGCGATCCGGCGGGACGCCGCGATGGGCAGCAACCGGTCCTTGGTGCTGCCGATGACCAACGTCGGCACCGTCAGGTTGTCCAGTCCGATGTGATGCGCATCGAGGTTGTCCACCAGAGCGTTCACCCATCCATTACGGCCGGCCGCGGAGGTGCCCATGAACAGTTCGTAGACGTAGTCGGCGACGGCAGGGTCGGCGTCACGTCCGACGGCGATCATGGCGACGAACTGGCGCGCCGCTTTCCGCGAACCCGGCACCAGCGGAGCCCCGCCGAACGTCTTCAGGATGCGTCCGGCGGCGTAGGCCCGGGACTTGGCCAGCGAGTTCGGGACCTGTGCCAGCTGGACCAACTTCAGCAGGTCGCCGGTCGTGGTGTTGATCAGGGCGACGGCGTCCGCACATTCGGTGACACGCTGCGGGTAGCGCTGTGCCCAGGACGTGATGGCGATGCCGCCCATCGAGTGCCCGGCGATGACGGCCCGCTCCCCTGGCCTGAGCGTCGCGCTCAGCACCGCATCGAGATCGGCCGCGAGAAAATCCAGGTTGTACTTGTGACGGCCTTTGGGAGCGGCACTCTGGCCGTGCCCGCGGTGGTCGTAGGCAATGACCCGGTAGTCGGTCGCCAGCTCCGCGATCTGGTTGCCCCACACGCCGATGGCGCAGGTGATGCCGTGGGCGAACACGATCGGCTGCCCGTGTTCGGGACCGAACACCTCGGCATGCAGCCGGGTGCCGTCGACGGCCTTGATCTCCATGGCACGGCCTGGTGGCAGGGGCGCGGGACGTCCGGGTCTGACCAGCTTGGATGAGGTGAAGGCGGTCATACTGCTCCGTTCGGGTTCGGCGACGTTGCCGGCGGGACATCCCGTACCAGCGAGCCTACCTAAATAACCAGCACGGGTTTGACAGCGCGACCGGCCGCGGCGTCGGACCAGGCGTCGGCGAAACGGTCGAACTGGTAGGTCCGCACCAGTTTGTCGATGGGCAACTCACCGCGGAGGACGTGCCCGGCGAGCCGCGGGATGAAGGTGTGCGGCTCGCTGTCGCCTTCGATGACCCCTTGCAAGCGGAGCCCGTTGGCCAGGATCAGGCCGACGGGCAGTTCCGCGGTGAGCGCACCCAGCCCGACGAGCGCGAGCGTGCCGCACTTGCGCAGCATGCTCAGCGCGGTGCTGATGACGTCGCCACGCGCGGTGGTGTCAACGGCCAGCGTCGCGCCACCGCCGGTGAGTTCCATGATCTCGGCAGGCAGGGTCTCCGAGGCCGAGTCGACGGCTCCGGTCGCACCCAATTCGATTGCCAGCGAACGTCGTTCGGCAATCGGATCGACCGCGATGATCGCGCGGCACCCGGCGATGCGGGCACCCATCACCGCCGAGAGACCGACCGCGCCGGCGCCCCACACCACCACCACGTCGTCGGGCCCCGCCGCCAGGGTGTTCAGCACCGCGCCGACCCCGGTCTGCACACTGCAGGCCAGCGGCGCCGCCAACTGAGCGTCGATGCCGTCGGGCAGCACCACGACATTCGACGTGTTGGCCAGCGCGTGCGTGGCGAAGCTGGACTGGCCGAAGAATCCACCGCGAACGGGCTGACCAGCCAGCCGCAGGGCGCTCGACTCGTCACCGCGGTCGCCGGCCATGTTCAGGCGTGTCGCGTTGTCGCAGTAGGCCGGCGTGTCGGACGAGCAGGCGGCACACTGCGCGCAGCTTGCGAAGGTCAGGACGACCCGACTGCCGACGTCGATGCGGGCGTCCGGGCCCGCGGCCAGCACGGTGCCCGCGCCCTCGTGGCCGAACACCATGGGCAGTCGCTTCTCCGGCCAGCGCGCCGCCGTACTGATGTCGGTATGGCAGATGCCCACCGCGCTGATGCCGACCAGCACCTCGTTGCCCTGCGGTTCACGAATCTGGACGTCGGTCAGTTCGGGGGTCGTACCCGGGCGGAGCAACACTGCGGCACGTGCGTCGATCATCCACGGATGGTAGGTCGACGGTAATCTGCGCCGGGTGACCGGGATCGACAACCGTCGGGTGCCGCGCGGGTGAAGCATCGTGATCTGCCGCGGTGGTCCGTGCCCTTCGTCTTTGTCACCGGTGCGGCGTCGCAGTATCTCGGCGCCGCGATCGGCGTCTTCCTGTTCTCGACCACGCAACCGGCGACGGTGGCCTGGCTGCGGGCCGCGGCCGGCGCGCTGGCGCTGGCGGCCTGGCGCCGGCCGTGGCGGATGCGGCTGACCCGCCGCCGGGTCACGATCGCGACATTGTTCGGGCTGATCACCGTCGGCATGAACATCGCGTTCTACGAGGCGTTGGCGCGCATCCCCCTGGGCACTGCCGTCGCCGTGGAATTCATCGGGCCCACCCTGGTGGCGACGCTCGGCTCACGCCGACCGCGGGACCTCCTCGCGGCCGCGCTCGCCGCCGGCGGCGTCGCGCTGTTGGCCGGCATCGAATTCACCTCCGAACTCGCCGGAGTGGCGTGGGCACTGGCGGCCGCGGCTTTGTGGGCGGGCTACATCCTGGTGGGCAAACGCGTGGCGGACGCGCACGGCGGGCTGGACACTCTCGCACTCGGGATGTCCACCGCTGCAGCCGTTTTCGCACCGATCATCATCGGCCTGCAGGCCCACACGAACGCTGCGGTGTTCTTCGACGCCCGCACCTGGCTGCTCGGCCTGGGCGTCGGGTTGCTGTCGACGGCCATCCCCTACGGCCTCGACCAGGTCGTCCTCCGCCAGGTCGGCCAAGCGCGGTTTGCGATCCTCCTGGCGCTGTTGCCGGTGACCGCCACCATCATCGGCCTGACAGTGCTGCATCAAGTGCCGGGCATCGGCGAGATCACCGGCATCGGATTGGTGGTGGCCGGCCTTTTACTCGGTGCCCGGGGCGGACGCTGAAGGCGGCATGCGACAGTGACAGTGACTCACCGACAGCCCCACAGGAGAAGAGCACCATGCGCGCCATTCAGATCGCCCGGTTGGACGGCCCGTCAGCAGCCGAACTGAAGGAGATTCCCGAACCTGACGGCACCGGCGCCGTGGTGATCGAGGTGCACGCCGCCGGCGTGGCCTTCCCCGACACGCTGCAGTCCCGCGGTCTGTATCAGCACAAGCCCGAGTTGCCGTACACCCCCGGCGCCGAACTCGCGGGCGTGGTGCGCAGCGCGCCCGAGGGCGCGCACGTCGTGGCCGGCGACCGCGTCGCGGCGTTGACCATGCTGTCCGGCGCGATGGCGGAAGTCGTTGCGCTACCGGCCGACCGGGTCTTCAAGCTGCCCGACACGGTGTCGTTCGAAGCCGGCGCCGGACTGCTGTTCAACGACCTGACAGTGCACTGCGCGCTGCGTACCCGCGGCCGCCTGACGCCCGGCGAGACCGTACTGGTCCACGGCGCCGCCGGCGGTATCGGCACGTCGACGCTGCGGTTGGCGTCGGCGTTCGGGGCCGCCCGCACCATCGCGGTGGTGAGCTCACAGGACAAGGCCGAAATCGCCCGTGCTGCCGGAGCTTCCGACGTCGTTCTTGCCGAGGGCTTCAAGGACGCGGTGCGCGAGCTGACCGGCGGTCGGGGTGTCGACCTGATCCTCGACCCGGTTGGCGGCGACCGGTTCACCGATTCCCTTCGCTCACTGGCCCCCGGCGGCCGGCTGTTGGTGGTCGGGTTCACCGGCGGCGATATCCCGACGGTCAAGGTGAACCGGCTGCTGCTCAACAACGTCGACGCGGTGGGTGTCGGCTGGGGTGCGTGGGCCATGACCCACCCGGGTTACCTCGCCGAGCAGTGGGAGGAGCTGGAGCCGCTGCTGGCCTCCGGCGCGGTGATCCCGCCGGTGCCGGAGGTTTATCCGCTGGAGCGGGCCGCAGACGCCATCGCCTCGCTGGAAAACCGTTCCGCCAAGGGCAAAGTGGTCGTCACGTTGCGCTGACGGGCAGCACCAGCCGGGACTGCCCGCCGTCGCCGTGTGCGACGGTGTGCACCGAGGGCACCATCCGGGTTGCGGTCCCCAGCGGGTCGCCGGTGCCCAGATTGCGCGCGAACCGCGGGAAACAGCCGCCGGCGACCAGCAGGCGGATCCGGTGGCCGGCGGCGAACCGGTACGCGGTGGCGTCGAGCTCCAGGCGCAGCAGCGCTTCGGGGGCGTCAGCCGCGGTGAGCCGCAGGTAGCCGTCCGTGACGTTGGTCGAATGTCCATCGGGCGCAACGTCACTGATGCGCACGAACACGTCGGCATGCGGATTGTCGGTCCGGTGGTCCAGCTCGACGTACGGGGTTCCGATGACGTCGAGGTCGGCGGGCAGCACGGGGCTGGTGAAAGACAGGACGTCGGACCGCTCGGCCAGCGCGGTGTCGTCGATGTAGCCCGACTTGCCCGAAACCAGAAGGCGCCCACCGATACTCGGTGTCGGGTCGGCCGGGTCGTAGACGAACGTGGACGGCGCCCCACTGTCCGGTGGAGTCTCGGCCAGCGCCGCGCCGGGATGCAGGTGCCACACCCGTTCGGCGGTCGGTGGCGGCCACTCCTGCATGTCAAGCCGGTCACCGCCGGCGACGCAGATCCGCACCGGAGCCGCGGCGCGGCGCGAGCCGTCCAGCCACAGCACGGATTCCTTGATGGCCTCGGTGCCGCCGGAGCCGTGCGTCCACGGCCCGACGGTCAGGGCCACCTCGACGCCACGGGCGCGCAGCCGCCGGTACTGCTCGAGTGTCTGGTCGACGAACACGTCCTGCCAGCCGGTGATCAGCAGTACCGGGCCGCGCAGGTTGTCGAGTGCGGCCGCCACACCGTTCTCGGCCCAGTACGGCGACGACGGGTCCGGCTGTTCGAGCCAGGCGTTGAACCACGGGGTGCGTCCGCCCAGTAGTTCGGCGGCGGCCGGATCGAGCGGCAGCGTCTCCAGCACCGGCTTGAGCGTGCGCGGTGTTGCCATGCCACGGAGGATCTGACGGATCCAGCCACCGCGGTGCTGCCACGCCACCTGATAACTCCAGCCGAGGAAATCGCCGAGTGCGAATGACCCGGTGCTCCACACCGAATGACCGAAATCATGAGGCGCCATGGTGATGACCGACGTGGTCAGGTCGGCAGGTTGGTCGACGAGGAGCGCCAGCTGGGTGAAACCGAGGTAGGAAGCGCCGACGGTGGCGAATTCTCCCCCGTACCAAGGCTGTTCGCGCAGCCACTCGACGGTGTCGGCGCCGTCGTCGACCTCGTGGCGACCGGGCTCGAACGCACCGTCGGACCCGAAGGTGCCGCGCGTGCTCTGCAGGACGACGTGGAAACCCTGCCCCGCGTACAGCCCGGCGAACACCCGGTTGGGCAGGCCGTCGCGGCCATAGGGCCCGCGCATCAACAACGTGCCGGCGGGCTTGCGGGTCCGCGGCGCGTAGTGATCGGCCAGCAGCACCGCGCCGTCGCGCATCGGCACCGGCAGCGACCGTTCCACCCGGAAACTCTTGGCGCGCGGCAGACCCAGTCGGCGGGTCAGTGCGCGGGCGCCGAGCCATGCCGGGGTGTCGCGTCGCACGTCACACTCTCCTCGTCCTGTCGTAGGGCCTTGGACCATTTTCCACGGCGGGACCGGATCCACAGCAATTGAGAGCCGGAACTGTGACCTGTTCGACCACTGGCGATTTGTGCACGATTTTCCGCGGCTGTCGCGGAAAATCGTGCACAAATCGCTGGAAGGCGGGCTAGAAGGCGGCGTTCTCCAGCTCCATGACGTCGGTGTCGAGGGTCTCGATCACCTCACGCACCGAGGTCAGCAGCGGCAGCATGTTCTTGGCGAAGTACTTCGCCACCGCCACCTTGCCGGTGTAGAACGCGTGGTCGCGTTCGGCGGCGCCGTCGAGCGCGGCCTGGGCGATCTGAGCGGCCAGGATCAACCGCCAGCCGATCATCAGGTCGCCGACCGCGAGCAGGAACCGCACCGAACCCAGGCCGACCTTGTACAGCTGCTCGGGATCGCCCTGGGCTGCCATGAGGTAACCGGTCAGCGCCGCGGCCATGGCCTGAACGTCGGCCAGAGCCGTTGCCAGCCGGTCGGTTTCAGGCTTGAGATCCGGTGCGGCGCCGTCGATGGTCGCGGTGATCTGGCTCGACACGTGGGCCAGCGCCGAACCCTGGTCGCGGATGATCTTGCGGAAGAAGAAATCCAGCGACTGGATGGCTGTCGTGCCCTCGTACAGGGCGTCGATGCGGGCGTCGCGGATGTACTGCTCGATCGGGTAGTCCTGCAGGAACCCCGAGCCGCCGAGAGTCTGCAGTGATTCGGACAGCATCTCGTAGGCGCGTTCGGAGCCCACGCCCTTGACGATGGGCAGCAGCAGGTCGTTCACCCGGTGCGCCAGATCGGCGTCGGCACCTGAAACAAGCTGGGCCACATCATCATTCTGGTACGCCGCGGTGTACAGGTAGACCGACCGCAGCCCTTCGGCGTACGCCTTCTGCGTCATCAGACTGCGGCGCACGTCGGGGTGCTCGATGATCGCCACACGCGGGGCGGTCTTGTCGGCCATCTGGGTGATGTCGGCGCCCTGGATGCGTTCCTTGGCGTAGGCCAGCGCGTTGAGGTAGCCGGTGGACAGGGTACCGGCGGCCTTGACCCCCACCGTCATTCGCGCGTTCTCGATGACCTTGAACATCTGCGCGATGCCGTTGTGCACGCCGCCGACGAGGTAGCCGATGGCGGGCTTGCCGTGGGCGCCGAACGTCAGCTCACAGGTGGGCGAGGACTTGATGCCCATCTTGTGCTCGAGGCCGGTGACGTAGACGCCGTTGCGCTCGCCCAGTTCGAGAGTCTCGGGGTCGAAAAGGTAATTCGGTACGAAGAACAGGCTCAGACCCTTGGTGCCCGGCCCCGCGCCTTCGGGCCGGGCCAGCACCAGGTGGAAGACGTTCTCGGCGGTGTCACCGACGTCGCCGCCGGAGATGAAGCGCTTGACGCCTTCGATGTGCCACGTGCCGTCCTCCTGGGCGATGGCCTTGGTGCGTCCCGCGCCGACGTCGGAGCCGGCATCCGGCTCGGTCAGCACCATGGTGCCGGCCCAGCCCTTGTCCATCGCCGTGCGTGCCCAGTGCTGCTGCTCCTCGGTGCCCACCTCGGCCAGCGTGTGAGCCATCGCCGGCCCGAGGCCGTACAGGAAGGTCGCCGACGGGTTGGCCGAGATCAGCATTTCCTGGGTCGCCCACACCAGCGCCGCCGGTGCGGGCGTCCCACCGGCCCGCTCATCGAGTCCCAGCCGCCACCACTCGGCTTCCTTGACCAGCCGGACCGTCTTGGCCAGGTCCTCCGAGATCGTGATCCGGTGCTCGTCGGGAAGAAACACCGGCGGGTTGCGGTCGGCCTCGACAAACGTCTCTGCGGCAACATCTTCGGCCAGCTTCGAGACCTCGTCGAGGATCGACCGCGCCGTATCGGCATCGAGATCGCCGTACGTGCCCGCATCCAGGGCCGCACCCAGCGGTAGCACTTCGAAAAGATTGAATTCGATATCGCGCAGGTTGGCGATGTAGTGACTCACACGGCAAAGGATCCGCGCCGGCCCGCAAGGTACGCAACCGTAGGTAGCGGCAACCTACGGTTACGCAGCCGAAGGGTGCGAGGTCACGCCGCCACGTGACCTCCGTCACATGGTGCGTCGTCGAGGATTTGTGCACGATTCTTCGCGGTCGGCGCGGAAAATCGTGCACAAATCGCGGGTGACTACAGCTGGACGACGACGCTCTTGTTCTTGAGGTAGGCCTCGAGCCCTTCACGACCGAACTCCTGGCCCCAGCCGGACTGCTTGTAGCCGCCGAACGGCAGGTCGTGGTCAAAGACCAACTGGCAGTTGACCTGAACGCTGCCGGCCTGCAGGCGCTTGACGATGCGGTGCGCCCGGCTGACGTTGGTGGTCCACGCGGTGGCCGCCAAGCCGTAGCTGGTGTCGTTGGCCATGGCGACGGCCTCGTCTTCGGTGTCGAACGGCAGGATGCTGACCACCGGCCCGAAGATCTCCTGCTGGTACAGGCGCATGCCGGGGTCGACGTTGGTCAGGACGGTCGGGTGCACGAAGTAGCCCTTGCGGTCCAACCGGTAGCCGCCGGCGACGATCTCGACGCCGTCGTTCCTGCCTTCGTCGATGAAGCCCAACACCCGGTTGAGCTGTTTGGCACTGATCAGCGGGCCGCTCATCACGCCCTCTTCATCCGGCCCGCCGTACTTCATGAAGTTGGCGACGTTCGCGATACCCTCGACCACCCGGTCGTAGACGCCGCGCTGCACGAAAATCCTTGAGCCGCAGACACATCCCTGCCCGGAGTGGATGAAGATGCCCATGGCCGCGCCGAAGATGGCCTTGTCCAGGTCGGCGTCGTCGAAAATCAGTACCGGCGACTTGCCACCGAGCTCCAGCATGACCTTCTTCAGATTGCCCGCCGAGGCCTTGACGATCTCCTTGCCAACTTCGGTCGAGCCCGTGAAGGCGACCTTCTCGACGTCAGGATGCGCGGTGATGGCGGCGCCCGCGGTGTGGCCGTACCCGGTGATCAGGTTGACAACCCCCTCTGGCACGCCGGCCTCGTGAATCAGCCGATCGAGCAGCAACGCCGAAAGCGGAGTCTCCTCAGCGGGTTTCACCAGGCTGCTGCAGCCCGCGGCCAGCGCCGGGGCGATCTTGGCGCAGGCGTTGAAGATGGGGCCGTTCCACGGGAAGATCAGGCCGACGACGCCGTAGGGCTCACGCAGCGTGTAACCGTGCTGGTCGACGTAGGCGTCCGAGGCGATGCCGCTGGTGCGGATGTCGTAGGCGGTGCCGTTGATCTTGGAACACCAGCCGGCGTAGTAGCGGAAGAACTCGGCGCACGTCGGCACGACGAGTTCGGACTGCATCTTCATCATGCCGGTGTTGGCCGAGTCGATGGCCGCGAACTCAGCGGTGTGCTCGTCGATCAGGTCGGCGATGCGCCACAGGATCTTGGCGCGTTCCCGGCCGGGCAGTCCGGACCACACACCGGCCTCGAAGGACGACTTGGCGCGGGCGACGGCCTCATCGACGAACTCGGGCCCGCAATCGGTGAACTCGCCGATCTGCTCTTCGCTCACCGGATCGATGATCGGGATGAGCTCACCCGTACCCGGGCGCTTCTGGATGTCCTCCAAGACCGACTGCAGCGTCATCGCGTGCCTCTCATCGTCAGCGAGCGCGCGCCCGGGGGTGGGCACGCAACAAATGCTGTGCAGTTGCTTAGCATTGTCGCGATCAGGTCGTCAAGAGTGGCTCACGTCGGCAGGTTGTCTGGAAAGATCGCAGCTGTGTCTGCCGGCCACGACTACACCTCCCCTGACCTGGCACGCAGCGCCCTGGTGCTGATCGACGTGCAGAACGATTTCGTCTCGGGCCCGTCGCAAGTCGACGGCACCGCCGAACGGGTGCCCGCGATGGCCCGGCTGCTCGCGGCGTTCCGCGCGGCGCACCGGCCGATCGTGCACATCGTGCGGCTGTACGTCCCCGGCGGCAGCGATGCCGACCCACCACGCCGGGCCGCCATCGAGTCCGGGAAGCAGATCGCCGCCCCGCACACCGACGGAGCCGCGGTACCCGGGGAACTGCTGGCACATCCCCTCGACTACGACTCGCTACTCGCGGGCGGCGTCCAGCACGTGGCGGCGGGCGAGGTCGTCATGTTCAAACCACGGTGGTCGGCGTTCTACCGCACGGCGCTGGAAGAGCATCTGCGCGACCTCGCCGTCAACACCGTCGTGGTGGCCGGCTGCAACCTGCCCAACTGTCCGCGCGCCACTCTGTTCGACGCCTCCGAGCGGGACTTCCGCGCCGCGCTGGTCACCGACGCCACCTCGCAGGTGACGCCCGAGCGGCTCGCCGACCTGGCGCTGATCGGCGTCGAGACGCTGACCACCGCCGACGTCGAGCAGTTCTTCCAGGCCGCTGCAACCTCACAGGAACGCCAGTGAAGAATTCACGGGGTGAGACCGCACAGTAAGACGCGCCCCTGACCGCCCTCGCGATCACCGCGGTGCTGCTGGCCGGCATCGCCGCGGGAGTGATCAACGCCGTGGTCGGCTCCGGCAGCCTGATCACCTTCCCTGTACTGATGGCCGTCGGTTACCCACCGCTGGTCGCCAACATGTCGAACTCCGTGGGACTGGTGCCGGGCAACTTCACCGGCGCTTACGGCTACCGGCACGAGCTCGGCGGCCAGGGCCCCCGCATCCTCCGGCTCGGCGTGGTCTCACTGGCCGGGGCGATAGTCGGTGCGGTGTTGCTGCTCAAACTGCCGCCCGGCGCATTCACCGCGGTCGTACCGTGGCTGATCCTGCTGGCCGGCGCACTGGTCCTGGTGCAGCCCGCGTTGCGCCGCGCGCTCGATGCGCGCCGCGGCGCGCCGCGGTCCACCGACCATGCCGCGCCGCTGTACGCGGGCGTGTTCGGGTGTGCGGTGTACGGCGGCTATTTCGGTGCGGCGCAAGGCATCATCATGATGGCCCTGTTCGGATTGTTCGTGTCAGAAGATCTGCAGCGCCTCAACGGCGTGAAGAACATCTCTGTGGGATTGGTCAATTCGGTCGCGGCCATCATCTTCATCGTCGTCGGCCAGGTGGCGTGGCTACCGGCGCTGCTGCTGGCCGTCGGTTCGACCATCGGCGGCTACATCGGGGCGAAGATCGGACGCCGCCTGCCCCCCAACGCCTTACGCGCCTGCATCGTCGTCGTCAGTGTCGTCGCGTTCACCGTCATGATGCTGCGGTAGCGGCGCGCCATCGCCGAATTCGTCACCGCTAACACGCAATAACCGACTTTTGGTATGTCACGATTCGAAAGCGCCGGGCCCAGCTAACGAGCGGATGGGGTGCCGGTGTGTCAGCATGAACCCGTGAGGCCAAGCAAAAGCAGAAGCCGCATCAGAAGCCTGACTACGGCCGCAATCCTGGTGGTACCGCCAGGATTGATCTCCGCGGCCCTACCGCAGACAGCACACGCGGCCGAATGCCCCGACGCCCAGGTCATATTCGCCCGCGGCACCGATGAAGCGCCCGGACCCGGCGGGGTCGGGACGGCGTTCATCGATTCGCTGCGCACCGCCATCAGCCCGAAAACCCTTGACGTGTACGCGGTCGACTATCCCGCGACCACCGACTTCCCCACCGCCGTCGACGGAATCCGTGACGCGCGTAGGCAAATCGTGACGACCGCGGCGGCCTGTCCCCGGACCAAGATGGTGCTCGGCGGGTTCTCGCAGGGCGCCGCCGTTGCGGGCTTCGTCACCGCCGGCACCATTCCCGACGGCGTCTCCGTCGCCGAAGTGCCGACTCCCATGCCACCCGACGTCGCGGATCACGTTGCCGCCGTAGCCTTGTTCGGCAAGCCCTCGCCACGGTTCATGCGCGCCATCGGCTCTCCCGCTGTCACGGTCGGCCCGGTCTACCAACCCAAAACCACCGATCTCTGTGCCCCCAACGACCTGGTGTGCGACGCGCACGGATCGAGCTTCGACGCCCACAACAGTTACGTGGACAGCGGATTGGTCAACCAGGGCGTGAACTTCGCCGTGAGGCAACTGCAGGCGGGGTGGGCGGCCGACGCACTGGCCGGACCCGCGCCGTGGTCATCGACGACGATCCAGGCCGCCGATCAGGCCGGGCGCGGTCGGCCCGCGCCCGCCGGGACTCCGCCGTCCACCGCGGCGCCGGCCCATATGCCGGCGAGCGCACCGTGGCTCCCGGGACCGGAGCAGGCCGCGACGGCACCGGACGCAGCGCCGGCCCCGTAGCCGCTACCGGAACTGCACGCCACGGCGCCGCACCCACCAATCGGCAAACAGTGTCCCGGCGATCCACGCACCGACCGCGATACCAAGGTGCACAGCGCTTTTGGTGTCGCGGCCGAGGACGGGACCGAAAACATGGGCGACGGCGTTCGGTAGCTTCCGCCACAATTCCCGGTGCTCCACCCCGCCGACCGGGTCGGCGACGAAATACAGAACGTACGGCAGCACCAGCGACGACAGCCAGAATGCGATCCGGCGCCGGTCGTGACGCTGGCCCCACCGCTGCACCAACCGCACTTCAGCAACCGGCAGCAATACGGACACCGCGTTGCCGACGCCCAGCCAGGACACGATCGGCACCGCGACATTCGGGATCGTCACACCGAGCCGGGCCGGAGTCTCCAACCAGACGGTGAGCACCGCGGCAACCACGAGCGTCGGAAGTCCGACGAGAATCAGCAGCGCCAGGTTCTTCTGCAGCAATATCCGCCATGGCGACACCGATTCGGCCAGCCGCTGCCGGACCCGATCATGGTCGGCGCCAAGCACATTGGTTGTCGTGGTGTCGGCCAGCACGAACGACGAGAAGTACGTGCCGACCAGGATCACCCAATCGTGGTGATGCCGTCCCCCGGAGGTCAGCGGCTCCACGGCAAGCCACAGCAGGGCGAGAACGACGTTGGCCGCCACGCCCAGCAGCCAGGTGCGCGGCGGCGTGAAGGCCCAACGCACTTCCGACCACACTGCGGGCAACATCGTCCATCTCCACCGTCAACGCCCCGTCCGCCGCGGAGCGCGTGCGACGATACCGGCAACAAACGTTGCGGTTCCTGTGAGCGCAGTGCCGCCGACACAGATCCGAATGGGAGCGTATGGCGGAACCGCACGGCACCGATCCCAGTGCCCACATTCAGCTGATCGTCGACCTGCTGGCCCGATCGCTGAATCGCGCGGTCCTGCTGGACGACACGGCGATGACGCCCATGACCTTCAGCCGCCAGCTGGGGACCGTCGACGACGTGCGGATGCACAGCCTCCTCGAGCGCACCACGAAACCCGAAGTCATAGCAGAGCTTCAGGCCCTCGGAATCGATGACGCCGACCCAGGCGTCGCGATTCCGCCGCTGCCCCAGTACGCCATGGTGGCGCGGTACTGCGTGCCGGTTCGATCGGCCGCGAATCATTTCGGCTACCTGTGGGTGATCGACCCGGAGCAGTCACTGAGCGCGGCCGAACGTGCACTGGCGAACCAGGCCGGCGCGGATCTGGTGGCGGTCCTGGATCGGCGCCAGACCGCCGAGCGGGCCGTCGAGTCCGCGCGTCAGGCCCTGCTGAGCCGCCTGTTGGCGGCCGGTGCGGGCGAGCCGCTGAACGCGGTGCTCCTCGAGCTCAGCGCCCAGGGCATGGCACAGCCGGACAGCCTGCTCACCGTCTTCGCGTTCGTCCCGTCCGGGGACGCCGCGGAGACCGAGCAGCGTCTCACCGCACTACGCCTGCGGCTGTCCACCGTCGAGCGAACGCACAACTGGTTCATCCTGCCCGGCAATCCCGTGAGCATCTTCGCCTTCTGCCCCGCGCACGTGCGGGTCCCGCCGCAGCGACTCGCCGAGACCGTGACCTCGTCGATCCGGGCCACCTTCGATGACGCGCCGGTCATCGGCTGGTCCGGTAGCCGGCTGCCCCTGGCCCAGGCCGCCCAGTCATTTCGGGATGCCCGTCTGGCCTGCACCCTGGCCGCCGCGGGCGCCGGCCCGGGCGAGGCGGCGCTCGACTGGACCGCGGCCGGGTCGTGGCGGGCGGTCGCGCTGCTCGCCGACAGCCTCGCCGATGCTCCAGACGAACTCGACGCGCTGATCCATCCGGGCGTCGCGGCGCTCTTGGCCGAGGGACGCGACGACCTCATCCAGACGCTCGAGGCCTATCTGTCTTCTGGCGGCGATGCCCGGCGCGCGGCCGACACCATGCACCTGCATCGCTCGACGCTGTACTACCGCTTGGAGAAGATCACCCAGGCTCTCGTGACGACGTCACCGACCTCACCGACGGCGAAGCCCGCTTCGACCTCATGCTCAGCATCCGGCTGGCCCGACTGCGCCGCCGCTGATACCAGGCGCCGGCGGCCTTCCGACTGCTGTCGGAAAAACGGCCGGATGTTCCGACAAGATGGCGCCTCCTTTGGCCCCCGCGTGCCGTGCTGACCGGCTTAGTATTCGCACACACCAAATAGTGGTGCAGCTCACATCTGTCGCTGGGCGTGGGCTGAAAACGCCCTGACAACGCCGTCGGGGCAGCGCGAAGGAGACGACGTGAGCGGGACACCGACCCTCAACAAGGCACTGAGCCAACGCCAACTGTCCATGATCGCCATCGGGGGCGTGATCGGTGCCGGGCTGTTCGTCGGCTCAGGTGTCGTCATCAAAGACACCGGCCCCGGCACGTTCATCACCTATGCGCTCGCCGGCGTGCTGATCATCATGATCATGCGGATGCTCGCCGAGATGGCGGTGGCCAATCCGTCGACCGGCTCGTTCGCCGATTACGCCCGCAACGCCTTGGGCAACTGGGCCGGCTTCTCGATCGGCTGGCTGTACTGGTACTTCTGGGTGATCGTCGTCGGATTCGAGGCGATCGCCGGCGCGAAGATCATTCGGTACTGGCTGCCCGCGGCACCGATATGGCTCACAGCCCTACTGCTGTTGATCGCGATGACGGCGACGAATCTGTTCTCGGTGTCATCGTTCGGCGAGTTCGAGTTCTGGTTCGCCAGCATCAAGGTCGCGGCCATCATCGTGTTCATCGGACTGGGCTCCTGTTTCGTGCTCGGTCTGTGGCCGCACAAATCCATGGATTTCTCCAACCTGACCGCGCACGGCGGGTTCTTCCCGCTGGGCTCGTCCGCGGTCACCGTCGGTGTCGTCACCGTGATCTTCTCGATGGTGGGCGCCGAGATCGCGACCATCGCCGCCGCCGAGTCCACCGACCCCGAGCGCGCCGTCGCCAAGGCCGCCAACTCGGTCATCATGCGCATCGCCGTCTTCTTCGTCGGCTCGGCGTTCCTGCTGGTGACCATCCTGCCGTGGAACGGCAAGCAGCTCGCCGCGTCGCCGTTCGTCTCGGCCTTCACCGCGATGGGTATCCCCTACGCCGACCACATCATGAACGCGGTTGTCCTGACCGCAGTCCTGAGCTGCCTGAACTCGGGCATGTACACCGCCTCGCGCATGCTGTTCGTGCTGGCCGCCCGCCGAGAGGCGCCCGCCCAGCTCGTCTCCGTCACCCGTCGCGGCGTTCCGGCGGCCGCCATTCTCACATCGTCGGTCATCGGGTTCCTGGGTGTCATCGCCTCGGCCTTCTCGCCCGATTTCATCTTCAAGTTCCTGCTGGATTCCAGCGGCGCGGTCATCCTCTTCGTCTACCTCTTGATCGCCATCTCCCAGATCGTGCTGCGGTACCGCAACGGCGGCGACAAGCTCAAGGTCAAAATGTGGCTGTTCCCCGTGTTGTCGATCATCACGGCGCTGGCGATGACCGCCATCCTGGTTCAGATGTACGTCCAGGGCGGAGACAACCGAAGGGCCCTGACGCTGAGCCTGCTGTCCTGGGCCGTGGTGATCGGGCTGTTCTTCGCCAACCGCTGGTTCAACTCCCGCCGGCCGGTCCCGGAGCCCGTCATCGCGACCGAGCGGCCGCACCGAGTGCTGGTGCTGGCCAACGAAACCGTCGGCTCCGAGGAGCTGCTCGACGAACTGCGCGCCATCGGCGCCGACAACGCCACGACCTATCACGTCGTGGTGCCGGTCAGCCCGATCGAGACCGGCGCCGCCGCCTCGCACAGCCCCCTCGATGTCTGGGAGGCCACCAAAGTCCTTGCCCAGCAACGTCTCGACCAGACGCTGGCGGCGCTGCACTCGGCGAACCTGGAGGCCGACGGCAAGCTGGGCGACTACCGCCCGCTGCGCGCGCTGGCCGCCGGCGTCGACGAATTCCACCCGGATCAGATCGTCATCGCGACAGAGCCACCGGAACAGTCGATCTGGCACCGCTTCGATGTGGTCGACCGCGCCCGGTCCGACTACAACATCCCGGTGACCAACGTGATCGCGATGACTCCCGCCGAGGAGCCTGTCGCGTGACGATCATCGCCGGGTTCAGCGCCTCCCGGCAGGGCAGCGCCCCGATCAACCTCGCTGTGCAGATCGCGAGGACCACGGGCGAGAAGGTCATCGCGGCAGCGGTTCTCGAGCGCTCGTGGCCGCCGCGCAACGACCCCGTCGAGGAGGAATACCTGCGCCACGTGAAGGCGCAGACGGCCCAGTCCTTGCAGGCCGTCGTCAACGGCCTCCCCGGGCGACCGGACGTACCCACGCTGGTTCACGAATCCGGCTCCATCCCAACCGGTTTGCTCGAGCTCGCGCAGGAGTTCGAGGCCCGCGCCGTGGTGCTCGGATCGTCGTCGTCCGGCCTGCTGGGACGCGTGGCTCTCGGCAGCGTGACGGAGCGGCTGGTACACACCGCGCAGGTGCCGGTGGCGATCGCGCCGCGCGGATACGCCTTCAGCCACGAACCTATCCGCCGCCTCACCGCGGCCTACGGCGGCGAGGCCGACACCAACGGATTGATCCGGGCGGCCGCGGAGCTGTCGAAGGACTGGAATGCCCAGCTGCGGATCGTGGCGTACACCGTGCGGCCCGCGTGGGCATTCGGCGGGCCCTCGCTCGAGGCGGGTGCCGAGGACATGGTGGTCGCGCAGTGGTCGAAACGCACCGCCGACGACGTCACCAAGCAGCTCAACAGAATTCGCGAAGATCTGGCCGTGCCCGATGTGGACATGGTCGTCAGCAGCGGGCGAGATTGGCAGCAGGCCGTGGAGAACACGGGCTGGGCATCAGGTGATGTGCTGCTGCTCGGGTCGGGCGCGGCCGGGCAGTCCGCCCGGGTGTTCCTCGGATCGGCAGCGGCGAAAATCCTGCGTCATTCACCGGTCCCGGTGATGATCATGCCGCGCGCCTGAGTTCGTCGACCGAAAGGCCAACTGTCGCTTGCCGTTGTGAACAGCTTGCGACAGTTGGCCTTTCAGCTTCAATCTAGCTCTTGCCGTAGGGCGCGGCCTTGACGACCGGGCTGGCCGACGGGGTCAGCGGCGCGGTGGGAGGCGCCTCCTTGGTGGTCGTCGAGCCATTGGCGCCCACCGGGTTCTCCCGCGCCGGTTCGGCAACCGCGACGGTAGCGGCCCCCATGGTCACGAGAGCGCCGGCGCCGATTGCGGCCGCCAGGCGACGGATGGTGACGGCGTTGGTCAGACGTGAACGAGACATCAATTTCCTCAGTGTGTTGTTGCCTGTGCAGGATTGGTGCCCGCAGCCCCGAGCCGCTCGCACCTCCGACCCTCGTGTCCCGCAATCTCCAAAGCAGATCGGGAGCGGCAAAGCCAACCACAAGCAATCGGTGCAGCGAAATCTGCCGTGTCGCGATGAGCACGTCAACAGCCAGCGGAAATGTTGAGCAGACTGCTCAGGGTGTGATGTAGGACACTGTGACCTACGCATCATTTTGCCCGGTACCGCCGGGGTTGACGCCCGCGTCGACGAGGTGTCGCCGCAGGCGATCCGGGGTAAGGACGGACGGTGCGACACAGACACCGGGCAGGTGAGCCATGAGGCTGCGACATAGCGACATCGCATCGCCCGGGATCACGCGCAGGCGGCGCGGCAACGGCTTCTCCTACTACGACGCCGACGGCACTCCCGTCACCGACGAAGCGACGCTGCAACGGATTCGCGAACTGGTGATACCACCGGCGTGGCGGAAAGTCTGGATCAGCCCCCACCGCAACGGACATATCCAGGCGGTGGGCACCGACGCCGCGGGACGCCGCCAGTACCTCTATCACGCCGTGTGGCAGCAGGAACGCACCGAGGAGAAGTTCGACCGCGTGCTCCAGCTCTCCACGGCGCTGCCCGAGTGGCGAAACCGGATCGCAGCCGACCTCAGCGGCCGCGGATTGCACCGCGAGCGCGTGCTCGCGGTGGCCCTGCATCTGATCGACCTCGGGTATTTCCGCGCCGGCGGCGAGGAGTACGCCCAGGAGAACGACTCGCGCGGACTGGCCACGCTGCGTTGCGAACACGTCGAGGTGCGCAGCGGCACAGTGATATTCGACTACCCGGCGAAGAGCGGCGTACAGCGCCATCTGGAACTGGCAGACCAACAAGTGGTCCGAGCGGTCCGAGCGCTACGCCGCGGACGAGACCCAACCGATCGACTCTTCTACTGCCGCACCGGTTCGGGGTGCGTAGAGCTCCATGCCGAGGACCTCAATGCCCGATTCAAAGAGCTTGTCGGCGAGGAGTACAGCGTCAAGGACCTGAGAACATGGCACGGCACCGTGTTGGCCGCCGCGGGCTTCGCCTCCGTCGCGCCGGCGGATACGAAGGCAGCCATCCGCCGCGCCCGGACTTCGGTCTTCCGTGAGGTCGCCGACGAACTCGGCAACACCCCTGCGGTGGCGCGGAGTTCGTATGTCGACCCCAGGGTGGTGACGGCGTACGAACAAGGTCAGACGATTTCCGCGGCCGTCAGGCGTGCCGAGAAGCAGCGGAATGACGCTGCGGCTCAGGAGATCCTGGAAAGAGCCACCCGGCAACTCATCCGCCGCGTGGCGCGAGCATCAGGTACGTGAGTGGGCCAGCCTCGTCTGCAGAGAGGTATCGACCATCTGCGGACTCAAGATGTGATCGAGCGCCGTGGTCGCGCAGCCGATGATGCCGACGCGCTCCTGAAGCACCGACGGGACGACCTGCAGCGTGCGGGTGGCCAGCGTGCTGGCGTTGCCGTACAAGGTTTCTCGCAGACCGGCCACGAACACGTCGTAAGCACCGACCATGTCACCGGCCACCACCAACACGGCGGGGTTGATCAGGTTGACCGCGGCCGCGAGCACTTCGCCGACATGTCGACCACTGTCACGAATCTTGCTGCGGGCCTTGGCATCCCCACTGTGCGCCAACGCCACGACGTCACGCAGGTGGCCCACGGCATACCCTTCACGCCGCAGATCGCGCACGATCGCCCAGCCGCCGGCGACCGCCTCGACGCAACCCGTGTCACCGCAGCGGCACGAGATACCGGCAGCCGCCGCGATCTTGCTGTGCCCGAAGTCCCCCGCTGCCTGCACCGCGCCGCGCCGGAGTTGGCCTCCCATCACGATGCCGGCGCCCAACCCGGTGGACGCTTTGACGACCAGCATGTCCTGCACATCGGCGAATCCGAAGCGGCGTTCGGCCAGTGCGATCACATTGGCGTCGTTGTCCATGACCACCGGCGCGTCGGCGAGATGCCGGAAGTACGGCGCCAACGGCACACCGTCCCAACCGCTCATGTTCGGCGAGTCCAGGCTCGCCCCGAGCTGCCGATCGACCGTGCCGGGCAGACTCAGACCGATGCCGGATATGCGGTCGCCGCGGCGCCCGGAGTCGTCCAGGAGTTCGCCGAGCCGCTTCACCAGATCGGGCATCAGATCGTCCGGGCCCATACCGGGCTCCTGATCGATGTCGGCGGTGGCAAGGATGTCGCCGGCGAGATTGCACAACGCCAGCTGCGTGCGGCTCCGCCCGATGGCCACCGCGAAGACGATGCCGGCATCCACGTTGAACATGAGCTGCGCCGCCGGACGTCCGCCCGTCGTTGCCACGTGCTCGGGCTCGATCACCAGATTGTCGGCTTCCAGCGCTGCGATTCGCGCAGTCACCGCAGTGCGCGACAGACCGGTGATTCGGCCGATCTCGCTGCGGGTAATAGCCCGGTGATCCCTGATCACGGCGAACACTTCGCCGGCAGTAGGTGACACCGACGTGCCGCTGAGCGCCATGGCTGCCATTGAAGCAAGGCGACACACGCCGGCGCAAGCGTAAGTCAGGGCTAGTTAGGTATTTGAAATACATAATTAGCTTGCAGAAAATCCTAATGGGTGTATGGTTCGTTCTGAAACGATCAAGCGAGGAGTATCGGCAGTGACTATTCGGATCGGCGTCAATGGTTTCGGGCGTATCGGGCGTAACTTCTTCCGGGCCCTGGATGCGCAAAAGGCAGCGGGGAAGAACGCCGATCTGGAGATCGTCGCGGTCAACGACTTGACCTCCACGGATGCGTTGGCGCATCTGTTGAAGTTCGATTCGATCCTGGGCCGGTTGCCCTATGAGGTGCGCGCGGACGGGGACACCCTGATCGTCGGGGACACCAAGATCAAGGCGCTGGCGATCAAGGACGGTCCGGCGGCGCTGCCGTGGGGCGATCTGGGTGTGGACATCGTGGTGGAATCGACCGGCATTTTCACCGACGCGGCCAAGGCCCGCGGGCATCTGGAGGCCGGCGCCAAGAAGGTCATCATCTCCGCACCGGCGACCGGTGAGGACATCACCATCGTGATGGGCGTCAACGACGACAAGTACGACGGTAGTCAGAACATCATCTCCAATGCCTCGTGCACCACGAACTGCCTGGGCCCGATCGCCAAGGTGTTGAACGACGAGTTCGGCATCGTGCGCGGCCTGATGACCACGATCCACGCCTACACCCAGGATCAGAACCTGCAGGACGGGCCGCACAAGGATCTGCGCCGGGCCCGGGCGGCGGCGATCAACATCGTGCCGACCTCCACCGGCGCGGCCAAGGCCATCGGCCTGGTGCTGCCCGAACTCAAGGGCAAGTTGGACGGGTATGCATTGCGGGTGCCGGTGCCGACGGGGTCGGTGACCGATCTGACCGCCGAGCTGGGCAAGTCGGCGTCGGCGGCGGAGATCAACGCCGCGATGCAGGCCGCGGCCGAGGGACCGCTCAAGGGGATTTTGAAGTACTACGACGCGCCGATCGTGTCGTCCGATATCGTCACCGACCCGCACAGTTCGCTGTTCGATGCGGGACTGACCAAGGTCATCGACAACCAAGCCAAGGTCGTGTCCTGGTATGACAACGAATGGGGCTACTCCAACCGCATCGGAGATCTCGCCGCACTGGTCGCGAAGTCGCTGTAGCCGCACGCACGCCGGCGATGCGATTCGCGCCTACTGCGCGGATCGCTCGTCGGCCAGGAGCAGCTGGTCGATGGTGCTGATGCTCTCGGCCGACAGACCGGTGCGTCGCAAGGAACCGACCAACTGTGCCGCAACGTCTTTGAGCTTTTGTTTGGTCGCCTGCGAACGCCACTTGAGAATCTCGAAGGCCCGGGCGTCATCGACGTCATAAGCGATCATCAAGATGCCCTTGGCCTGCTCGATGGTCGCGCGAGATTCGACGACGTGGCCCATGGCCGCCGTCAGGTCCGACTGCAGGCTTGCAGTGACGTCGATGTAGTAGCCCTGGGTTCCGATCACCTTCCCCGCCGAGTCGGTCAGATGATCGCTCACCACCACCATCCAATGCGTCTGCCCGTGCACGTCGACGATCCGATGCCGGCTGCTGAACAGCCCGCCCGACTGCACCCGCTGGAGGATGTCGGCGACCTTGGCACGGTCGTCGGGATGCTTGTGACTCAACAGCAGTTCGGTGGTGGGTTGCACCTGTCCCGGCCGGTAGCCATGCATACGGGCCACCTCGTCGGACCACACCCAGCGCTGCTCGGCGACGAAGAACTGGAACCTGCCGATGTCGTGCGCGTGACCGCCGGACAGGACCGTGACCGCGTCCCATTGGGCGGCGGTGGTCTCCATTGCGGGCTCGTCAATCGGTGTCTCAGACACAGCGGTGCGCACTTGTCGACGCAATCACGCGATGGCCGGGCCGATACCTCGACAAGTGCAACCCCTCAGTTCCGGTGAAGAGATAGCTGACGGTAGCCGCGCTCACCGCCGGTGTTAAGGCCATCAAGCGAAGCGTTTGCGAACGTGACCTTGCGTTTGTTGGATAGTCCTACGATTGACATCGCAGGCAGCGTTCATAACCTGCTGCTCGGCCGCCGGTACGTGCAGCGGATGGGAGTCATGTGGACACGGGAATATTCGAAAGCGAAGATCTCGGTGCCACCGAGGAGTTCCTGGGCCGCAGGTACGCGAAGATGCGCCTGCAAACCGATGACGACGACCAGACGTTGCTGCGCCACGAACGGCAACGAGCCGGCACGGTCAGCATCGACGAACTCCACTTCACCTACAGCGTCGGCTATGCCGTCAACCCCCTGGAGCGCGTCTGCATCTGCCGCATGCATTCGGGCGTGCTCGAACAGGACATCATCGGCGAACCGTCCGACGCCTTCACCGCCGGCGACGTGACGCTCCTGGCGCCACCGGAGCTCCCCTACACAGGCCGGCTGTCGCACGCGCACTACGACCTCACGATGTTCGATCCCGCATTACTGAACCGCGTTGCGAACACCGGCCCTGGTCGGCGGTCACAACCCGTGCGGCTCCTCGGACACCGGCCCGTCTCGGCCGCGGCGGGGCGCCAACTCGGAGCGCTGATCGGTTACCTGCGGGATCACGTGCTGCCGTCACCGGAGGCACGTACGTCGGAACTGGTGGCCGCCACCGCCGCCCAGCATCTGGCCGCCAGTGTGCTTGCCGCACTGCCCAATACGGCGACAACCGAACCGACCCCCGTCGATCGCCGGGATTCGAACGAACCACTGCTGCGCCGCGCGATCGCGTTCATCGACGAGAACGCCCACCGCGATATCGCCCTCAGTGACATCGCCGAAGCCATCTACGTGACACCGCGAGCGGTCCAGTACATGTTCCGCCGGCATCTGGACACCACGCCCATGCAGTACCTGCGTACGGCCCGGCTGCACCGGGCCCACAGCGAGCTGCTGGCCGGCGATGTCGCGACCACCACGGTGAGCGCCGTCGCCCTCCGCTGGGGTTTCGCCCACACCGGGCGATTCGCGGTGACCTACCGGCAGACCTTCGGCTGCAGTCCCCACCAGACGCTGCGCAGCTGACGTTCTCGCGTCAGTCCGCCGGTGAGCCGCTCCAGCGAAACGGCGCCTGCAGCGCAATCACCTTCTCCGCCTTGTCATACCAACCCTGCGGCCCGTGCTGGCTGGTGTGCAGGTAGCACTGCACCCGGACTTCCGCGCTGCCCGGGGTGAACGTCAACAACCGGCTCAGCGGCAGCGTCGTGATCGGCATGTGGTGCCGGCTCAGCGAGGCGACGTTGAGAAACCATGTGCCCCAGCGTTGTTCGATGTGGCTCTTGCCGCCGAAATTGTCGTCGGGATGGGTGTGGGTGTGCCCCGCGATCCACAGCTGAACCCGGCCCGGATGCGCGGCCAGAAACTGTTCGAAAGCGCCCGAGTCCGGCCGACTGTCCACCCAGTACAGGTATGACGCCCCTTGCGGTGTGCCTGCCTCGAACGGCCGGTGATAGTGCTCCACCAACCGCCCGTCGGCATCGCGGCGCACACCTTCCCACTCTCCCGAGGCGACCGTGGTGTCCTTGAGGACGTAGTGGTGCACCGTCACGATGATCGCGTCGGGGTTGGCCAGCACCATGGCTTTCCACCATCGGAACGTCTCGCCGCTGACGACTCCCCCGGGGTTACCGCCCAACGGGCCGCGACCGACAGACTGCGTGGGTTCGTTGCGGTCGCTCAGCATGAGAAACAACAGGTTCCCCACCCGGAACGAGTAGTGCTGCCACACGCCGTCGACCGGAAAGGGCCGGCGCGCACTGTCGACGCCGGAAAACGCCGTGTGCCGCCCGAGCGGGTCGACCCATTTCTGCCACCACCAGGCCTCGGGTTCGTCCAGACCGCTGCGGTCATGGTTGCCGCACACGCTGTAGATGTCCTCGCGCCGATGGCGTCGCAGGCTGTCGAACTGCCGCCGCAGCTCTCGCCCCTCGGCATCGTCGGGAAGGTGGTGGTGGGCGCCTGACATGTCGCCGACATCGAGCGCGATGTCCCAGTCGAAAGCCGGGCCGCCGTCGGACCCACCGAATTCAGACTGCGATATCGCCTCGGCCAGGCTGTCTCTGCCGAACCGGCGATCGGTGCCGACGTGGGCGTCGCCGAACGCCCAGAGGCGAAAAGGGTTCAGGCCACCGGTCATTCGCGGTCACCGTCGACCAGTCCCCAGTACCGGCGGATCTGGCTGTCCGCCAGGCCGAACACCGAGTCGACGACGATGCCGATCACCAGCACGACGATCATGACGGCGATGGCCAGCGGCATGTCCCGAGGACCGCCAGAAAGGCCCCGGACTCGATGGTGAGGTCGAGGCCGTCGACGACGGGACGGCCCGCTCCCGGGTACCGCACTGTCAGCGAATCGACCGCGATGTCGCCGGCGGTCACGATTGTTCCTTCGCCCAGCGCACGGTGTGACGCGTGGCCTGGTGGAACAGCTGGTCGGCGAGGGCGCCGACGATGCCCAGCGCAGCAAGACAGACGAACAACCGGTCGGGTTGGCTGAACAGGCGCGCCTGGTCGAGGCGGAAGCCGAGCCCTTCGGTGACACCGGACTGCTCGGATGCCACGATCAGGATGAGCGATGTCGCGATCCCCTGGCGCAGGCCGGTGAGCACCGATGGCAGGGCGCCCGGCAGGACGACGTTGGTGAACGTCAACAACTTTGACGCGCCCAGCGATGCGGCCACCCGCAGATGGTCGTCGCGCGTCGCGGCAATACCGGCGTGCGTGTTGACCCAGACCGGGAAGAAGACGCCGAGGCTGGTGAGGAACAACTTGGATTCTTCACCGATGCCGAACCACAGGATCGCCAACGGCACCAGCGCAATGGCCGGGATGGGCCGAACGATCTGGATGGTGGGTTCCAACAGGCCGCGGGCAATGCGCGAGCGGCCGGTGAGGGTGCCCACCACGATGGCGATCAGCGATCCGACGACGAACCCTTGGAGCGCCCGTCGGAAGCTCGCGGCAGAATCAGCGAACAGCGTTCCGTCGCCGTACATCTCACGTGCGGCGTGCACAACCTGCGCGGGCGCGGGCAGGAGCCGCGCGGAGAAGAGTTCGAAGCGCACCGCGGCGTCCCAGCCGACGATGACAACGACGAGACTCAGGATTGGCAGGGCGGACAACAGCGCCACCCGGGTGAGCTCACCGCTACCGCGTCGGCGCCGCGGCGCTCCGGCCGTACTGCTCGGTCGAACTGTTGTGGGCACGCCGCTCGAGCTGAGCGCGCCAGAACCGCGTGCGGGTGCCGATACCATCCATCTTCCCTTGCAGACCTGCGTGACGGCCGCAACGTAACACCGGTACAGACGGGGACCCGTGCGCCGACGGCGTGACCGCGGCGTGAGCGCCACGGTTACGTCATCGCCTGAATCGGCCCAGACCTGCGCTGATCCGGCAACGGTCGCGCCGTCGTGGCGCGTTTCGATCCTTCTGATCCGATGGTCTGAGTTCCGGGCTCCTGCCCGGCACCGGGAACGGTCTAGTCGGTGAATTCGATGCGCACGGACACCGGCGCGGTTCCGTAGGACGCGATCTTCGGCCCGGCCGCACCGGACCGCCGCGCGCGGGCATGCACATCGTCGTCCGGCACGAAGGTCGCGATGCCGGAACGCCAGCGATCTCCTTGCTGGATGCGGACATTCGGATTGGCTTCGATGTTGGCACCCCAGCCCGACAACGTGCCGTGACCACAGATGACCCATGCCCCGGTTTCGTCGAAGATCGGCGAAACCGGGACCCGTCGCAGCTGCCCGGTCTTGCGGCCGAGGGTTTCCAATTCGCTTACCTGCGTTGGGCGGACGGCGCCGAGTCGAGCCAGACCCCGCACCGTCGGATTGAGCAGGTAACGCCCGACCGCGCGGAACACCCGGAACTGTCGTTGTTCGGCGCGGGTATGCGCTGTTCCCACGAAGCTTCCTCCTTGCCGGCCATGGCATTGGCCCGATACGCTGAATATACCGATCGGTCTACTTGCCGGCAAGGGTTTCACAAGCCCGGCATGAACTCGGCAAGCGCCAGGATGCTGAGCACGACCAGCGCGAGACCGATCAGCCCGCCCGCGGGAATCATGATGCTGCACACCATGATCCAGACAGCGAGCCGCGGCCATTCGAAAGGCTGGTTGCCGACGACACCACCGAGCCGGGTCCGCAGCAGGTGGTACGACGCCCACACGGCCGTTCCCGCCGCCGCCACCGCGATGATCCGCAGCCCGACCGGCGTCGCCGCCATCGCAATACCGGCCGCAATCACCGCGGCCACGATTCGGCCCCACACCACTGCCACGCCGGCACGGTCGCGGGTGCACGGCTGACTGCGATCAGGCTCACCGCGGTACCGGGGAAGCCGGCCATCGATACCCGACAACCGCCACAGCCAGCGGGTCCAGACCGTACGCAAACCGAGGTCTTCGGCAGCACGCCGGACGTCGGCGGCCGACTCGGCCAACAGCTGCCGGGATCGGGCGCTGCGCCAGTAGGCGGCCTTGAAAACGTGCCGCGGAATCCCGAACTGACGGGCGAACGACCGTGGCGGTGTGATCATCTCGCCGATCAGCCAGCGCAGATAGATCGGAAATGCCAAGGCGTAGCACAGCCGCCGCAGCCGTCCGACTGTCGCGATCCGTTGTGCCAGATAGTGGTTGGCGAACGAGATGTGCCTGGCTTCCTCGGCGAGGTGGATCGACGTGACCTTGTTCAGCAGCGGCGGCACGGCCGTCGAGCCCCGATGCTGCAGCGTCTGCTGGAAGTGCAGCGGCTGCTCCCCGCACAGCACTCCGATGAAAAGGAAGATGTTGGCGTAGCCGCCGAGGAAGCCGAGAATGGGTCCGAAGAACCGGGACCCGCGGCGCATACCGGGAACGTCGGCGCCCGTGCGGTTGACGAACTCCTGGAACATCTGGATGTGGTGGCATTCGTCCGTCAGCTCGTGGAGCAGATACTGGAACACCACCGAGCCGTTGGGCAACGTGCCGGCGTGGTGGATCACGCCGCGGATCAACATCATCTCGAATTGCAATGTCACCTTGAGGATGTTCGCGGCGAGCCAGCGGCCCATCGCGGCTCGCCGCTCGATGGATTGCTGCGCGTACCAATCGGTGGCGGCGAGTGGAGCGATGTCGGAGTCGAGCTGCCAACGCACGTCGTTCGGATCCAGCGCGTTTTCGGGTGCCTCCCAGTCGATGTCGACGAACGGGTCGAAACGCCGGCGAGTGCTCGCCCGGCAGAGCGATGCGGCGATGTCGTTGTCGAGTCCTGCCGGCGTATCGGTGTTCAGGTGTGATCTGGGCGATTCGGCGGCGGCAGTTGCGGTGAAGCCCACAGTCATGGCGTGACCTCCGTTGGTATCGAAGGGATCGGGATGCCGACGAGCGTGCTGCCAGGCATTTGCGTGCCGGTGTCAGTCGCGTTGCGGCGTCGGCTCTTCGCGTGGGAAGCGTTGTCCCAGTGCGGGATACGCGGGCGACACGGCGGTGAAACGTGGTAGAAACAGCGGGATTTCTATACTCGGCGATGCTCACGGACAATCAGGTACCGCTGCACGGCTTGGGCCCGCGCACGCGCCTGGGTGGTTTGGATCGCGGCGCGCTGGGCGCTGCCGACGTTGCGGCACAGTCCGTTTCGGCCATGGCACCGTGCGGCGCCGCGGCGGCGATACCTCTGCTCGTTGCCGCGCAGGGCGGTCCGGTGGTGCTGAGCATGGCGATCGCGTTTGCGCTCGCACTCGTCGTGTCGTGGCTGGTCCGGGGATTCGCGCGGCGAGTACCTGCCGCCGGCTCGCTCTACACGTGCGCAGCAGTCGGGGTGGGGCCCCTGTCCGGCTTCGTCACGGCCGGTGCGCTGCTGCTCGGCTACCTCGGTATCGGGATGTTCGCGGTCACCGAGACGTCGGCGTTCTGGCTCCGGTTGGTGTCCGCGGTCGGGATGACGGCGCACGGCTGGATGGTCGCCGTTGCGGCCCTGGGGTTCGCGGCACTCAGCGGGGTGGTGCTGGTTCGCGGCATCCGGATCTCGGCCCGGGTCTCGTTGGTGACCGAGACGGTGGCGGTCCTGCTCGTGGTTGCGGTCGCGGTGTGGCTGCTCTGCCACGGTGACGAACGCCGACTGCATGACGCCGTGCTCGCGCACACCCCCGACCTCGGCCGCCTTGCCTCCGGTGTCGCGGTCGCGATGACCGCGTTCGTCGGTTTCGAGAGCGCGACCGTGCTGGCGGTCGAGACGCGGAACCCGCTGCGCACGGTGCCGGCGGCAGTCCGCGGTTCGCTGCTGGTCGGTGGTGCGGTCGTGTTGCTCGCGACCCTGGCCCAAGCCGAAACACTCAGCGGCACAACGCCCAACTCGTGGTTCCAGGCACTGAACGCCGATCCGGGTGGTCGCGCGTTGGTTCCCGCCATGTACCTGGCGGCGGCATTGTCGTTCTTCGCCTGCGCGTTGGCCTCCACGACGGCGGCGGCCCGGGTTCTCTTGTCGCTGGCGCGCGAAGGCGTCTTGCCGGCAGCACTGGGACATACCGATCTGCGCAGCAAGGCGCCGACGGTGGGAATCTGGCTGTGCACCGCGACCGTCTTCGGTGTGCCTTTCGCCGTCAGTGCATTCGGCGCCGATGCGGAAGCCGTGTGCGGCTCACTCGTGGCCGGTGCCGTATGTGGTTTCCTGCTGGCGTATGCCGCGCTGGCCGGTGCGATGCCCGCGATGCTGCGGCGCCTCGGCGAGCCGAGCCGAGTGGCCTGGGTCGTCGGGCCGGCTTGCGCGCTGGTACTGACCGCGGTCCTGGCGGGGTTCTGGGGCCTGACCGTGACCGGCCCGCTCTGGGCCGGAGCGGTGACGTCCGCAGTCTGGATGGGGGCGTGGACCGCCATCGGTCTGCGCGTGCGTGCGAGGCGCCCGGACGCGTTCGCGTCGATGGGCGCACACGCCGGGACCGTCCGGTCGTCGGTGTGGCGAGGTTATCTGCGGGGCACGTCATGACCCGAGCACTGCGCCCCGACGCCGGGTCGCGTTCGGCGCTCGCCGCGCTGTCCATCATCGAGGAGGTGGCGGCTGCGGGGCCCGGGATCACGGCACTGGAGATCACTCACCGGCTGCGGATGTCACGGTCCTCGGCATACCGATTGCTCGCTGTCCTGGTGGACAGCGAATACCTGGTGCGCACCCCGGATTTGGGCGGGTTCGCCCTCGGCCGGCGGATCGACCGATTGGTCGGCATCCCCTCCACTCCGGCGGACCGGTTACGCGAAGCAGTCGACGCCGTGCGAGCCGAAGCACGATTCGGCATTCATCTGGTCCTGCACCGGTCCACGGGGCGGCCGGCGTTGGAGCTGTTCGACATCGACCCGGATTTTCCACTGTCGGATCCGGCCCGGGTCATCGCTGAACCGGAATGCTCGGCCATCGGACGGATCGTCGCCGCAGACGCCCGCGGTGAACGCCCCGCATTTTCGACCCAGCGCGGGATTCTGGTGCCCGGACATGGCTGCCTGGCTCTCCCGATCCGCAGCGCCGACGACAGTCTCGTCGCCGTATTGGCAGCCTCGGCGCCCTCGCACCGCGTCGCGGACACCGATACGTTGCTGGCGTTCCTCACGCCCCACGCGCGGGCGGTGGCGCAAGCGTGCACGACGTCGGGTTGACGCCCGCGTTGCGGCTCTACGGTTTCGGCGTTGACGCGATCGGCAGGAGGCTTTGGCGCGCGAATTGTTCGACCTGTTCATAGGTCTCCAATGGCGCCAGCACCGCAGGCGTGAGCAGGATCGAATGGGTGATGCGGACGAGGATTTCGGCTCGTGCGAGCAGTTCGGGTTCCGGGACTGCCGCCACGTCAGGGCCACGGAGCACTTCGGCGGTCGCCGCGACGGCCCCGGCCAGCAGCGGTGAGGCTTCGAGGGTCAGTCGAGGCAGCACGGTGTCGGGCTCGATGTCCAGAAGCCGGTTCCAGACCGCGTTCGTGCGCACCGTCTCGATCGTCGTGGCAAAACTGTGGACCACGCGATCCGCGAAATTGTCCGCACGCGCCGCCGCGGCGCGCACCGCTTCGAACAGCTTCTGGGATTCGCGGATGAGCACCGCCGAGACGATCTCGTTCTTCCCGCCGACCCGTCGATAGATCGTGACGCGGCCGAGCCCCGCGCGTTGAGCGATTTCATCGACGGTCGCCCGCCGGATCCCGATCTTGGCGAAGACGTCCAACGCGGCGTCGAGGATCTCTTCGACACCCTCATCACGGGCCGTGTCGAGCGCGAAAAGATCGGTGTGCACGCACCTGACCATAGTCGACGCTGCAACATTGAAACAATTGTATGTAGTGTGTTTCACTGTAGCACGAAGGACTCAGAGCCGAGGAAGGCGTGTGATGGCGAGCAGAAAACCGGGACGAGCGGTGCGCGAGTACAACGACGAGGCACTGGCGATCAACGCCCGCCGCGTCCACTTCGATTGGTCCGGCGTCCCGTTGGAGTACATCCCGGGCGAGGCCTATGCCACTCATTTCTGGAACGTGATGCACCTGGTTCTGCCTGAAGGCGAGCGGGCCATGGCCGACGTCTTCAGTCAGGCCCTGCCATACATCGACGACGAGCGCCTCAAAGAGGAAGTCATCGGATTCGTCGGGCAGGAAGCGACGCACGCGGCGTCGCACGAGGGCTTCCGCAACTACCTGCGCGCACACGGTGTCGACGTCGGTGTGGTCCTGCGTCGCATCGAGTTCGCGGTAGAGAAGATTTTCGGTGATCACGGGATCACCGGCCCCGCGCGCAAGGCGTGGCTGAGCGAGCGCCTCGGGGTCTACGCGGCGGCAGAGCATTTCACCGCCGTCATCGGCGAATGGCTGTTGGACAACGAGGCCTTCGATCGCGCCGGCATCGACCCGACGATGCTCGACTTGCTGCGATGGCATGGCGCTGAAGAACTCGAACATCGCAATGTCGCGTTCGATGCCTACCAGTACGTCGACGGTGGCTATGCCCGCCGTGCGCGCACGGCCCTCATCGCATGTTCGGGCCTTGCGCTGCTCTGGTTTTCGACGGCATCGCATCTGTACCGCAACGACGCGACGGTGCAGCGTCGTCGTCCGTGGCCCTTCGAGTACATCCGCGCCGCCCATCATGGATTGGTGCCGGGGGTGTCCTTCCTGTTCTCGCAGATGTACTTCTACCTACGGCCGGGTTTTCACCCGTCGACGATGGGCGACATCAGCAAGGCAGTGCGGTACCTGGCGGTATCGCCCGCGGCGCAGGCGGCACACGCATGAACGAGCTACTCGACCAGCCCACATCTGTCGATGACCCGACGCCAGCGCTCAGGGCCATGGCGCAGTTGGCCCGCGGCTATTCGCGGTTGTTCACCGAGAGCCGGATCGCGGACCGCTTGTCACCGGGCCGTCCGGTACGCCGGGCCGGATACGACGCGCGGCTCGAAGTTGTTGCGGCGGAACGCGTAGCCGACGACGTCGTCAGCCTGACCTTGAGCCGGGCCGACCGTTCACCGCTCCCGCGCTGGACGCCGGGCGCGCACATCGACGTGTTCACCCCGGCCGGCCGGCAACGGCACTACTCGCTGGTCGGTGACCAATTCGACCCCCTCCACTATCGAATCGCCGTGCGGCGGATCCCCGACGGCTCGGGCTCGGCCGAGCTGCACCGCGTCCGGGTCGGCGACACGCTGCGCATCCGGGGTCCCCGCAACGCGTTCAGCCTGGCCCCCGCTGACGAGTACGTGTTCATCGCCGGCGGGATCGGCATCACGCCGATCCTGCCGATGGTGCGTGCGGCGGCATCCGGCCCGGTCCCCTGGCGCCTGGTGTACACCGGGCGTTCGCGCGCATCGATGCCCTTCATCGACGAGCTCACCGAGCTCGGGCACGACCGGGTGCTCATCCGGCCCGACGACCATTACGGCACACCGGATCTGGCCGAATTGTGTACGGCCGCTTCATCCCGCGCGGCGTTCTATGTGTGTGGCCCTCCCGCCATGATCGAACGGGCTCGCGATGTCGCCGCCGCGACCGCGCCGGGCCGTACCGCAGAATTCCACAGCGAACGTTTCACCGCCGCACCGATCGTCGACGGCAGAGCGTTCACCGTGCAGCTCACCGAATCTGGGCTCACTGTCGACGTGGCCGCCGACGAGTCGGTCCTCGCTGCGATCCGCCGGGTCAAACCGGACGTGCAGTATTCGTGCCAGCAGGGTTTCTGTGGCGCTTGCCGCGTGCGACTGGTGGATGGCGTTGTCGAGCACCGAGATCGGGTGCTGACGCCCGACCAGCACGGCGACTCGCTGATGATCTGCGTTTCCCGCGCCCAGGGTGACTCGATCTCCGTCGCGCTCTAACCAGCCACCGGCACTCAGCAAGGACACACCCATGACCAAACCCACTCCCACACATGTCCATACCGCGATCATCGGTGCCGGCTTCGGCGGGATCGGCGCGGCGATGCGACTCAAGGATTCCGGCGACGACGACTTTCTCGTATTCGAACGAGCCAGCGACATCGGCGGAACATGGCAGGCGAACACCTATCCGGGAGCGCAGTGCGACATCCCGTCGGTGCTGTACTCGTACTCGTTTGCCCCGAACCCGGATTGGACGCGCCTGTATCCGCTCCAGCGAGAACTGAAGGCCTACATCGAAAGATGTGTCGATGACAGCGGCATCCGGTCGCACATTCGGCTGGGGCACGACGTCACCGACGCCTCATGGGACGACCTGGCCCAGGTGTGGCAGATCATCGCAGGTGGCCAACATTTCACCGCCACCGTGGTGGTCCTCGCCACCGGACCATTCAGTGAGCCCTCGATTCCGAATCTTCCGGGCCTCGAAGACTTCTCGGGTCCGGCCTTTCACTCGGCGGGCTGGCGTCATGACGTCGACCTGCGCGGAAAGGCGGTCGGTGTCATCGGCACCGGCGCTTCGGCCGTGCAGTTCATCCCCCGGATTCAGCCTGACGCCGCCGAACTGGTTGTGTTTCAACGAACTCCGACGTGGATCTTGCCCCATCCGGACCGCCCGGTCGGGCCCGCGGTGCGTTCGGTGTTCCGCACGGCCCCGCTCGTCCAGCGCGCAGCCCGTTCGGCGGTCAGCCTCGTCCAGGAAGCGATGGTGCCCGGCCTGGTCCATCTCCCGGCGCTGCTCCAGCCGATGGCGGCCGTCGGCACGTGGCATCTCCGCAGGCAGGTCCGCGACGAGAACCTGCGGGAAAAGCTGACACCGAGGTATGCGTTCGGATGCAAACGACCGACGTTCTCCAACACCTATTACCCCGCGCTGGCCGCGGACAACACCGTCGTGGAAACCGCCGCGATCCGGCGGGTCACCAGAGACGGGATCGAAACCGCCGACGGGCACCACCATCGCCTCGACGCCATTGTTTTCGGAACCGGGTTCAAACTGGCCCATAACGACGGATTCACCCGCATCCACGGCCGAGATGGCCGCAGCCTCGCGGAGGTGTGGACCGGCGGAGAGATGAAAGCGCACTTGGGCACCGTCATTCCGGGCTTTCCGAATCTGTTCATGATCCTCGGCCCGAACTCGGTGGTGTACACGTCGCAGATCGTGACGATCGAGGCACAGCTCGACTTCGTACTCGACGCCATCGCGCAGATGCAGCGCCGTCAGATCCGCAGTATCGAGGTCTCGAACGAAACCCTCGACAATTTTGTCGCGCACGTCGACCGGCGTCTTGCGCACTCGGTGTGGAACTCCGGTGGTTGTCACAGCTACTACTTGAGTCCGTCTGGCCGCAACTTCACCTTCTGGCCTGGCTTCGTCTTCACATTCCGACGCCAGATGCGCCGAATTCGCCTCGCGGAGTTCGATATCCGTTACGCGACCGTGCCGCCCGAATCCGACCGCGCCGAGTTGGTGGTCGGACGATGACCGCACGTGCAGCGATGCCCCTTTCCGGTGCAGTGGTTTTCATCACCGGCGCGGCACAGGGCATCGGGTTCGAAGCGGCCTCCCGTTTCGTGGCGGCCGGATCCCGAGTGGTCCTCGTCGACGTCGACGAAGAGAAGCTCGGGAAAGCCCAGGAGCAGCTGGGGATGGACACCATCGGCATCGTCGCCGATGTGCGCGATGCCGCCGCGTTGGCCGCCGCGGCCGAGCAGGCAGTGCACACCTGGGGACGCATCGATGTAGTGGTTGCCAACGCGGGCGTCACACCGCCGCCGGCAACCCTGCGCACCATCGAACCCGATGCGTTCCAACGGGTTATCGACATCAATCTGCTCGGCGCGGTGCACACCGTGCGCGCGACCACCGAGCACATCATCTCCAGTAGCGGACACATTCAGCTGATCGGGTCATGCGCCGCATTCGCACCGGGCATGGGCGGTGCGGCGTACATGATCAGCAAAGCCGGTGTCGAACAGCTCGGGCGAGCGTTGCGGATCGAGCTCGCCACCCACCAGGTGACGGTCGGAATCTCCTACTTCGGAATCGTCGACACGGCGCTGGCCCGCACCACACTCGATGACGATCCGATGGGCCAACGCATCGGCGAACTGTTGCCCTGGCCATTGAACAAGCGCATCGACGCCGGTCACGCTGCCGCGAGCATTGTCGACGCAGTCGGCCGGCGCCGAGCCAGCAGCACCATGCCGCGCGCATGGATCCCCTATGCCTGGCTTCGTGGTGTCATCAACGTGCTCCTCGATCAGCAACTCGCGGCCAACCAGACGGTGGCCGCCATCATCCGGCAACTGGAGCGCTAACACGCTGCCTCGCAGCGGAAGCCAGATCACCAACCCGCATCAGTCGAAAGAACCGCCCTCCAGAAAAGAGATCACACGATGGTCACCACCTCCGACGTGCACGGCCTGATCGCGACCGCCACGACATTCGCCCGGCGCCGGCTATCCGTGGCGGGGCGAGCCGATATCCCCGTGCCGGAGGTGCCGTCGCGCGAGCAGGCCGGCGGGCCGCCGCACGGGCCATCGCGGCCGGCCGATGCCGACGTTGCGACACAGAATGATTCGTCGCAGTCGAAGGAATCGTTGCGCACCAGAATGGCCGAGTTGTTGGACCGCTCACTGGACCAGAGCACGGGCGAGACGCGGCTGGAGCTCTACGACCGTATCGTCGACCAGCTTGTTGCCGACGAGGCGAGGATTCTCCGTGCACTTTCGGACGGCACCACCTCTCCCCTGGTCAACGTCTATGCGCAGTCTCGGCGGTGGTCCTTGCCTCGAGCCGTCGTGACCAACACCTCGCTGATCGGCCGCACCGCGGGCGTGACGCTGCCGACCATGGTGCCGATCTACGTCGCGAACCTGTTGCGGCTCGGTCTGGTTGAAATCGGACCCCACGCAGACGGATCCGAGCCCGGCTACGAGGTGCTCATGGCCGAACCAAGCGTCAGGCGCGCAATCGCCGATGCGCAGGCGGCGCGGCAGTCCACTCGGGTGGAACGGCTCAGTCTGCGCCTGTCCGACCTGGGACGCGAGCTGTGGACGACAACGACGTGCGACAGTTCCCGGTAAGGCACAAATTCTCGAACTACCTGGGCCACAATGCGTTCCGCCATAGGGCTGACACCGCGTCGATAGTGCGATCGAGGTGGGCGGATTGCGCACCGACACCCGCGGGTGCACTGCCGGCGACCGTCGCGGTGGTCAGGACACGCACCAGAGCAGGGAGGTCGGTCGAGATCGGTTGGGCGCCTTGATGTACCTCGGCCGACACAATCTCCACGATGCGGCGAGTAATCGCGTCCTCCACGGCGGCGACGATCTCGGCGATCTCCGGTTCGTAGCCTGACGATGCGCGACACGAGGCCCACACCGGGTCGTCGGCAGCCAGGGCGGCACGGATACCGGCGATGACCCGTGCGACCAATGCCGGAGTGGACTCCCCCGGTGTCCGCAACGCAAACGACTTATCGAGCATCGCGGCAGTGGTGCGTCCGTGCAGCAGTTCCGCCAGGGCGGAGTACTTGGATTCGAAATAGAAATAGAACGCGGTTCGCGTGACACCGGCCTGCCGAGTGATCGCCTGTACTGAAACCTCCGTAATCGGGTTTCGATCCAGCAATTCGCGTAGCGCTGTCAAGATCGCCGTACGGGCGTGATCACCACGGTTGGTGATCGTCGTTCGGTCACGACCGGTGGTGCTCGGACTGTCGGTGGCAGTCGGGCGCGCCTGGCAGCACGTGCCGTTCGGTTGACGTCGAGTTGCCAACATCACGGCTCTCCTTTTGTCGGGCAAGGTATTTCACTGAACACAGCGGGCACCGGACGACGTGCGTGAGACCTCTCCATCGCCCACGATTGAAACAATCATACGCAATATGTTCTACTGTTTCAGCCTGAGCCGTTGCGGCCGCACCCCCGGTCCGGACCCCGCACGGCACTGCTGCGAGAAGGGTTGTGATGAGCGAAAGTCTGTGCGCGCACTTCCAGCGGCGCGTTGCCGAACTCGGTGACACCGCGGCGATTTGCCGCGCCGACGGCACAGTGGCATTGACCTGGTCGCAGTACGGCGACCAAGTTCAAAGAGTGGCCGCCGGTCTGGCCGCGCTGGGCGTGCGGCGCGGCGATGTGGTGGCGATGATGCTCACCAATCGTCCCGAGTTCCACGTTGTCGACGCGGCGGTGATGCATCTCGGTGCGATCGGCTTTTCGGTGTACAACACCAGCGCCGCGGCGCAGATCACGTACCTGTTCGACAACGCCCAGCCGGCAGTCGTGGTCAGCGAGGCGCAATATCTGGAGAAGGTGCTCGCTGCCTCGTCAGGAACCGATGTGCGCAACGTCATCTCGGTCGACGAACCGAACCACGGTGTGCTCACCCTCGATGAGGTAGCAGATGGTGGTGCTGAGGATTTCGACTTCGACGCCGTGTGGAAAGCCGTTCAGCGCGACGACATCCTGACCCTCATCTACACCAGCGGGACCACAGGGCACCCCAAAGGCGTAGAGCTGACGCACGGCAACTTGCTGTACCAACTCGAGGTGATCCCCAGTGTGGTGGGCAATCTCAGCCGGGGTCGAGTGCTGTCCTATCTGCCGGATGCACACCTGATCAACCGTTGGATCGGCCAGTACGCGCCGATGTACTTCGGCATCACGGTCACCGATGTCGATGACCCGAAGATGCTGATCGACGTACTGGGCCGCGTGCACCCGACGTTCTTCGTCGCGGTACCGATGCTCTGGTACAAGATTCGGGCTCGCGTCGAGGCACTCATCGCGGAGCAGACCGGACCGGCAGGCGCGCTCGCGCGGTGGGCCCTGGCAGCCGGCAAGAAAAAGGCGGGAGCCACCCTGGTGGGAGGCCGGCTGGGACTGCTCGACGAAGCAGCCGCCGTCGCGGCGGACGTGTTGGTGTTGTCCAAGATTCGCGCGCGCCTCGGAATGGACCAACTGAGCGCGGCCGTGTCGGGCGCTGCCCCCATCGATGTCTCCGTACTCGAGTTCATGCTTGCGATCGGTATTCCCGTGTTGGAGGCATGGGGCATGTCGGAGACCTCCGCGGTAACGACCGTCAATCCCAGAGACCGGCTCAAGCTCGGCACGGTGGGTAAACCAATCCCCGGCACACAAATCAAACTGGCCACCGATGGCGAGATTCTGGTCCGCGGATGTGGGGTGATGCGCGGCTACCACCGCGATCCCGGTCGCACCGCGGAAATCCTCGATGTCGACGGCTGGATCCACACAGGCGACATCGGCTCGGTCGACGCCGACGGGTATCTGCGTATCGTCGACCGCAAGAAGGAGTTGATCATCAACTCCGGCGGAAAGAACATGTCCCCCAGCAACATCGAGGGAGCACTCAAAGCGGCCAGCCCGCTGATCGGCGCTGTCGCTGCCATCGGTGACAACCGTCCGCACATCGCCGCGCTGATCACGCTCGACCCCGATGCGGCCGCTGACTTCGCCTCCCGGCATGGATTCGCCGGCGCCACCGTCGACGAGATGGTCGACCACGAGGCGACACAGCAGGCGGTGTCTGATGCGGTGGCGTCGGCGAATACCCGGCTATCCCGGGTGGAGCAGATTCGGAGCTGGAAAGTCCTGCCGCAGTACTGGATTCCCGGCGGGGATGAGCTGACGCCGACGCTCAAGCTGCGCCGCGCACCCATCGCCGAAAAATATGCCGCACAGATCGACGCGCTGTACGCGCGTTGAAGGAGAGGAACAAGACAGTGACCCCCGCATCGACGACCGAACTTGCCGACCTGTCCGGTTTGGCCCGCGACTTCTTCGCCAAGGAAGTCGTTCCGCGTCACGAGGAATTCGCCGCCGCCGGCGAGCCCGACCGCGCGTTGTATCGCCGTGCCGGCGACCTGGGGTTGCTATTGATGTCGATCTCGGAGGAATTCGGCGGCGGTGGCGCGACTTTCGCGCACGAGGCGGTGCTCTTCCGGGAGCAGGCCTACGCCGGTGATCTGTCCATGCAGTTGGGCGTCCACACGGGCATCGTCCCGCACTACCTGAACGCCTACGCCACCTCCGCGCAGAAGCTGCGCTGGCTGCCCAAACTCGCTGCCGGTGAATGGATCGGTGCGATCGCCATGACCGAACCCGGTACCGGATCAGATCTGCAGGCCATTTCGACGCGAGCCGTTCGCGTGGGAGACGAGTACGTGATCTCCGGCGCCAAGACGTTCATCTCGAACGGCGCGACGTGCGACCTCATCATCATCGCGGCCAAGACCGATCCGCAGCAGGGTGCGGCCGGGTTGTCGCTGTTCGCCGCCGAAGTTCGCGACGACACTCAGGGATTCCAGCGCGGCCGCAAGCTGAAGAAGATCGGCCAGAAAGGGCAGGACACCACCGAACTGTTCTTCGATGAACTTCGTGTCCCCGCGGAGAACCTGCTCGGCGGCGTCGAAGGTCGCGGCTTCGTCCAGCTGATGCAGCAGTTGCCGCAGGAGCGCCTGATCGTGGGCGTCGCCGCCCTGGGCGCGGTCGAAGCCGCATACGACCACACGCTGGCGTACGTCAAGGAGCGCCACGTGTTCGGGAAACCCCTCTTCGCCCTGCAGAACACCCGTTTCGAACTGGCCGAGATCGCCACCGTGATCGACGTCATGCGCACGTTCGTCGACGACGCGATTCAACGTCACGTCCGCGGCGACCTCGACGTCAAACGCGCCGCGCAAGTCAAACTCTGGTGCTCCGAACAACAGACACAAGTCGTCGATCGCTGCCTGCAACTACATGGCGGTTACGGGTACATGGAGGAATACCCCATCTCCCGCCTGTTCGTCGACAGTCGGATCTCGCGGATTTATGCCGGTGCCAACGAAGTCATGAAGGACCTCATCGCGCGCCACCTCTAGCCCGGATGATTCGGCCGTCCTGATCGGGCTTGGTGTGCAACCCTCTACCCGTGCAATTGGGTAGGTTCGGCCAAGCGGGGAGCTATTGATGGGTGGCCAGACACCGGCGACGCCCGCACCTCAACGCGGTGGCGCCGAACACGACATCCAATTCGGGGTGCTGGGTCCGCTGGAGGTGACCATCGCGTCGAGGCCGATTCAGGTCGGGACGCCGAAACAGCGCGCGGTACTTGCCATGTTGGTGGCGAACGCCAACCGCGCCGTCAGTGCCACTGACTTGATCACCGCAATCTGGGAAGACGAGCCACCGGCCGCCGCTCGCATCTCCGTGAGTGCGTACGTGTCGAATCTGCGCCGCATCCTCACCGAGGCGGGCGTCGATGCCCATGCCGTGGTGTCCACCGCACCCCATGGCTACCGACTCGAAATCACCCCAGAACAAAGCGATCTGGCCCGGTTTGCCACCGAACAGCAAGCCGGGATCGACGCCGTGGCCGCCGGACGCTTCGAGGCGGCCAGTGCTCACCTCACCGCTGCGCTGCGCCAGTGGCGCGGCCCCGTCCTCGACGACCTGCGCGACTTCGCCTTCACGGAGGCGCTGCGCAACGCGTTAGCCGAGGACAAAATCGTTGCGCAGACCGCACGCGCCCACGCCGAGATCGCTTGTGGCCGAGCCCATACCGTCGTTCGTGAGCTCGAAACCCTGGTCGGCGAACATCCCTACCGCGAACCGCTCTGGGCGCAACTGATCACGGCGTACTACCTCACCGACCGCCAATCCGACGCACTCGATACCTATCACCGGCTCAAGACAACGTTGTCCGATGACCTCGGCATCGACCCCGCGCCGGCACTGCGCACCCTGTACGAACAAATCCTGCGCCAGGAACCGCTCGACGTACAGCGCAATGCCCAGGCTGCGGCCCAGACGATCATCGCCTTCGAACCCGATGTGACGACCCTGATCGACCCTGTCACCGCGGCCCTGCGCGACGTGCACGATCACCTTCATCGACTCAAGGGGGCGGCCACCCGCATCGGACGCAACCCCGACAACGACCTTGTCGTGGCCGACGACAAGGTCAGCCGGCACCACGCCGTCATCAACAACACCGGCTCCACCCACATCATCACCGACCTCGGGTCTGCCAACGGCGTCCATGTCAACGGCGAGCGCATCCGCGCCACGGCTGAACTCCACGACGGCGACACCATTCGAGTGGGTGGTCAGGTGTTCGTCTTCCAGACCTACCCGCCGGCTACAGCGCGGGACGGTGACCGGGACTGACCCGAGCTCAGCCGCCGTACTGCGGCTTGAGCTGACCCGCCAACGACGCCAGCGGCACATTGGCGACGACGGTCCCACCGTCCATCGACCAGCTGAAACGATCTCGTGGACTTGGGCTTTCACGGGACATCGGCTGGTCCGGCATGTAGAGACGCAGTGAATCACCGGTCAGCGCGAACGCCCGGTAGTTGCCCGAGTAACCCGGACCGTCGCCGTCGGGCTGGAACTCCTCCACGGTGAACGGATAGGTGCCCGGTGCGTGCGGCGGCGCGGCGGCGTCGAGCACCGGCGGCAGGATCGGTGCGGCGGCAGCCGAAACCGCCTGATTGGCATTGACTCCCGCCCGGAACAAATCGGGCAGGTACAGCCGGCGGCCGGCATTCATGTCGAAGAGGAAGGACCGGTAGGCGTTGTTGGACTGGATGCCGAAAGGCTCGAACGTCTCGTGGACGACCACCGACTGCAGGCCCCCGGGCCCGGGAATGATCTCGTAGTCGGCACGCGCACTGCTGTCCCGCGGCGTGGTGTTGCCGGTGGCACGCCAGCCGTTGAACAGCCGCGTGTAGTAGTCACGCAATACCGGCCCGGCGGTCGGGTTGTCGATCAGTTCGGCCGGAACCCGCAGGGACAGCAGCATTTCGGCTTCTCGCTGAGATTTGACGACGGCGGTGCAGGCACCGCCGTCCCAGACCGCGCCGAGTTGCGAGCAGAAACTATCGATGGCCGCGTGGGCGACGGGCGCGCCAGTCAAACACGTCGTGGCGACCACCGTTGCACCCACGGCAGCCAGGGCCGCCCGGACTCTACTTGCCACGTTTACCGTCCGCTCCGGCGAGCAGCACCTCGGCCGCCAGCCACCTGTCTCCCACCTTGCGCATCGTCATCGACACGCTGACGTAATCGGTCCGCTTCTCTTTGACCCCGGCACTGGTGACGTCCTGCTTCACCGACAGCAGCACGTCGACGTCATCGCCCCGCACGTCCTTGACCGCAGAGTCCTCGACCACACCCGTCGTGCTGACCTTGTTGTCGATCAACATCTTTCGCATGGTCGCCGCGGCCTTGCTGTAGGCATCCTTGAACTCACCCGTCGCCCCACCCAGGACATCGGCGAAATTCTTGTCGATCGTGTTCTGGTCGGTGGTGGTCAGCGTGACGGCGTATGCGCGCGCTGCTGTGAGAGCTTCTGCTGCCTCGGCGTCACGCTGATGCTGGGCGTATACCAATGCCCACGCGGTGCCCGCCGCGGCCGACAGCGCGATGATCACGACGGCCACGGCCCAGCAGAGGCTGCGCCGGACGGCATACGTCTTCGGGGCCTTGGGCTCGGCGGCCTCCGCCGGCGTGGGTGACTCGGCCTCGAGGGCCTCGTCCACGTCGACGTCGGTGATGTCGGTCTCCTTGTCGGTCACAGGATTTCGACCCTGCTGGCCAGCCAGCGGTCGCCGACCTTCTCCATGGTCATGTCGATGCGGTTGCGGTCGATGCGTGGGCTCGGGTTGTTCGCGTTGGTGATCGACTGGTCGACGAACAGCAGCACCTCGACCTTGTCGGGTGTCGCCGACTTGACTGCCGCCGCGACGACGATGCCCGTTCCGGAGGCCTTGTTGTCGATCAGCACCTGCCGCAGTTGCGTGGCGCCCTGGCTGTAGGCGTCCTTGAACTCGCCGGTGGAACCATCGAGCGACTTGCGGTAGTTCTCATCGATGTTCTTGGCGTCCAACGTCGTCAGCACCACGGCGTAGTCCTTGGCGGCCTGCAGTGCCGCGTCACTCGCGGCGTTGACCTGGTACTGCTCGTACTGCCGCCAGCCCAGGAAGCCCAGTGCTGCCACCAGAATCGTGAACAGCAACGCGCACACCACCGCGGCCAGACCGACCCGCCGCTTCTCGGCCGCGGCAGGTTCCGCGCTCTCCACGGCCGCATCCGTCTCTGTCACATCGGCGGCACGGGACTCGACCGGCGCTTCGGCCGCTTCGGTTTCGGTGTCGTGCACCTGGTCGAATACGTCGGTACTTGCAGTTCGTTTACTCATCACTTCTCGCGTGTCTCGTGGACCGTCAGTTCGGCATCGGGTACGGGTACGCCGCACCGCCGTACGGGGTGTCGATCGTGTAGCCCGGGTAGTGCGGCGTCTTGTCGGTCACCGCATGGGGGTCATATCCCGGCGGCGGACCGGCAGTGTCGTCACCCGGCGGCCGCGGCGCGTTGCGGGCGCCGCGAACCAACAGCGATGGATCCTGATCCTCACAGTAGGTGTATTTGTACGGCTCGGGGAAACTCGCGTCCGACGGGGCGTGCCGCGGCAGGTTGTAGTCGCACCGGTACTTCGGGTAGATGTCACCGATCGCCCAGACACCGCCATCGTGGACGACGGACGCGAAGCGGTCGATGAACGGGTCCCGATCCGGCCGCCAGATGTACTCCAGGCCCGGAATGCGTTGGTAGATCACCTGCGAGGTCGTGGTCAGGTTGCCGAGGATCTGCACCACGTTCTGCCGGTTGTCCGCGATCAGGTTGTCCAGCGTCGCCAGCTGTGGCTCACCGCGCTCGACGAGGGTGCGGAAACCGCCGTCCATCTTGTTCACGCCGTCGAGCACCTTGGTCAGGTCGTTGGTGGTGGCCGCCAGGCCCGGGCGGACGTCGGCGACGGTGCTGAACACGACGCGGGTGGTGCGAATCATGCTCACGGTCTCCGGCAGCACCGAGTCCACGGTGTTGGCCAACAAGCTGGCACCGTCCAGGATCGCGGCCAGCTTGCGCGGGCCGTCCTTGGTGACGTGCAGCTCGTTGAACATCTTGCCGAGCTTGTCGGCGTCGAGCTGCGCCAGCGCGCCGCGGCTGTGGTCGATGATGTGCGGCAAGGTCACCGGGATGCTGGCCTGCTTGCCCGAAATGACCGCGCCATCAGTGAGATACGGGCCACCGCCGTGCTCCGGCCGGAAGTCCAGGTACTGCTCCCCAGCCGCCGACAGGCCGGAGACCCGCACCGGGCTGTCGGTCGGGATGTGCGCCGACGCGTCGACCGAGGCGACCGCCTCGACGCCGGTCTTGGTGAGGTTGACCGCCGCGACGTGGCCGATCGGGATGCCACGCAACGTGACATCCTGATTGGCCAGCAGGCCACCGGATTCGGGCAGCATGATCCGGATGGCGATGGTCCGGTGGAACGGGTTGAACCGCAGGCCGTCGATCGCGATGTAGCCGAAGGCGATCACCGCGGTGAGCAACAGGCCGAACAGCGCGAGCACCACCTTGCGGCTCGCCACCGCCTTGACGATCCGAATGATGAACGCCACCAGGCTGTTCAGCGCGTTCATCGGGTTCGGTCCGATCCGTAGATGCGGCCGAGCAGCATGTTCCACTCGTAACGCAGGCTGCCGATCATCAGGTGCCAGTCGGTGCCGTCGGGTCCGTGGATACCGGGGTCGCCCGCGTAGTTCTTGTCGGGCAGCGCACCGATCGCGATTCTCGAGATCTCCGCCTCCACGTGCACCGCGGTAGAGGTGGTGGCCTTGACCAGGATGCCGATGAGCCGGTTGAACGCGGTGAGCGAGATGTTCGGGTCCATGGCGATCTCGTTGAACACCGCCGACAGCTTGTTCACGTCGGCCGCGACACTGCGGGTGTCGGTGCCCTGCATCGACGGGAACTTGGACAGCTGCCGCGTGATCCGGCCGACGTTGTCCACCACGTCCATGATCCGCGTGGTGTTGTCGGAGATGACCGCCAGCGCGGGGGCGCCGGCGGCCAGCGCGGTGTCGATGCTCTGCTGGTGCCGGGCGACCTCGGCCGCCATGTTCGACGTGCTGCGCAACGTCGCGTCCAGCTGCGCCGTCCGCGCCGACATCTTCGACAGGAACTGGTTGGTTTCCGAGATGAGCGCGGCCAGCTTCTCGCCGCGCCCGCCGACCACTCGGCCGGCGCCGTTGACATCGGTGGTCAGCGCGCGGATGGCGCCGCCGTTGACGAGCATGGCCAGCGAGTTGAGGAGTTCCTCGACCGTCGGTGCCGCCGCCGTCGACCCCAACGGGATGGTGTCACCGCCCCGCAGCAGCGCACCGCCGTCCGACTTGTCGTCCGGCGGGCGAATCTGCAGGAACACGTCGCCGAGCGGTGTGGCCGAACGCAGTTCGGCCGTACTGCCCACCGGCAGCGGCACATCCTGGCGGATCCGCATGGACACCTTCGCGGTGAAGTCCACGGCGTCGATCGACGTGACCTCACCGATGTCCGCGCCGTACAGGCGCACTTTCGCCTTCGACGGCAGGTTCAGCGCGTCGGTGAACACCGCGTTGAGTTCGTAGGTCCCGCCCCGGGAGCCCGGGGACGGCAACGGCACACTGTCCAGGCCGGCGGCGCAGCCGGTCATCAGCACGACACCGCCGAGAACCCCGGCCCAGCGCGCGCCGCGCACAACGGATTTCACGCTCATCGCGTCGGCCCTCCCGGTGCGGGTGCGGCGGGCGCAGGCGACGGCGTGGTGGCGGCAGCCCCCTGCTTGGGCGGCTCGCCCTGACCCGACGGGCTGATACCGTTGGCCATCAGATCCATCATCGAGGTCAAGCCGAAGTCGGGGCCGTAGTCCTGCAACGTGCCGGTGGCACAGCCCAATTGCTTCAGGCCCATCAGGTTGCAGAGTTCCTTGTTCAGCTGGTTGTACGCCAACAACTTGTCGGTCAAGAGATGTCCGCGGATGCTGCCGCCCACTGGGTCCAGGACGTTGTAGACGTTGTCCAGGGCCAGCGGCAGGACATCCAGCGTCTCTTCCAATTCGCGTTTGTTGTCCGAAAGGGACCGCACCACGGGGTCCAGGTCGCCGAACGCGCCCTTGAGCTGGTCGCGGTGGCGCTCGAGCAACCCGCTGACCTCTTCGAGGATCTCGTTGGCCTTGGCTCCGGTGCGCCCCGACCCCAGATTCTGGTCGGCAAGGATGTCGCTCAGTTGGTGCACATTGTTGCCGAACTTGCGGACGGCGTCATCGTTCTCGGCCGCGGACTGGGTCAGGTCCGAGACACTGCGAATGATCTCCTGCAGGTTCTTCTCGGTCTTGGCACCACCATCGGGACCGACCTTGAGGGCCTCCGACAACTTGGTCAACGTGGACTTGATCTGGGTGCTGTTCTCAGAGCTGATCCGAGACCCCAGATCCACCAGATCGCCCAGCGGGCCACCGCCCTGCGGGTTGCCCTTGAGGGCGGTACCCAGTTTGTCGATCATGGACAGCGTCTTGTCGAATTCGACCGGAGTCCTGGTGTGGCCCAACGCGATCAGGTCGCCGTCGCGCAGCTTGTTTCCGCCGCGGTAGGGCGGAGTCAGCTCGACGTGCCGATCGGTGAGGATCGAGGCGGAGACGGTGGCGGCCGTGACGTCGCTGGGAATCGGGATCTTCTTGTCGATGTCCATGGTGACCTCGATGTAGCCACCCTTGTTCACCACCGAGTCGACCTTGCCCACCTGCATGCCGAGCACCGACACCGCGTTGCCGGGATACAACCCGACGGCGTCCTGGAAGTGCGCCGTCACGGTGATGTTGCGTTGCCAGATGCGCGGCGCCACGGCGGCCGCGGTCGTCACCAGTGCGACGATCACAATCACGGCGATCGCCCCGATCATCAAGGCGCGCTTACTCATTTGCAGTCCTTGAAGTATTCGACGATGTTGAACTGCCGGGCCCGGCCGCTGATGGCGCACATCCAGGAGTCGACCATGATGCCCGCAGGCAGGGTGATGTCGGCACCGTTACCGCTACCGGTCAGGTTGGCGATGTTGCGTGCGGTGATCGGCGCGACCTGCAGGATGCTGCGGACCAGAGCGTCGTGGTCGGCGAGCAGCTTGGCGAACTCGTGCAGGTTGGCGATCAAGGCGTCGAGTTGCGGCTCGTTGGCCAAGAGCGTGTGGGCCCGGTCGGCAAGCAGTGTCACGCCGTCGAAGAGCCGTTGCATCGCAGCGCGCCGGGTGGTGATCTCCCCGAGAATCTGGTTGCCCTGCAACACAAGTGCGCCAAGGTCGGCCTTCTGGCGATGCAACAGCGCCGCGATGGTGTCGGCGTTGGTGATCAGCGTGCCGATCTGGTCGCGGCGGGACTGGATGACCCCGGCCAGTGAGTTCAGATTGGTCAGCGCTTCCGGTAGTGCGTCGGGCACCCCCTGCAGGCTGCCGCTCATCACCCGCACCGACTCGGCGATCTTGTCCGCATCGAGCGGCGACAGCGTGCTGGTCGCACCCTCGAGCGTCTTCTGCAAGTCATACGGCACCTCGGTATGACTCAATTTGATGGTGTTGCCGGCGAGATGGCCCGCACCGGCGGGGCTGATCTCCAGGTACCGCGAGCCCAAGATGGTCGTGAGTTTGATGGCCGCACGTGTTTCTGTCCCCAGCCGCACGTTCTTGTCGGCTTTGAACGTCACCACCACGTGGTCACCGGCCAGCTCGACGTTCTGCACCTCGCCGACGTTGATGCCCGCGATGGTCACCGCATTGCCGGATTTGATCGCCGCGGCCTGGGCGAACTCGGCGGTGTACTGCTTCTTTCCGATGTCCAGGATGCTGACCAGCACCACGGCGGCGACCATCACCACGATGACCGTCAGACCGATGACGCCGAGCCAGAATTTGTTGTAGTCCTCCAGGACTCGCTTGCGCCCGCCCGGGATGTTCTTCGGGCGCAGGGGGCCACCGAACAGGCTGCTCATCGGCACACCGCCGTGTGCCAGGTCTCGTTGCCGTTGCCCGGCGTCGCCGCCACGACGAACCGGCGGAACCAGTTGAGCAGACCGCGCCACAGCCCGAAATCGAGGTCGCAGACGTAGACGTCGATGTAGGTGCCCTCCTGGCCCGCACGGGCAAGTCCCTTGAGCAGCAACGGCACATTGGCCACCGCGTACGCCAGGCGCTGCTTGCCGTCGGTCACGCTGTACTTCAGGAAACCCGGCTCCCGGTCGATGAACTGCTGCATTTGCGGCGTGATCGCGTTGACGATCGCCGACAGCCGCGTGACGTTGGCGGTGATGGACCCCACCGACGAGACCAGCTCGTCGCGCCGGCTGTTCAGCGCGGCGATCGACACCGAGGTTTCGTGCAGCATCGTCTGCAGATTGGCGCTCTGCGCGGCCAGTGTCGTCATCAGCCGGTCCAGGTTCGCGATCAAATCCCCCAGCGCGGCATCGGGACCCGCCAGTGTCTGCGTCAGCACCGACGCCTGCGTCGTCAGGGTCAGGATCGGGCCCTCGTTGCCCTGGAACGCCTTGATGATGGCGTTGGTCAGATTGTCCACCTGCTGCGGGTCGAGCTCGGTGAACAACGGCTCGAAACCGTTGAGCATGTAGGAGATGTCGAACGACGGATTGGTCCGGCTCTCCGGAATCTGCGCTCCGACAGCGAGTTTGCGCTTGTCGCCCTCACCCTGACTCAAACCCAGGTACCGCTGTCCGATGATGTTCTGGTAGGTCACGGAGGCCAGCGTGTTGGTGTACAGCGTCTGGTTGCTGCGGACCTGGAACGTGACCTTGGCCTGGTTGTCCGGCGTCAGCTCGATCTTGTCGACGCGGCCGACCCGAACACCGGCCACCCGGACGTCGTCACCTTCTGCCAGGCCCGACACATCACTGAAGATCGCCGAATAGCTCGAGGTGGGGCCCGCGACGTTGCGCTGCAAGGTCGCGAAGACCATCCAGGTGACGGCCACGGAGAAGACCAGGAACAGCGTCAGGAACACGACGGTGCTGCGCTTCAATTTCATGGCTGTCCCTCCGGGATCGGAGCGACGTGCACGTCCTGCCCCCGGGCCACCGGGCCCAACAGCAACTGAGTGGCGGATGTGGCTGGGCCACCGACGATCTGGCTCAACTGGTCCTTCTCGTTCTGGCTACCGACGGGCCCGACGGTGCCGCCGTAGAGCGGCGCGGACTGCTGCTGAACCTGGCCGGGTGCGCCGGCTTCGGCGGGTAGCGGCGGGCCGGGAGGTGCGGGCGCAACCACCGGGCCGGGCGCCGGCGCGGCCTGCGGCGCGGGTGGCGCGTTGGGGTCCGGCGGGCCGGGAAATTCCGGCACGATCGGAACCGAAAAGCGCGGCGGTGCAATGTTGGGACGGTTCTCGGTCACCCACGGTGGGGTCGCCATACCCATCGATTCCAGGCCGGGCTTGAGGTCGGGCGCGGTCGGGGTTTCCGGCGCGGTCTTGCAGCTCGGCCCCTCCATCGCGCCGTACCGCGGGCAGTCCGCCCGGGTGTACTGGCGCGACGGGTTCATCGAGATGACCGCTTTCCAGATGATGTGGCCGGTGTCCTGATTGACGCCCTCGTCGTAGATCTTGTTGGCCAGCGCCTGCAATCGTGTCGAGACGCCGTGGAATTCGCCGGCGTGGTCGGCCAGCACACCGATCGCCGGTGTCAGTCCGGTGCTGACCTGGATCATCCGGTCACTCTGGTGCTCGAAGGCATCCCCCAGCGTGCCAGTGGTATTCAGGCCACCCGACAGGAAATTGGTCAGCTGCGTGCGCTTCTCGGCGAACGTCCGCATCGGCTGCACCGAACTGTCCAGCGCGGTGAACAGCTCCGGCGACACGGTCCGCAGACTCTCGGCGGCCGCCTTGAGCGCGGACAACGTCGTCGGTCCGGTGTCGTCGGACTTCACGACCGTATTCAGTTGCCGCATGATCTCGTTCACGTCATGGCCGGCGTCGGTGATCTTCTGTCCCCGGCCGTGGGTGGCCTCGGCAATGGCGGCGAAGACGCCGACATTGTTGGCGTCGGGCGACTGGCCGACGGCCTTGAGCAGCTGGCGCAGCTTGGCCAGCACGTTCTGGAACAGCACCGTGGGCAGGGTCTGGTCTTCGAGCACGACATCACCGGAACGGATGGGGCGGGCCCCGTCGCCGTTCTGCACCAGTTGCACCGCCGACACCGCAAAGATGTTGGCGGGCACCACGCGCGCGGTCACGTTGTCGGGGATCTGCGCGGCGAACTGCGGCTGGATGTTGACGTGCACCACGTTCGGCTGACCGTGCTGCGACGGCGTCACACCCGACACCATGCCGACGATGACACCGCGGAACTTGACGTCGGACCGCTCGGGCAGACCGTCACCGATGTTGATGAGCTTGAGCTCCACCCGGACGAAGTCGTCAAGCTTGCCTTGCGATTTCACCACCATGAGGACCGCGGCGAACGAGGCGATCACCGCGAAGCACAGGCCGATGACGCCCAGCTTGCGGTCGGTGGAGCCGCGCGGGTCGTGGTCGAAGGAGTTGCCCATCAGCCACCGAACCTTGCACCACTGATGACGCCCCACAGCGCCATGGTGAGCAGCATGTTGACGATCATCACGACGGTGACGCTGCCGCGCATCGCCCGGCCGGCCGCCACGCCGACACCGGCCGGGCCGCCGGAGGCGAAATAGCCGTAGTAGCACTGGATTGTCGACGAGATGAACACGAAGATCACCGCTTTGACGGTGGCGAACAGCACGTCGCGGCCCTCGAGGAACAGTCCGAAGTAGTGCAGGTAGGTACCCGTGGACTGCCCGGCGACGACGCTGACCAACTGGCACGACAGGTAGGCCAGGGCCAGCGCCGCGAGGAACAGCGGGACCACCGCGATGACCGAGGCCACCACCCGCGTCGCCACCAGGTAGGCCACCGAGTTGATGCCGAGGGTGTCCAGCGCGTCGATCTCGTCGTTGATGCGCATGGCACCCAGCTGCGCGGTGAACCGGCAGCCGGCCTGCGCGATGAACGCCATCGCGATCATCGCCGGCGCCAGTTCTCGGGTCGTCGCGAAGGACGAGACCAAGCCGGTGGCGGGCCCCAGCCCCAACAGGTTCAGCGCGTTGTAGCCCTCGACCGCGACCAGCGCCCCGGCCGTGACACCAAGAACCCCAGCCACATTCAGCGTGCCGCCGCCCACCACGATGGAGCCGTTGCCCCACGTGATGTCCGACAGCAGCCGCAGCAGTTCCTTGCGGTAGCGCAGCCACATCGTCGGCATGGCGAGCACGACCTTGCCGAAGAACTCGACCATGTGCCCGGTCCGCCCGGCACCCTTCAGCAGCCCGCGGCCGACCGCGGAGAACGGCCGCAGCAGACCCGGGGTGAATGTTGACGGAGCTGCCATGTCAGATCGACGTCTTCGGGAACACGACGACGTACAGCTGGCTCATCACCACGTTGACGATCATCATCAGGAGCACCGACTCCACCACCGCGGCGTTGACCGAGTTGGCCACACCGGCCGGACCGCCGCGGGTGTCCAGCCCCTTGTGGCAACTGATCACCGCCACGATGACACCGAAGACGACGGCCTTCACCATCGCCAGCGCAAGATCGCCGACGGTGGAGAACGACGAGAACGTCGCGATGAACGACCCCGGGGTGCCGTTCTGCAGATAGACATTGAACATGTAGCTCGCCAGGTAACCGACGAAGCTCGTCACGCCGGTCAGCAGCACACCGATCAGAACCAGGGCGACCAACCGCGGCACCACGAGGCGCTGGATCGGGGACACACCCATGACCTCCATGGCGGAGATTTCCTCACGCATGGTGCGCGAACCGAGATCCGCGCAGACGGCCGAACCGACGGCCGTCGCCAGCAGCAGCGAGGCGACCAGCGGAGCGCCCTGCCGGATGACGACGAGCCCGGTGGCCGCACCCGACAGGGATGACGCACCGACCTGGCCGGCCAGCAACGCGAACTGGATCGAGAGCGTCACGCTGATCGGGATGGTCACCAGAACCGTTGGGGTGAAGGCGGTTCCGGCCATGAACGCGGCCTGGTCCAGGAATTCGCGCACCTGGAAGCGGCCCTTGACGATGTCGAAGAACAGATACTCCAGCGTCCGCAGCCCGAGCACGATCTGCCCGCCGGCGGTGCTCAGCGATGCGATCGGATGGTTCTGCAGGTAGCGCTTGACCCAGTCGATGGCCTCGGCGATGGCGCCCCACTTCGCCAGTCCCCTTGGTTGTGCCTGGTCGGTCATCGAGCCGCTGCTTCCTTGCCGGACACCGGCCACTCGGTGGCGATGCCGCGGCACACCAGTTCATTGCTTGCCAGGGTCTGCGCGAGCAACTCCTCGCGACTCGGCTTCTGGCCGTAGCGAAGGGCGATACCGAACGGGATGGCGCAGATGGTCTGGGCGGTGGCGCGCACGTCGACGTCGGCCCGGATGTAGCCCTGGTTGATGCCGTCGCGCAGCATGGTCGCCAGCACACGGGCGCCGTCATCGAAGAGACGCTGGAACTCCTCGGTCATCTGCTGATCGACGCCGGCGGCCTGCACGACGATCAACTGCATGAGGCGCGGCTCGTCGGCCAGCAGTTCGCTGTAGGCCATACCGATGCCCAGAAGGTGATCACGGAACTCGATGATGGACGTCAGCTGTCCCGGCCTCGAGTCGCCGATCGCGGCGAGCACGCGGGCGTTCACCTGGCGCACCGCGTGGTCGACGATGTCGCGCTTGTTCTCGAAGTACCGGTAGAACATCGAGTGCCCGGAGCCGAGGCGCTTGGCGATGTGACTGATCGAGGTCTGGTGATATCCCCGCTCAGCGAACTCCGCCAATGCCGCTTCGATGACTTCTTCACGCACCAGCTCGGCGCGTTTCGCACGCTGGCGTTCCGCCATGGTCGCGCGCACCTCGCCTGTCACGCGGATCACAGTAGCGTATCGATTCCGGTTTGGGACACACTCTTCGCGAAACGGAATGAATTGTCTCGCGAGGAAGCGTCCGGGCCGCGCCAGGTTTGCTGAATTTCGCAGTTGGGGTTGCCGCTGCACAGTAGGGCGGGTTATCCGGCCATGGGGCTGTTTGGCCATTTTCACGAAATATCCACAGCTTCGGGCGGTTCCGTGGTACCGGCCGGCGCCGCACTATCCTGCCCCAATGGCAATGGATCGGATCACCGTCGAAGTTCGGGATGGCATCGCCTACGCGACGCTCAACCGGGCCGACAAGATGAACAGCCTGGATCTGCCGATGCTGGAGGCGCTCGCCACGGTCCCCGACCGATTGGCTCGCGACCGTTCGGTGCGCGTCGTGATTCTGCGCGGTGACGGGCGTGCGTTCTGCACGGGGCTGGACTTCGCCGGAGCAAAGCTGCAGGGATTGAGTGCCGTGCGCAACTTCGGCAAGTTCCCCGGACAGAAGACGAACCTGTTCCAGAAGGCCTGCTGGGCTTGGCGCGAGTTGCCGGTACCGGTGATCGCGGCCGTGCATGGCCACTGCTACGGCGGCGGACTGCAGGTCGCCCTGGCGGCGGACTTCCGGATCGCGACGCCGGACTGCAAGCTGTCGGTCATGGAGGCGCGGTGGGGCCTGATTCCGGACATGACCGGGTCGGTGACTCTGCGTGAGCTCCTGCCGATGGATGTGGCCAAGCGGCTCACCATGACCGCGGAGGTGTTCTCCGGCACCGACGCGCTGGGCTACGGACTGGTCACCGCCGTCGCCGACGATCCGCTGCTGGCCGCCGAGGAGCTGGCCGCACAGCTGATCGAGCGGTCGCCCGACGCGCTGGCCGCAACCAAGAAGCTGTTCGACTCGACCTGGACGTCGACGCCGCGGTGGGCATTCTGGTCCGAGTCGCTCTTGCAGCTACGACTGCTGCGGGGGCGCAATCACCGGTTGGCACGCAAGGCCGGCCGTGACGGCAGTCCGGCCTGGGCGCCACGTTCGCTGGGCTGACTTCCGGACTTGTCGTCTGGCTTCGGCTTGGCGTTGGGCTTGGGCGTCAGCGCCTTCGTCGCTTTCGTCAGCTCCTTTGCCACACTGGACAGCGGGTTGGGCAACTGCCCGACTGTCTGCGCCGGCAACGTCTTCTTCGGTTTCTTCGGCGTCGTCTGAGTGAGGCTGACACCGGGGGCGGCAGCCGCGGTCGTGACGGACTTCGGCGCCGCCACCGGTGTCGAGGCACCGGGCTGCATCGCCGCGGCGCGGACCTTGTTCGCCTCGGTGACGACGGCGTTGGCCACGACGTTCACGGCGTTGGTCACCACGCCCCCCGCGGTCTGGACGCCCGCCAGGAACGCGCGCAGCGGATTGCCGCTCTTCGCCAGTTCCTGAGCCACCGCATCGGGCACGTGGAACGCGCCGGCGAGGAAGAAGTTGAAGCCCGGGAAGATCACTGCCGCAACCACATTGATGACGCCGATCACCGCGACCTGGAACACTCCGCGCGGCATGACCGTCGGCTCCGGGTTCCGGACGACGGGCGCGTTGAGCGCGTCGTAGGTCTGCTGGCGGAACTGCTGGAACGCGTCGACCACCGCGCCCGGGCCGGCGGGGATCGCGGGAGGAATGTTGAGCAGGCCCACCACGCCGACCTCGAAGGCGTTGAGCGCCCGCTTCGCCGGAATGGCGGCGTCGGCGTCGATCGCCTTGTCCATGGCGGCGGCCGTGGGTCCCGTCATCGACGCGGCGGCGATGCCGAGGGCCTTGAGCGGTCCGTTGGCCGGCAGCGCGGCGAGGAAGACGCCCGGCTCCTGCAGCGTGGTGGTGACACCTGTCGTGACGGTCTGCGCCAGCAGTGGACAGATGATGGAGCAGTAGATGCCCTGGTTCTTCACGAAGCTGGTGAGCAGTCCGCCCGGCGGAACCGTTGCGGTCAAACGGATTTCCCGTGTCACAGTCGGCGAAGGATGGCCGGCGGCCGGAACAGTGGCCGCCGGTGGCGCGATGACGGCCGCGGCAACGGCGGTCGCGGCGAGAGCGGCGGGCAGGCGTGCGGACAGTTGCATCGTGATCCCCTTGCGCAGCGGTGTACGGGTACCACGATCCGGCGGGCCGTTCGGTTCAATCGGCGCGGGAATCGATCTGCGCGGTCAGTGCGCCGAGGCTGATGAGCAGGTTCCTCGTCGGCGGTTGCGCGAGGTCAGCGACCGTGGTGGTGTTCAGCGACGCATAGAACGCCGCTTTCGCCTGCGCCAACGCCGAGCGGAGCCGGCATGCCGACTGCAGCGGGCAATCCAGCCCGCTGCAGTCGACCAGCTCGGTGTCACCGTCGTCTTCCAGCGACCGCACCACATCGCCCAGGCGGGCGGTACGGCCGGTGGCGGTGAGGGCAAGCCCGCCGCCGCGACCGCGGTCCGCGTCCAGCCACCCGGCCGCCGCCAGATGCGCGCACGCTTTGGTCGCGTGCGTGTAGGAGATCTGCATGTCTTCGGCGATCTGCCGCGTCGACATCCGCTGTCGGCCGTCTTCGGCGGCGAGCCGGATCAAGATCCGCAGCCCGACGTCACTGAAACCGGTCAACCGCACACGGCCACGCTATTTAATCGCCATTTCCGATGCAAATAAAGCGTGGCCGCATGCCCGGTCAGCTCACCAGGTGCTTCTTGAGCTCCGTACGAGCGAGGGCGTTCTTGTGCACCTCATCGGGCCCGTCGGCGAAGCGCAGGGTGCGGATGCCCGCGTACATGGCCGCGAGCGGGAAGTCCTGCGACACCCCGCCGGCGCCGTGCACCTGGATGGCCTTGTCCAGAATCCACTGCACGGTGAGGGGCGTGGCGATCTTGATGGACTGAATCTCGGTGTGCGCGCCGCGATTTCCGACGGTATCCATCAGCCAGGCGGTCTTGAGCACCAGCAGGCGCAGCTGCTCGATGCGGACACGGGATTCGGCGATCCAGTCGCGGATCACGCCCTGCTCGGCCAGCGGCTTGCCGAACGCGACCCGGCTCGCGGCCCGCTGACACATCATCTCGACGGCGCGCTCGGCGACGCCGATCGCCCGCATGCAGTGGTGGATGCGGCCCGGCCCGAGACGGGCCTGGGCGATGGCGAACCCGCCGCCCTCCTCACCGATCAGGTTGGACACCGGCACCCGCACGTCGGTGAACCGCAGTTCGGCGTGCCCGCCATGGTCGTGGTCGTCGTACCCGAACACCTCCATGCCGCGCAGCACCTCGAGGCCCGGGGTGTCGCGAGGAACGAGGATCTGCGACTGCTGGCGGTGACGTTCCGAGCTGGGATCCGTCTTGCCCATGACGATGAACACCTTGCAGTTGGGATTCATCGCGCCGGTGATCCACCACTTGCGACCGTTGATGACGTACTCGTCGCCGTCACGGACGATGGACAGCTCGACGTTGGTGGCGTCCGAGCTTGCCACGTCGGGTTCGGTCATGGCGAAGGCCGACCGAATCTCGCCGTCCAACAACGGTTCCAGCCACCGGCGCTGCTGCTCCTCGGTGCCGAACTCGTTGAGCACCTCCATGTTTCCGGTGTCCGGGGCCGCGCAGTTGAACACCGCGGGTGCCAATTGGATACTGCGGCCGGTGATCTCGGCCAGCGGGGCGTACTGCAGGTTGGTCAGACCCGCACCCTTCTGCCCCGGCAGGAACAGATTCCACAAACCGCGACGACGGGCCTCGGAGCGCAACTCGGTGAGCACCGGCACGCTGTCCCACGCCCACCGGTTGTCCAGCGCGGCAAGCTGCTCGTGGAACGTCTTCTCGGCGGGATAGACGTGGCTCTCCATGAACGCCGTGAGTTCGGCGACCATCTCGTTGGTCTTGGCGTCGTAGGCGAATTCCATATCAGTGCTCCTTGAGTGCGTTGAGGCCGGCGTCCAGCAGGAAATGCACCGCGTCACCGGCGAACGAGAACCCGTCGCCGACGGTCTGTCCGTTGACGTAGCGGTAGTGGATACCCTCGAAGATGCCCGCCATCTTGAAGAAGGCGAGGCCCAGGTAGAACCCGAAATCGCCGAGCGGGCGGTCGATTCCGGCGCGGTAGCGGTCGATGATCTCTTGTTCGGTGAGGAAGCCGGGGGCTTCGCTGACATCGGAGACCTCCCCGTTGCCCGATGCGGCCAACCGCCCGTAGGCCACCATCAAGGCCAGGTCGGTGAGCGAGTCGCCGATGGTGGCCAGTTCCCAGTCGATCACCGCGGCAGGACGGTCCCCGGCGTCGAAGAGCACGTTGTCCAGCCGGTAGTCACCGTGCACGATGCCCGGTGCCGAGTCGGCCGGAACCCGCCCCGCCAGAGCCTGATAGAGCTGCTCCATGACGGGCAGGTCCCGGGTGTGCGCGGCGAGGAACTGCTTGTGCCACCGGCCGACCTGGCGCCCGAGGAAGCCTTCGGGCCGGCCGAAGTCGGCCAGCCCCACCGAGGCGGGGTCGACGGAATGCACCTCGACCAGCGTGTCGATGAGCCGCTCAGAGATGCGCCGCGTGCGCTCGGCTCCCAGGTCCTTCAGTTCGGCGGCTTGCCGGTATGGCGTGCCGTCGATTTCGGCCATCACGTAGAACGGGGCGCCGAGCACGGATGCGTCGTCGCAGAAGCCGTACATGACGGGCACGGGTACCGCGGTGGGCGCCAGTGCCGACATCATCCGGTATTCGCGGCTCATGTCGTGCGCCGTGGCGAGCAGTTCGCCGACCGGGGGCCGACGGACGATCCAGGACGAATCACCGTCTGTGACACGGTAAGTCAGATTGGACTTGCCGCCGGCGATCAACGTCGCCGACAGCGTGGCGCCGGCGCCGGGCACGGTGGACGACAGCCACGCGCCGAGGCGATCCAGGTCCAGCCCCGGCAGTTCGACATGTGCACCGGCAGCCATCAGACGCCACCGCCGAGGAGCACGCCGCCGTCGATCGTCAGGGTCTGGCCGGTCATCCAGCCGGCGTCATCCGACAGCAGGAACGCCACCACCGAACCGATATCCTCCGGCACGCCAAGACGTTTGAGCGCATAGTGCGCGCTGACCTCTTCTTCACGGCCTTCGTAGAGCGCGGTCGCGAAGCGGGTCTTGACGACGGCGGGCGCAACCGCGTTGACGCGGATGTTCGGACCCAGCTCGACGGCCAGCTCCTCGGTGAGGTGAATGACCGCGGCTTTCGACACTCCGTAGAAGGCGATGCCCGGCGCGGGCCGCAGCCCGGCGATCGATGCGACGTTGACGATCGCGCCGCCGTGTTCGCCCTGCCAGGCCCGGTTCACCTTCTGCACCCACGAGAGCGCCGACAACACGTTGACTTCGAGAATCTTGCGCGCGGCGTCCATGTCGATGTCCATGAGCGGTCCGTACACCGGGTTGATGCCGGTGTTGTTGACGAAAAGGTCGGCACTGCCGAAGGTTTCGATCGCCTTGGCCACCACGGCATCCTGATGCTCGGTGTCGTCGCCGCGGCCGGCGACGGCCAGCGCGACATCCGGTCCACCGAGGGTCTCGACGGCGGCGTCCAACGCTTCCTGCTTGCGGGCCGTGATCACCACCTTGGCGCCTTCGTCCACCAGACGCTGGGCGATGGCGAATCCGATGCCACGACTGGCACCCGTGACGATCGCGGTCTTTCCTTCGAATCGCGTGCTCATGTCAACTTCCTCGTGGGGGGGGGTTGCGGTACTGGGCCCCACAACGTGGGACACATAGGCGAAGTGTGCCACACTGGCACACAGCGGCGCAATGTCCCATAATGGGTAAATGTCCGGAGCAGAATCGACGACCCACTCCCCGCGACTGGGGACGGCATTGAGCCGTCAGGCCGCGGTCGACGCTGCAACTCGCCTGTATCTGGCGGGCGAACCGGTCGACATGTCGGCGCTCGCCACCGAACTCGGGATCGGCCGCTCGACTCTCTACCGGCTCGTCGGAAATCGCGAAGACCTTCTCGCGACCGTGCTGGCCGAGGCCACCGAACGCACGTTTCGCCGAGCCCATGCGGAGGTCGTCGCGGAGGCGGAAGCCAAGGGCGAATCGCGCGGTGGTACCGGATTTCTCCTCGCGGTGATGGACCGCTTCCTGAACGCCGTTGTCGACGCGAAACCGCTGCAGGACGTGTCACACCGTGAGCCGCTCCTGATCGTGCGGCTCATGCTGCTGCCCGGACTCGTCGAGCAGACCGCAGGTCGTCTGGTCGGCGAACTCCTCGACGCGGAGGTCGCGGCCGGCCGAATGGAATTGCCGCTACCCACCGCCACTTTCGGCCTGGCACTCATTCGCATGTGCGACGCGCATCTCTACGCGCCACTCCTCGGTGGCGGCGCCCCCGAGATCGGCACCGCACTCGACCTGGTGGCCGCGCTACTCGGCCACAGCCGATCCGACGAAGACTGAATCCTGTTGCGGCAGTCAGTTCGACGTTGCAGCAGCCAGATTGTCCGCGACTTCCGCTTCCCAACTCTCGATGGAATGCGTGGTGTCGATCTCGAACTCGAAGCGGTCCGTCATATCCGGCGTCACATCTTCGACGTCGACATAGAACTGCTCGTACCAGCGGCGCTGCTGATACACCGGCCCGTCTTCCTCGGTGAGCAGCGGGTTGTCGATGCGGGCCTTGTGCTTCCAGATCTCGACGTCCTGTTCGAAGCCGGTCTGTACGCCTTCGATGAAAGTTCTTGCGAGGTCGGCGTTTTCCTCTTCGGTCAGGCCCGGGAGCTTCTTGACGATGGCACCGTACTGCAAAACGAACGAGTTCGGGCTGACCGGGTAATGCGAGTTGATCAGGATGGTATCGACGGTCATGCCGTTGGCCACGCTGCGCAGCCGGTCGATCATGTAGGAAGGCCCGAAATACGAAGCCTCTGAATAGAGGATGGACGTCGGGTCATGGAAGGTGCTGACAACCATGTCGTCCCGCGGCGTCGAATCCATCACCTGGGTGGCGACATGACCTTCGAAGATGTTCTTGAAGTTCCGGGGAAATGCGTAGTGCACGTAGAAGAAATGCGCCATGTCGACGTTGTTGTCGATGATCTCGCGGCAGTGCGAACCTTCGATCAACTGGATGTTCCAGCTCCAATCGGTCCAGGCGTCCGTGCCGTACCCCTCGATCTCGGGGATGTCGACTTCCGGCGGCGGGGTGCTGCCCTGCGGGTCATTCCACACGAACAGTTGTCCGTTGCGTTCGAGTGTCAGCCAGGAGCGGGTCCGCGCCAGCCGCGGCGTCCGTTTGGCGTAGGGCACCAATGTGCACTTGCCGTCTCCGCCCCAGCGCCAGTCGTGGAACGGGCACGCGATCGAGTCACCTTTGACAGTGCCGTACGCCAGGTTGCCGCCCATGTGCCGGCAGTACGCATCGAGCACGTTGAGCCGGCCCTGGCTGTCGGCGAACACCACCAATGACGTGCCGAACGCGTCGATCTGATGGGGCGCACCGTCGTTGAAGTCACGGATCAGGCCGAGGCAGTGCCAGCCGCGGGCGAACCTGGTCGGGTTCTCCCCCGCCTCGATCTGCCGGACGTCTGGCTGCTCCTGGTCCGTGACCGACATGCGTTCCTCCATCGTTGTTCTCACCGGGGTTCGATCAGGGCGGGCATCGGTGCGGTGAGCAGACCGACCACCATGGCGACGATGTTGTCCCTTGCCTCGGCCTCACTCAGGGCACCGCGGACCGCGTCGCGATGCTCCTCCACGTGACGTTCGTGGTCGGCGAGCAGCGTGTACATGACCGACGCCATCGCCGCCATGCGTTGGCGCCGAAGCGCTTCCGGTAGGTGATCGAGGGCCCGCAGCAGCCGGGTGGTGAGGATCCGGGTGGCCGGCCACTGCTCCGCCGTCAGGGTGAGCTCGGCCATGACCGGATGATTGCGCACGCGTTCGAGAAAACGGGCGTAGTGGCTCGATCCGTCGGAATACGGAGTATCGAACAGCGGCTCGACCAGGATGGCCACCAGGGCGGTGATGCTGTCGTCGGGCTCCCCGGCACTTTCGTGCTCGGCCAGCAGCGTCAGCCGCGCCTGCTCCAAGGGGGCCTGGCGATGACCGATGATGGCCTTTATCAAGCCATCTCGTGATCCGAAGTGATAGTGGACGGCCGAATTGTTCCGCTGCCCCGCAGCCACCGCGACGTCGCGCAGCGACACCTCGGGGCCGAATTCCGCGATCAGGCGTTCGCCGGCGAGAAGCAGCTGCGTGCGTGCATCGGTCCGACTCACAGGCCTCAGTGTAGTTCTTGCGCTTCAGATTGCAATCACCAACGCTTGACCAGTTAAGCGGTATCGCTTAGTTTGATTTGGTCGTCCAGTCGCACAGCCGGCTTCCCGGAAGGAATCCCATGACCGTCTCGTATGGACCGATCTGCCAAACCGCCTGGGTCACTGAAGACATCGAGGCAACCGAGCAGCTGCTGAGCAGGCAGTTCGGCGTCGGGTCATGGGTCCGGTTGCCCAACATCGAGTTCGGGCCGGAAACCTGCCGCCTCCACGGGGAGCCGGCGGATTTCACCGCCCACATCTCGATGTCCTACTCGGGCGACATGCAGCTGGAGCTGATCCAGCCGGTGCGCGGCGTCAGCATCTATACCGAATTCCTGCAGCGCAGCGGACCGGGCCTGCACCATGTGTGCTTCGAACCAGGTGATTTCGACGCGGCCGTGGCGTCGGCACAGGAACAGGGGCTGGCCATCGTGCAACAGGGTGAGATGTCCGGTGGATTGATGCGTTTCGCCTATATCGACGGAGCATCGGCCGGGGTGCCATACATCGAACTCGGCGAGTTCAGTCCCGAGATTCGGGCGATGTTCGAGCACATCAAGAAGACCGCGGCAGGTGCGTGATGATTCCGGAAACAGTTTCCGCACAAAGTATTTCGTCGTTCTCCGACGAGGTCGACGTACTCGTTGTCGGACTCGGCATGGCAGGCGGATGCGCGGCCGTCGAAGCAGCCGCCGCGGGCGCGCGTGTGCTCGTACTCGAGCGGGCCGCGGTGGCCGGCGGCACCACGGCGATGGCGGGCGGCCACTTCTATCTCGGCGGCGGCACCGCGGTACAGGAGGCCAGCGGCCACAACGACTCCGCCGGCGAGATGGCCGCCTATCTGACTGCCGTCTCGAAAGAGCCTGTGCCGGAACTGATCAACGCCTACTGCGGCGGCAGTGCCGAACATTTCCGGTGGCTGGAAGCTCTCGGATTCGAGTTCGAGCGCAGTTACTACCCGCACAAGGCCGTCATTCAGCCGGAGACGCAGGGCCTGATGTACACCGGCAATGAGCAGGTGTGGCCGTTCCGCGAGCAGGCGGTTCCGGCACCACGGGGCCACAAGGTCCCGGTACCCGGCGATACCGGCGGCGCGGGCATGGTCGTCAAGCTTCTCGTCGAGCGACTGGGCGAACTCCGCGTGGAAATCCGTTACGAGACAGGGGTGTCCGCCCTCGTCGTCGACGGCGACCGGGTCGTCGGCGCAACCTGGAAGCACTTCGGTGAGACGGGTGCAGTGCGGGCGAAGTCCGTCGTCCTGACCACCGGCGGCTTCGTGATGAACCGCGAGATGCTGGCGGCGCACGTGCCGCGACTGGCCGACGAGCGCGTCTTTGCCTTGGGCAGCACCTATGACGACGGCAGCGGTATCCGCATGGGTCAAGCTGTCGGTGCCGCAACCAAATACCTGGACCAGGCGTTCATGACAGCCCCGGTCTATCCGCCTGCCACACTCCTCACCGGTCTGATCGTGAACCGCAACGGGGACCGGTTCGTCGCCGAAGACTCTTATCACGCAAGAACTTCCGCCTTCGCCCTCGAGCAGCCCGACAGCGTCGCGTACCTCGTCGTCGATTCACGACATGTCGAGATGCCGACCATGCCGTTGGTTCAGTTGATCGACGGCTGGGAAGAGGTCGCCGAGATGGAAGCGGCCCTCGGTATCCCGGCCGGCCGGTTGCAGTCCTCGCTCGACCGGTACAACGCCTACGCGGCCCGCGGCGAGGACCCCGACTTCCACAAGGCGGCAACGTATCTGGAGCCACAGGACGTCGGACCGTGGGCGGCATTCGACCTGAGTCTGGGCAAGGCGTTCTACAGCGGCTTCACCCTCGGGGGCCTGGCGATCTCGGCCGACGGCGCGGTGCTACGCGACGACGGCAGCGCCGTTGCCGGGCTGTATGCCGCCGGCGCCTGTACGTCCACCATCGCGCAGGACGCCAAGGGGTACTCCAGCGGCACCCAGTTGGGCGCGGGTTCATTCTTCGGTCGGCGAGCGGGTCGCGCTGCCGCCCGAGCGGCAACCCGGGAGGAATGTCGGTAGCGTTGATCGGACAATGACCGGATCAGTCGACCTGCCCACCGTCATGCCCGCCGCGTTCATCGGGCATGGCAGTCCGATGAACGCCGTGGAACGCAACCGGTACACAGCCGCATGGACGGAATTCGGCCAGTCGGTGCCACGGCCCCGGGCGATCCTGGTGATCAGTGCGCACTGGTACATCAACGCCACCGCGGTCACCGCGATGGCGCAGCCCCGCACCATCCACGACTTCTACGGCTTCCCACAGGAGTTGTTCGGTGTGCAGTACCCGGCGCCGGGACTGCCCCAGCTGGCCGACGAGATCGCCGAGACCGTCAAACCCACCTGGGTCGGCGCTGACCGGGACAGCTGGGGCATCGACCACGGCACCTGGTCGGTATTGGTGCATGCCTTCCCGGATGCCTCGATCCCGGTGGTGCAGTTGTCGATCAACGCCGAGAAGCCGCTGGAGGAACACGTCGCGCTGGGCGCACAACTGGCCGAGTTGCGCAGCCGCGGCGTGCTGATCGTCGGCAGCGGCAACATCGTGCACAACCTGCGGGCCATGAACACACGGCTTCCCGACAGCGGATTCGATTGGGCCACAAGGTTTGACGATGCAGCGGCCGATCTGCTGACCGCCGCACCCGCGGACATTCTGCGCCTTCGGGAACATCCCGACTTCGCCGCCGCCGCACCGACACCGGACCACTTCATCCCGATGCTCTATTTCGCCGGGCTGTGCGCCGCCGCCGACACCCCTGCGCACGTGCTCGTCGACGGCTATACCTACGGGTCGCTGTCGATGACGTCGTACACCCTGACCTGACAGGCGCTCACGCTGTGCTGGTGGCGTCAACCTCTGTCGCACCAGCGGGTTTCAGCGCCTCGGCCGCCGTCGCGTACGCGTGGCGGTGGTTGAGGAACTGATGACGCGCATTTTCGCCGACCAGCGTCCGCACCTCGTTCATCAGGGCGCGCCTGCCTTGAGGTCTGCGTCGCAGGAGCCGCCCCGCCGAGCCGAACAACCGGCCCGGGCTCAGCACCTGCGACGGCTTCTCCCGGTGCGTGAAGAGATCGAGGAACCGCCCGATCTGCCCTTTGTCGTGCAGGTCCGCCACCATCTGCGGGAAGACGGCCGGCACTCGGCCCGCCTTGCCCAGATCGTTGGCGAACCAATAATGATCGGAGAATTCGTGATCGCGCCACCGGCCCCACATCGTCAGCGCCGCGTCCTGCACCTCCAGTGAACCGCCCAGCCCCGCCATGATTTTCGGCACCGCCGCGTCGACCTGTGCGAACGCGTCACCGATCCCCCGGCCCGGCGCCGGGTCCTTGAAATGGCCGGCGTCGCCGACCAACATCCACCCCGGCCCGCACGGGTCCCGGAAGAAACCGTTGTAGTGGACCATCCCGAACAACTTGCCGACCCGCTGAGCACCCTCAAGCGCCTCGGCCACCGGTTCACAACTGAGGGCGTGTTCCATGAAGCTGCGTTCGAGGTTGGCGCGGAATCGCGGGAGCTCGCTCAACTCGGGGATCACGATGACCTGATACAGCCCGTTGTCGGCTGCGGCGCTGATCACGAACTTGTCGGCCCACCGATGGAACACATTGGTCGGTTCCGCCGGCATGTTCGCGCCCTCGAAGAAAGCCCAGTACGCGAACCGTTGATTGGGCACGACGTTGTACTTCCGTGCCGCAACAAGATTGGCGACGGTCGAGTTACGACCGTCTGCGCCGACGACCAGCCGGGCACGCAGCTCGTCCTCCCGGCCGCGAGTCCGGACGCGCACGCCGGTGACCCGGCCGTCGTCCTGCACCAGGCCCGTGACATCGGCAGCCATTCGCACTTCAGCCCCCGCCTGCTCGGCGGCACCGACGAGGATCGGGTCGAGCAGGGTGCGCCGGACCGAGGCACTACCTCCGACATCGCCTGCGCGTTGTGGCCATTCGACATTGAATCGGAAGTCCTCGGCGCGGGAATTGGACCGCATCATGAACGGCGCACCGGTTGCGTGCAGCTGATCCGTCACGCCGAGCCGATCGAGGAAAGCCAACCCGTCGGCCTCGAAGATGTGGGTCGACAGGGTGTCTCGCGGAAATGTCGCGCGTTCGAGTACCGCAACGTTCACACCCTGCCGCGCCAGCATCGTGGCCAGCGGCGAGCCGGCACATCGAGCGCCGACGATGACGACATCAAATCCCTGGGCCAACATGGTTGCTCCCGAAGTTCGCACTGCGCCGAGGCAGGCCGCACCCGGCGCAGCTGGGGAAAGCGTACGCCGCACAATGCGCTACGTACAGCAATTCTTCAGGACTTTGCCATGCTTACAGCTCAAGGGTTTTCGTCGTCATTTAGCCAGCAACGTAAATCCCGCGGCGAGCCAGACCCCTTGCCCCACAGTAACTCTGGTGCCACGCGTGCGTGCTTCGGTCGTAGCGTCAAGGCCAACGAGGTCAAATACCCTGCCGCCCAACCACATAGCTGTCAGACCAAACCGGGTACCGGAGACGGCGACGCCGGCACGGGCGTTGACGTGGGTGCGGTCGACGGGACCGCGCTGGGCGGCTGCAGGCCATAGCCCGATTGCGGGTCGTACCCCGGCGGCGGGCCGGGCAGTGCGCCATACCCCGGCGGCGGACCCGGCAGCGCCCCGTACCCGGGCGTTGTCCGAGGAGAACCGGCGAGAAGCTTGGACACGATGAAGGCCGCGGCCTGATCGGTGTACGCAGGGACGTAACCCTGTGTATGACCGCTCCAGGAATTGCCCGCACCGGCGTGACAGATCGGGTCGGCAGGATTACACAGGTCGATCGCTTTGGGACTCAGCGGCGAATTCTGAGTTGGTGGCGCTCCGTCGGTACGGTCGGCCTGATTGCCGAACGTCGCAACGGCCGCGATGTTCTTCGTGTACTCGGGCGGCAGCGGGCTACCCCAGTTGATACCGGAGAAACCGGCCACAATGTTGACCACACTCGCGCCCTGCGAATAGCCGCCCAGAACGATCTTGGTGTTGGGACAGGCGGCCGCGGTGGATTTGATGTGTTCGATCGCATCCTTGGCGCCCTCACCACTGTGCCGCTGTGTGATGGTGGCCTTGTAGTCGACCGCGTACGACCGGATGATCAGGCCACTGGCCTGCTTACGCAGCGAGTCGACGAGGGCATCACCGACCCGGCCCATCCCCGCCGGCTCATCGGTCCCGCGCGCAAAGATGACTTCGGCGTCGGGGCAGTCGTCGGCAGCAGCCACCGGAGTCGCACCCGTGATGATGAGCGGGGCCGTGACGGTCAGCAGCACCGCAGCGCCGGCAACGCCGGAGCTACGGAGTTGGCGAATCAGCATCTACGCATCTTACCTGCATGCAGGAAAGTAAGACAAACGCCTGACCAGCAAATATCTGCCAATCAGCAATCGGCACCCTGCCCGCATACCTCGCTGCAGCGCGTTTCCGGCAAACCTCGTGCCCGGGATTCTGACCTCACGCAACGGAGCTCCGCAGGCGGCGACCGGTACACCCCGTCTTTTCTCTCCTCGATCTGGAACCGCGCCCGCCTGGCGCCGCTGAACAAATTCGCGCGCTGATTCTCGCTGCCCGAACGTTCCCTTTTCCTGTGATGAGAAATGAAGCCATCTCTCTATGCCGTTGCGGCGTCGCTGTACCTCGCTGAGTACACCCTCTATTCGAATTCCTCCGCGACCGTCCTCCTGAACGCGTCGATCGCGGACTTCTTCCATCTGTCCTACGGCCGTGCCGCGTACGTCGGCGTGGCTTTCCTGGCCGGTTTCTGCGCGACCCTGCTGCCGGCCGGCCTGCGGCTGCACCGCTGCCGGCCGATCACCACGTTCTACGTCAGTTCAGCAGCGCTCGCGGTACTCGGCATCGCCGCGAGCCTCAGCCCGTCGTTCTCTGTACTCGTCCTCGTCCGGTTCCTGCAGGGCGCTACGTCGGCCGTACTGGCACCGCAGTTGTTCCGGATCGCACGGCAGCAGTTCTATCCCGATCACCACACGGCCTTCCTGGGCACCTGGGGTCTGGTGGTGTCGGCATCGGCGCTGTGTTCGCCGTTGATCACCGCGGTACTCAACGACACGTGGGGCTGGCGAGCCTTCCCGTACGAGACGGTGCTGACCACGATCGTGTCGATTCCACTGCTGGCGTGGGGCGCACATGGCAGGGCACCTGAGCCCGACGCCACGGCCGAGAACTCGCGCCGGGGCGGGGGTTTGATCATCGGTGTCGGCCTGGCGCAGGTCGTCATCTTCCTCGCGATCGGGGCGACCAGCGAGCCGGCGACCAAGGTCCTGCTCAGCGCGCTGGCAACGGGGCTGGGCGTCGTGGTCATCGGCACCTGCCGATCGTCGGCGGGAGACGGAGGCCGGCGGCCAGTGCTGTACCGCAGCCTCCTCATCGTGTTCGTGGCCGGCATCGCGACCAACGTCTTCACCTTGGTGGTGATCTATGTCCTGCAACGGATGCAATCGTTCAGCTCCTACCGGGCCGCGCTCGTTCTGGTGCCCATGGCGGTGGTCGCGGGCCTGCTGCCGATTTCGAAGTTCGGCCGTCCCGGCGATGCCGCGAAGAACAGCCGGCTGGTGGGTTACGGCGCGGCGTGCCTGGCGCTGGCCGGTTGCTGGGTCGCGGTGACCGCCGACGAGGTGGGTCCGTTGCTGATCGGCGCCACGGTGATGGGCGGCGCCATGGGCTTCCTGTGGAGTTCACTGGCCACTAACGTACTGACGAATTCCGTTCGGGTCACGTTTGATTCGGCGGTGTACCACTACCTGCGGGCGTTGGGGGCGGCCATCGGGGTGTCGGTCGGCGCGACGGCAATCGGCGGCTTCGAGAGTCCGCACCGCCTGTTCGTCTTCGCCGGGGTGTTGATCGCCGTCGCCGGCCTCATTGCATCCGTCGCGGCACGGCCGGTCACTCGTGTAGAGGTCCGGCGGTGATGCGCGACATCGTTTTCGTCTGGCCGCCCGGGCAGCTCACCACGGACCCCCGACTGGCCTACAACGGAATCTCGAAAACCTATGTGCGACAGGTATTCGAGAGCCTCGTCGACGTCGACCCGGTCACCGCGCAGGTGCGGCCGTGGCTGGCGTCGGTCTGGTCGCGTCCCGATCCGCTCACGGTGGAATTGACCATTGCGCCCGGCCGGCGGTTCTCCGACGGCGTCCCGCTGACCGCCGACCTCGTCCGAAACAGCTTCTGCGACATCATGACTGATCTCGCGGCCAGCACTCCCCTGCCGTCGGCTGTTGCTGCGCTCGCCGGACTGTCCGCTGTCGAATCGCACGGCGATACCGTCGTGTTCCGGTTCGAGCGGCACAACGCCGCGTTCCTGCACAGCCTGGCCGGCGTGAACCTGGCGGTCAGCAAGCCGTCTGCCGGTGACGTGCGCCTGGGCACTGGGGCGTGGGTGCCGGTAGATACGGGATGCCTCACCAATGGCAGGCACCGCCTATTGTTCGGCGCGGGTTACGACGGACCGGCCGACGTGCGCGCCGGTGCCACAGCCGGCTTTCTCACCGCCGAAATCCACCACCCGGGAATCAGTTATGGCTTGTGCCCCAACGTCTCCCGCGGTCCGCTCGCCGATCCGCGAATCCGGCGCGCACTGTCGCTGCTGATCGATCGCGAGCGACTGCGCCCGATCCTGCAGTCGTGCGGCTACGCCGTGGCGAGCTCGGTGCTCACCCCGACCGCGCAGCACCACCTCGACTGCTCCGCGCAGCTTCGGCGCGATACTGCGACGGCACGGCGACTACTCGATTCGGCCGGCGCCGACGCGTTGCGGTTCGAGGTGGTGTTCAACAGCTCGTTCTCCCCGATCGACCGCGAACTGTTGTCGGCCGTTGCCGAACACTGGGCCGATCACGGCGTCGAGCTGGCACTCCGCGACGTCGACTTCGGCGAGCTCCGGTCGCGGCAGCAGGCGAGGACCTACGATTTCCGGTTCTTCTATTACACCGCAATCGATCCCGATGCGCTGCGCTATCAGTTCGCGATCGATCAACGCAACGCGATGTGTCGTACCGAACGCGAACACCTCGACGACCTGCTCGACGCGCAATTGCACTGCCCCGACCACACCGAGCGCCGAAAGCTGGTGCACGACATCCAGCGCCGGCTCATTCACGACGGGCTGTGGCTGCCGATCGGCAACGTGCGCACCGTCGTCAGCCACCGACCGGACACCGTGCCCCGACTCGCGCTCGACGCCGAGGGCCTGGCGCGCTTCCCCCATCTGTAGAAAGGCACACCGTGTCAGACCACACCACCGCACCCATCGTCATCGTCGGCGCAGGCCTGGGCGGGCTCGCCGCAGCAATTGCGTTCCACCACAATGGCCACCACGCCATCGTGGTGGACAAGACCCGTGAGCTCGGCGAGGTCGGCGGCCCGCTCGGCATCTCGCCACCGACGCTGCGACTGTTCAGCGAATGGGGCATGCTCGAGCAGTTCAACCAGATCTCCTCGGCGACGCGGTATTTCGAGACGCACGATCAGAGTGGTCACGTGGAATCCGTCACCGACTACGCGGCGATCCCGGAAATCGGTGCCGAACACGGCCGGTTCGGATACGCCGATACCGAGCTGTCACCACGCACCGTGCACCGGGCCGATCTGCATGCCTTGATGGTGGCGCATCTCGGCCGCGACCGAATTCGCCTGCGCCACCGCCTGACCGGGATCGCCGAGCACGACGAACACGTCGCGCTCACCTTCACCGACGAAACCGTCCTGCGCGCTCCGTTGGTGATCGGCGCCGACGGGCTGCGGTCCACCGTGCGTGGGCTTTTCAGCGATGACTCGATCCACTACTGCGGTTCGGTGATCTTCCGCGCCGTCAGCCCCGTCAACTGTCTCGGTACCCGCCCGAACGACCGGTTACGCTCGTGGCATTCGGCCGACTACGCCAAACACGTCATCGCAATGCCGGTGCGCGCGGGCCGGCAGGTAGCGGTCGACGCCACCCTCGGCATCGATGAACCACCACTGCACCTGTGGTCGGCGCGCGCGGACCTGGCAGCGTTGGCGAGGCAATTCGACGGTTTCGAACCCGTTGTGGGCGAGCTGATCCGCGGCGCCACCGGTCCGGTGTACATGCACCCCGTCTACGACCGCGACCCCGTCGACCGCTGGACCACCGCCCGCGTCGCGCTGCTCGGTGATGCCGCGCATCCGATGACGCCGTTCGGCGGGCAGGGCGCCAATCAGGCGATCCAGGACGGCGCTGAGCTCGCACGTCAGCTGACCGATGCGCAGGACGGTGATGTCGCCGCGGCACTCCAGCGCTACCAGGCCGTCCGGATCGAGCAGACGGCGGAGATTCAGCGGTCAGCGCGGCAGCTCGCCTCCCGGCGGGCCAGAGTCGCACTTCGGCTATCCGACGTCTTGTTGACCAGCTGATGGCCGATGTTGTTACGGCGCAGCCGAACTATGAGGCAGCAATGCCAGCACATAGATCGCCACCACCGCCGGTGGCGCGAGCAGCGGCAACCACGGCACGTCCAGATTGACCGCGGTGGCGATCACCCCGGCGAGCGTAAAGCCGAGCATGGCAATCAATGTCGGCCTGGTCGTCGTAACCACGCCGGCTCCCGCCGCATGCCGCAACAGCAGATATGTGGCCGCAGATAGACCCGACAATGCCGCGACCAACGCAGGCGAGTCGGATACCGCCAATGCCACGATCGTGAGCAGCACGGCCCCCGTCGCTGCCGCCCGAAACACCAGCCCGGCAACCACCGCCGTCACTGCCAGTACCGAAACGACGACGGCCACACCATGGGCCTGAACACCGGCCACCACGACCATGAGGAGGCCGAAGCCGGTCGAAAGTGTCAGGGCACCAGGCTGATCCAGCCGGGTTGTCATCTCGGTCGTCATCGCGTCACCGTCCCGCCGGCCCGACGGCGCACCGGCATCAACCGCAGCGCCTGGTCGAGGGTCGCGGTCGACGGCCACGGCACGACGTCGACACCGACGATCCCCATGTCGCGGTACATCGCGTGGCGCTGCAACGCCCACATGCGGGACAGTGTCGAGTCCTGCTCGGCCTCGAACGGGGATCCTTCCAGAACATCGACCGCGACGACGGTGTGCCGGCGGTTCCGCAGTTCGGTGAGCGCCAGCGCGAAGGCGGTGTCGAGCAACGTCGAGAACGCGAACACGATCGCGCCCGGCGGCACGGCCACACGCGGCGCCAATGTGCCTGTGCTGATTTCGTATTCGCTGCCCACAGACAAGGCGGCATCGAGCACGCGGTAGAACTGGCGCTGGCCGATGTCCGCACCGATCCACCGCGGCCGAGCGCCACCGAGCGCGACGATGCCGGCGCGGTCACCGTTCCGCAGCGCGCTCTGCACCACCTGCGCGGCGCCCAGCACGACCCGCTCCATCGCGGCGGAGGCCGGGCCGAATGGCTGCAGGCTGGTGTCGATGAGCACGATCACGTCGGCGGCCCGGTGGGTCAACCGTTCGGTGACATGAAGCCGGCCCCGGCGGGCGCTCACCGGCCAGTTGATGGTGCGCAACTGGTCACCGGGAAGGTAGGCACGGACGTCCGCGTATTCGACGCCCGGTCCGACGTGACAGGTGAGGTGTGTGCCGAGCCGGTCGGGCAGTTCGATGCGCGGTATCGGCGTCGATTGCGGCGGGGCAACGGGAAAAACGAAGACTTCGGCGGGTTCGACGGTGCCGGTCCCGGCCAGCAGTCCCCCGCCCGCCACCGCGTCGACCCGGGCCGTGATCGGATACCTGCCCCAGCGCTCGGCGCGCACCGCGACGGTCTTCAACGATGCGGCGCTGCCCTCGAGAGCGTCGACCTCCATTCCCGATTCGACGGACACCGTCACCTCGGCCGCGACAGTCGGAGCGTCCGTCGTCACCCATACCCTCAGCTGAGTCTCGTCGGTCTCGAAGCACCGGGTCAGCCCGGGCCGCCCGTGTACGTGAACCTTGGCGGACGGGCGCTGCCAGCTGATCGAGCACAGCACACCGAGCAGGGGCGCGGCGAAGGCGACGAGCTGCCACCGACCGAGCACGGCCGCGGCGAGGGCGACGCCGGCACAGCTGGCGATGGCCTTCGTGAGTGACGAGGCACGCCAGCGTAACTCGACTTCGCGTGGTTCGGTCAGAGTCACGACGGCCCACCACGGGTCCGTGGTACGGGCAAGCGTTGCAGCAACTGTTCCACGATGTCGCTGCCGTGGACGCTGCGCACCCACATCTCCGGCTTGAGACTGATCCGGTGGGAAATCACCGGGATGGCAAGCGCTTTGACATCCTCGGGGATCACGTAGTCCCGACCGAACAGCAGGGCACGCGCCCGCGCCAGTTGAACCAGATCGAGTTCGGCCCGCGGGCTGGCTCCGACGACCACCTGCGGGTGGCTGCGACTGGCCGCCGCCAGCGACACCACGTAGTGCAGGACATCGTCGTGCACCGTCACCTGCTCGACCGACTCGCGCATGGCGAGCAGATCGTGAGCATCGACAATCTGATTCACTGTCGGTTCGGCCGAACCGCGTTCGAGACGGCGGCGCAGCATCACCGTTTCGTCGGCACCTGACAGGTACTTCAGTTCGACCCTGACCGCGAACCTGTCGAGCTGGGCCTCGGGCAACGGATAGGTGCCCTCGTATTCGATGGGGTTGTCCGTGGCGAGAACGATGAATGGTGCCGGCAGCCGGTGAGTTTCTCCGTCGATGCTCACCTGACTTTCGGCCATGGCCTCCAGCAGTGCCGCCTGGGTCTTGGGTGGCGTCCGGTTGATCTCGTCGCCCAGCAGCAGATTGGTGAAGATCGGTCCGCGCCGGAACTCGAACCGGCCGGACTGCATGTCGTAGATGGTCGAGCCGAGCAGGTCGGCGGGCAGCAGGTCCGGGGTGAACTGCACACGGGTGAAAGACAAGCCCAATGCTCGGGCAAAAGACTTGGCTATCAACGTCTTCCCCAGTCCTGGGAGGTCCTCGATGAGCACGTGGCCACCCCCGAGCACGGCGGTCAGGATAAGCGTCAGTGCGGCACGCTTGCCCACCACCACTCGCTCGATCTCGTCGAGCACCGCCTCGGAATGAGCTGTCGTCAGCTCTGCCGGCATGGTCATGCGCGATCCGCCTTCGGCTTCTCGCTGGTCGTCATAGCCGCTCCAATCGGTGCAGGATTTCATCGAGCGTGGCCCGGCCCGGCCCGGGCTCGTCACGGCTGGACCGACGGACGTCGTGCGGATCCACCCACTGCCACAACCGATCCCCGAACACCATCCGGCCGGTGGCCTGCATCGCGGCCGGGTCCCTGGCCTGCTGTGGGCCGGTGGCCATGAAGAACTCCCGCGCCAACGTGGGGCGCAGGTGATGATCCCAATCGCCGCGCGTCGTCTCCGACCACTGGATCAGCGTTTCGGTCCGAACGATCCAGTCCCGCAACGATACTTCCGCGTCGTTCACGGCCGGCTCGACGAATCTCGGTCCGCGGTCGACCAACCGGCGCCGGACAGCCAACAGCACGAGCACCGCCGCCACCGCGGACACCCACCCCACGGCGCGGCGATCGCCGAGGAGCAGGGCGAGCAGTTCGGCTCCTATCACCAACGTAACCCCGACGATCACAAGCCTTTTCATGTCAGGCTCCGCAACTCGTCGAGCACCCGGAGCAGCGCCCCGGCGGCGATCTCTCGATGGTGCTCGGTCATGACGTGCGGGCTGAAACGCGCCTCAGCGAACAAGGCGACCAGCTCGGTCGCGCTACCCGCGTGCAGCGCATGGTGTTCGACGGCCCGGGCGAGTACTTCAGACGGCGTGTCCGAGTCCTGCGGCGCGGCACCGGGTGCGTCCGCCAGAGCCCGCTCCATCGCGGCGTAGCAGGCGATGATCGACTCGCGTGGACCGCGGCTGCGGTCGCCGATCTCGGCAAGACCGAATTCCGCCGCGCGCGTGAGGGATTCCGGGGTGGACTCCCCGACCATCGGTTCCGGGCCGTCAGCGACCGGCAGCAGTGCGCCGGGAGCGCGCCGGCTCCTGCGGACCATGGCACCACCGACGGCCCACAGCAGCAGCATCATCAAGGTGGCGGCAAGCAGGTAACCGAAGACGCTGGACTCCTGTTGCCGCGGCGCTGCCGGCGGCTGTGTCGGTGCCGGTGCCGGCGGCGGCGATGGCACCGCGCTGATCGGCGCTCTGTTCTGCGGGGGTTCCGGGAAAGGCAGAGCAGGCAGTTGCAGCAGCTGCAGATGTGAGAACACGAGGAGGATCGCGAACAAGGCCAGGAAGGCGCCGACGCTGATCAGCAGCAGACGGCGGACGGACTGCCATTTGAGCTTGCCTTCGAACGATCCCGGCACCTGGAAGGCCGCCGACGCGCCGGCCGTCCTGGGACGCCGGAGCGATGCGATGAAGGCGATCGCGACGATGAGGACCGAGACGACGAGCACGGTGTCGATGCCCACCTGGCTCGCGGTGCTGGTTGCCGGCTTGTCGGAGTGTGGGTGATCGCTGCCGGGCAGGTACCCGCGCAGCGCCAGGGACACGACGAACAGCATCGCGATCAGCGCGACCACACGCCCCAACGCCCTGTCGCCACGGTTCATCGGTACACCGCCCGATCGTTTGCCCTGTCTCTATCGTGGCACGTCATCCGCATCGAGACTGCCGAACAGTGACTCGTTGCCCGATCCGAACGCTTTCGCACACGAGGCCTCACACCCGGCGTTCCTGCCTGGCCGACCGAATCGACCTGTGGGAGTGTGAAGGCCCGCGATCGGAGGTCCGAAGTGAAATGGGCAGCAAGGTCATTGTGTGCAGTGGCGTCAGGCGTGCTGCTCGCGGCATCGGCATGCAGCTTGGAAGGCGCGCGCGGCAACTACGGCACCGGCCCGGACGCGATCATCACCGTCAACGGCGGTGAGCCGCAGAACGGTCTGGTGCCCACCAACACCAACGAGAACATGGGTGGTCGCATCGTCGACTCGTTGTTCACCGGCCTCTACAGTTACACCGCCGACGGCACGCCGGTATTGGCGAACGCAGCGTCCGTGGACACCACCGACAACCAGCACTACACCGTTCACCTCAAGCGCGACTGGACCTTCACCGACGGCACCCCGGTGCGCGCCGAAAACTACGTCCGCGCATGGAATTTCGGTGCGGCCACCATCAATGCGCAGCTGCAGCAGAGCTTCTTCTCACCGATCGAGGGTTACGACGCCGTCGCCGCCGAGGGTTCCCCGCTGACCGACATGTCGGGCTTGAAGGTGTTGGACGACTACACCTTCACGGTGCGCCTCACGAGCCCCAACATCGACTTCAAATTGGGGCTCGGGTTCACGCCCTTCAAGCCGTTGCCCGACGTGTTCTTCACCGAAGGCGCCGCCAAGTTCGGCGAGCATCCCGTCGGGAACGGCCCCTACATGCTGAAGAGCCCGGACGCCTGGCTGCACAACGTCAAGCTCGACGTCGTGCGCAACCCGAACTACAAGGGTCCGGACAAGCCGAAGAACGGTGGCCTGAGTTTCATCTTCTACAGCAGCTTCGACACCGCGTACACCGACCTCGAGTCCGGCAACCTCGACGTGCTCGACACCGTGCCGGTGAGCGCGCTGGGCACGTACAAGAAGGTGCTCGGCAGCAGGGCGCTGACCAAACCGACCGCCCAGAATCTGCAACTCGGCATCCCCTATTACCTGCCGCATTTCACCGGCGAGGAGGGTCGCCTGCGACGCACGGCTATTTCGATGGCGATCAACCGGCCCGAGATCATCAAGGCGATCTTCCGCGGCGCCCGCGGTGCGGCGCAGGACTTCACCGCCCGGTCGCTACCAGGCTGGGATCCGAACATCCCGGGCAACGAGGTGCTGACGTTCGATCCGGTCAAGGCCAAGCAGCTGTGGGCGCAGGCCAACGCGATCGCCCCGTGGTCCGGCACCTTCGAGGTCGCGTACAACTCCGACGGCGATCACCAGGTGTGGGTGGACGCGCTGTCGAATCAGTTGAAGAACACGCTCGGCATCGACGCGCACGGCGCTCCGCAGCCGACGTTCAAGCAGGTCCGCGACGCCATCACCAAGCGGACCATTCGGACCGCGTTCCGCAGCGGATGGCAGGGCGACTACCCGTCGATGATCGAGTTCCTGCAGCCCCAGTTCGTGACCGGCGCGGGCTCCAACGATCCGGTCTACAGTTCACCGGCGTTCGACGCGAAGCTCATCGAGGCCGAACGGGCGCTCGACCCGAACCAGTCGTACGCGCTGGTCAATCAGGCCCAGGCGATCCTGATGCACGACCTCCCGGTGATACCCCTCTGGGACTACATCGCGGCCGGCGGCGTCGGACCGGGCGTGACGGCTCAGCTGACCTGGAACGGTCTGGCTGATTTCACCCAGATCACCAAGGGCGACGTCGCCGAGAACACCAAGGGATAACCGATGCTGAGATACGGATTGAGCCGGCTCGGGCAGGTGGTGATCGTGTTCTTCGGCGCGACCTTCCTGATCTACGCGCTCGTCTTCCTGCTGCCCGCCGACCCGATCTCCGCGCTGGGCGGCGGCAAGCCCATGTCGCCCGCGCTGATCGCGACACTGCGTGCGCAGTATCACCTGGACCAGCCGTTCTACTCGCAGTACTGGCACTACATCAGCGGGGTGTTCCGGTTGGACTTCGGCACCTCCTTCTCGGGCCAGCCGGTGTTCGACGTGATGAAACGGGCCTTCCCCGTCACCGTCGATCTCGCGCTCATCGCGCTCGCCGTCGAGGCGGTGTTCGGTGTGACGTTCGGCGTGCTCGCGGGTCTGAACAAGGGCAAGTGGTTCGACACCACGATCCTGATCGTGACGCTCCTGATCGTCGCCGTCCCGATCTTCGTGATCGGCTTTGCGGCGCAGTACCTGTTCGGTGTGCGCTGGCAGCTCTTGCCCGTCACCGTTGGCGGCCATCTCGACGTCTATCACCTGCTGCTGCCCGGATTCGTGCTCGGTGCGGTGTCGTTCGCATACGTTGTCCGGCTGACCCGCTCGTCGGTCGCGCAGAACCTCTCGGCGGACTACGTGCGGACCGCGACGGCGAAGGGGCTGTCCCGCCCGCGGGTGATCCTGGTGCACGTCCTGCGCAACTCGCTGATCCCGGTGGTGACGTTTCTCGGCGCCGACCTCGGTGTGCTGATGGGCGGCGCGATCGTGACGGAAGGCATCTTCAACATTCCGGGAGTGGGCGGAACCATCTATCAGGCGGTGATCCGGGGCGAGTCGTCGACCGTCGTGTCCTTCGTGACCGTGCTCGTGCTCATCTACCTGGCGTCCAACGTGGTGGTCGACCTGCTCTATGCCGCCCTCGACCCGAGGATCCGCTATGCCTGAGCCCCAGACGCAACCCACCCGCTACCCCGGCCAGGAGCGTTTCGTCGCGGGCCCGGACGTGGTCAGCGTCGCCGCGATCGACGCGGTCGCCGCCGATGTGGATCCCGCCGGCTTCTGGAAGTCGGCATGGCTGGAGCTGCGCACCAAGCCGGAGTTCATCGTGTCGATGGTGTTGCTGGCCGTGATCGTGGTCGTCGTGCTCTTCCCGGGACTGTTCACCAGCCAGGACCCGCATTACGGTTCGCTCGAGCAGTCGCTGCTGCCGCCCAGTTCCGCGCACTGGTTCGGGACCGACCGGCAGGGCTACGACATCTACACCCGGACGATCTACGGCGCCCGCGCCTCGGTGGCGGTGGGCGTGCTGACCACGATCGTCGTGGTCCTGATCGGCGGCCTGCTCGGCGCCGTAGCCGGGTTCTTCGGCGGCTGGATCGACTCGGTGATCGCGCGGCTGTCGGACGTCTTCTTCGGTATCCCGCTGATTCTCGCGGCGGTGGTCACGATGCAGATGATCAGTTCTCGCACCGTGTTCACCGTGGTGATCGTGCTCGCGATCTTCAGCTGGCCGCAGATCGCGCGCATCGCCCGATCGGCCGCGATCGCGGTCCGCAACGAGGAGTTCATCACCGCGTCGCGGTCGCTGGGCGCGTCCCGGGTGCGCACCCTGTTCACCCACGTCATACCCAACGCGCTGGGCCCGGTGATCGTCGTCGGCACCATCTCGCTGGGCATCTTCATCGTCACCGAGGCGACGCTGTCGTATCTCGGTATCGGACTACCGTCCACGGCAGTGTCGTGGGGCATCGACATCGCGGCCGGGCAGCAATTGCTCCGCGAGGGCACGCCCATCCTGTTCTACCCGGCGGCGGCGCTGGCGATCACTGTGCTCACCTTCATGATGCTCGGTGACGTGCTGCGCGACGCGCTGGACCCGAAGGCGAGGACCCGCTGATGACCCAGACACCGAACGAGGGCGCCGCGCCGCTGCTCGACATCCGCGACCTGCAGGTCGACTTCCGCGCGCAGGGCAAGTCGGTGCCGGCGGTGCGAGGCGTGAGCCTGACCGTCTATCCAGGGCAGACGGTGGCCATCGTCGGCGAGTCCGGGTCGGGTAAATCGACCACGGCCGCCGCGGTGCTCGGACTGTTGCCGGGGACCGGCAAGGTGACCGGCGGTCAGATCCTGTTCGACGGCCAGGACCTGGCCACCGCGTCGCGCCGCGACTTCGAGAAGATCCGGGGCAGCGGCGTGGGTCTGGTCCCGCAGGACCCCAACACGAACCTGAACCCGGTGTGGCGCGTCGGATTTCAGATCCGCGAAACCTTGCAGGCCAATGGCGCGGCGAAGCGGGGTGACGCGCGCAAACGCGCCATCGCGCTGCTCAGCGAGGCCGGCATGCGCGACGCCGACAAACGGGTCAATCAGTTCCCGCATGAGTACTCGGGCGGCATGCGCCAGCGGGCGCTGATCGCGATCGGGCTCGCCTGCCGGCCGAAGCTGCTGATCGCCGATGAGCCGACCTCGGCCCTGGACGTGACGGTGCAACGGCAGATTCTGGACCATCTCGAGGAGTTGACCACCGAGCTCGGCACCGCGGTCCTACTCATCACGCACGATCTCGGCCTGGCCGCGGAACGCGCCAGCCACCTTGTCGTCATGTACAAGGGCCGGGTGGTCGAGTCGGGACCCGCCCTGCAGATCCTGCAGGACCCCCACCACGAGTACACCAAGCGGCTGGTGCGCGCGGCGCCCTCCTTGGCCGCGCGGCGCACCGACGGCGAGCTCGTGGGCGACCAGGCGCTGCCGCTCAAGGTCGGGACCACCCAGCACGCGTCGTCGGGCCCTCAGGACGTGCTGGTCGCGACCAACTTGATCAAAGACTTCCCGATCCGCGGTGCCGTCCCGTTCCGCGGCGGCTCGACCTTTCGTGCCGTGAACGATGTCAGTTTCACGCTGCGACGCGGGACGACCACCGCGGTGGTCGGCGAGTCCGGCTCGGGAAAGTCGACGGTGGCGCGCATGGTGCTGGGACTGTTGGAGGCGACCTCGGGCACAGTGCATTTCGACGGTAAGGACGTCACATCGCTGCGGGGCGCCGACGCGAAGGAGTTCCGCCGCCGGGTACAGCCGGTGTTCCAGAACCCGTACGGGTCACTGGATCCGATGTACTCCATCTACCGGGCGATCGCCGAGCCGCTGAACATCCACGGCATCGGAGACAAGTCCTCCCGCACCGCTCGCGTGAAGGAGCTGCTGGACCTGGTCGCACTGCCGCAGTCGGTCATGCAGCGCTTCCCCAACGAGCTGTCCGGCGGGCAGCGGCAGCGCGTCGCGATCGCCCGTGCCCTCGCGCTCAACCCCGAGGTGGTGGTGTGCGACGAGGCGGTGTCGGCGTTGGACGTGCTTGTGCAGGCACAGATCCTGACGCTCCTGCGCGATCTGCAGAACGAGCTCGGCCTGAGCTACCTGTTCATCACCCACGATCTGGCAGTGGTGAAGGAGATCGCCCACAACGTGATCGTGATGTCACGCGGCGAGGTGGTGGATTCCGGGCCCACCGACCAGGTGTACGAGAACCCGACGTCGGACTACACCCGGATGTTGATCGACGCGATCCCAGGCGGGACGATCGAGCTCGCCGGCTGATGCTGTGGCCGTGCGGCGCAGTGACTTTCGGGGATTGCCCAGCTGCCGGCTTTGCGGGCGCGGCTAACCCTGCGGGTAGAAGAGAAACAACACACAGCCCGACGCCGACTGCGGAATGTGCCATGATCCCGCCGGTGCGTGCAGGAAAGTCCCTGCGGGATAGTCGTTTACGCCGTCGTTGAACACGCCGGAGACGACGTACACTTCCTCTGGCCCTGGACTGTGATGGTCTTCGTCACCCCATACCGCGCCGGGGGCGATGGTCGTCACCGCCGCCTTGGCGCCATCTTCGCCCCGCCACAGCAGCCGGGCTGTGATGCCCGGGAAGATTTCGACCGGGTCGACGTCTGCCACTGACTTCCAGGCATACCCGGGGGCGTTGGGGCCGAACCAGGCTGCATCTCCTGCGACTGAGTCCACGGAATGCAAAACCAGGGCTCCCGTTGCGCTATTCCGACGACCCCACATTCCTGCTCGACGCCCCGATCCACCTGGACATGAAGAAGGCCCCCGGAGAGTTCTCCGGGGGCCTTCTCGCTAGTAGCGGGGACAGGATTCGAACCTGCGACCTCTGGGTTATGAGCCCAGCGAGCTACCGAGCTGCTCCACCCCGCGTCGGTGAATACAACGTTACCCAACGCTGCCGAATGAACCAAATCGTATGGTCAGACAGGGTTTTTGGGACCACCTGGTGAACCTGCGCCAGATGCAGAACTGCCCAACTCCCGAAGGAGTTGGGCAGTTTCTGACTCATGCGGACTACTTGGCGTCGCGGTACCTCGCCATGGCGTCGTCGAGCTTCTGCAGCGCGGCGCCGTACTGGGCGAAATTGCCGCTCTGCTGGGCCGCACGCATGCCGTCGAGGGCCGCGTTGACGTCTTGCAGGGCAGCCGCTTTCGCGGGCGACAGCGTCAGCGGCACGCCAGGTGACTGCACCGCGACCGGCGGGGGCTGCGGTCCCGCGGCAGGCGGCTGGACGGCCCCCGGAACGGCCGCCGGAGGCGGCGTGCCGGCCGGCACATCGGTCGGAGCCGGACCGGTCGCGGTGGCACCGGCGCCGGGCCCGAAGATGCCGTTGAGGGCGTCACGGACCGTCGGGCCGTAGCCGACCTTGTCGTTGTACATCATCGCCACGCGGATCAGTCGCGGGTACGACGAGGCCGCGTCACTGGCGCCCGGCGAGGCGTAAACCGGTGCGACATAGAGCAACCCGCCCTGCCCGACCGGCAGCGTCAAGAGATTGCCCCACCGGATCCGGTTCTGGTTGTCCCGGCCGATGACGCCGAGATCCTGGCTGACCGCGGTGTCGGTGCTGATCGCGTTGAACGCCAGCTTGGGACCGTTGACCTGACCCGGGATGGTCAGCACGGTGATCTTGCCGTACGTTGCCGGATCGGAGCTGGCGCTGATGTACGCCGCCAGGAAGTCCCGCCGAAACCGGTTCATCGCCGTGGTCAGCTGGAACGACGACGAATCACCACCCGTGGCAAGGTCTTTCGCGACGATGTAGTACGGCGGCTGGAAGCTGCTGGCCGTCGGGTTGGGATCGAGCGGCACGTCCCAGAAGTCCGATGTCGAGAAGAACGTCACCGGATCGTTGACGTGGTACTTGGCCAGCAGCATGCGCTGGACCTTGAACAGGTCCTCCGGGTAGCGCAGGTGCTCGGCGAGTTCCTTGCTGATGGCCGACTTCGGCTTCACGGTGTCCGGGAACACCTTCATCCACGCCTGCAGCACCGGGTCGTGCTCGTCCTGCTCGTACAGCGTGACGGTGCCGTCGTAGGCGTCGACGGTGGCCTTCACCGAGTTGCGGATGTACGAGACCTGCTTGTCCGGCAACATCCGGTTGACCGCAACCTCATTCGAGTCGGCGGTCGCACTCGACAGCGACGTCAGCTCCGAGTACGGGTAGTTGTCCAGGGTGGTGTAGCCGTCGACGATCCACACCATGCGCTTGTTGACGATCGCCGGGTAGACCGTCGAGTCGGTGGTCAGCCACGGCGCCACTGCCTCGACCCGGTGGGCCGGGTCACGGTTGAACAGAATCTTGCTGTTCGGCCCGATGACGCTGGAGAACAAGAAGTTCCGCTCGGCGAACTTGGCGGCGAAGACCGACCGGGCCAGCCAGTTGCCGATGTCCACACCACCGGTACCGCCGTAGGTGTAGTTCTTCGTCTCGGTGTTGGTCTCGTAGTCGTACTCGCGGTCGGCGCCGTTCTTGCCGACGATGGCGTAATCCGATGGCGCGCTGGCGATCACCGGACCGAAGTAGATGCGCGGCTGATCCAGCGGTGCCGGACCGGGCGACACGGCCGCGCCATTGGCGCCGACCACGCTGGCCAGGAACTCCGGGTAGCCGCCGTTCTGGTTGGGGTCATTGGCGATACCGCGCACGGTGTTGGCGGGCGAGGCGATGAAGCCGTTGCCGTGGGTGTAGACCGAGTGCTTGTTGATCCAGTCGCGCTGGTTGTCGATCAGCCGGTCCGGGTTCAATTCCCGTGCCGCGACGACGAAGTCGCGCAGCTTGCCGTCCGGCCCGTTGTAACGGTCGATGGACAGCTGGTCCGGGAAGCTGTAGAAGTTCTTGCCCTGCTGGAACTGCGTGAAGGCCGGCCCGACGATGGTCGGGTCGAGCAGGCGGATGTTCGACGTCGTCGCCCGGTCGGCCGCCACCTGCTCGGCGGTGGCGGGCGCGTTGCCGCTGTAGTCACGGTAGGTCACCGAATCGCCGGTCAACCCGTACGCGTCGCGCGTCGCCGTGATACTGCGACTGATGTAGTCGCGTTCCTTCTGCGCCGCATTGGGTTTGACGCTGAACTGCTCGACCAACATGGGCCAGCCGGCCCCGACGATCACCGAGCTCAGCAGCAGCAGGACCAAGCCGATCGCCGGAATCCGCAAGTCCCGCAGCACCAGCGCCGAGAACACGGCCACCGCGCAGATCACCGCGATCGCCAGCAGGATCAGCTTCGCCGGCAGCACCGCGTTGATGTCCGTGTAGCCGGCGCCGGTGAACGGCTTACCGGCCCGGGTGTGGCTGAGCAGCTCGTACCGGTCGAACCAGTAGGCAACGGCCTTGAGCAGCACCAGGATTCCCACCAGCGACACCAGCTGCATGCGCGCCGCGCGGCTGAGCGCGCCCTGGCGGCCCGACAAGCGGATGCCGCCGAACACGTAGTGGCCCAACAGGTTCCCGACCAGCATTAGGAAGACGCCGACGAACAGGTAGCCGAGCACCAGCCGGTAGAAGGGCAGGTCGAACGCGTAGAAGCCCAGATCCTTGCCGAATTCGGGATCGGTGATGCCGAACGAGCCGCCGTGCAGGAACAGCTGCACCCGCACCCAGTAGGTCTGCGCCACGAAGCCGCCCAGCAGCCCGATGAACGCCGGGACACCGATGGCGAACAACCGCAGTCGCGACAGGACGGTGGCGCGGTAGCGGGCCACCGGGTCATTGGGTCCGGACGCCGGCACGAACACCGGCCGGGACCGGTACGCCAGTGCCATTCCACCGAACGCCACGGCGCCGATGAAGACGCCGGCCACCAGGAAGACCACCAGACGCGTCACCAGGACGGTGCTGAACACCGAACGGAAGCCGACCTCACCGAACCACAGCCAGTCCACGTAGGCGTCGACCAGTCGCGGGCCGACCATCAACAAACCGACGATCAGCAGCGCGATCCCGACCAGGATTCGGCTTCGTCGCGTCAGCTTCGGCATCCTCGCCGCAGGCCGCATCCCCACTCGTCAGCTCCAGTCTGTTGAAAAGTCTGTATGAAATCTGAAAAGGCCAGCTTGACCTACGACTCTACGCAACCAGGGGTGATCGCGAGTTCAGCAGCGGGGAGGTTCGCCACCAGCGGACACCGCGTGCAGCGCGTCGACGGCACCACTGAGGTTCTCGACCTTGATCAGCCCGAGTCCGTCCAGGCGGGCCGAGACCGCTTCGGCGCAGTTCTCGGCGGGCACCATGAACACCGTCGCGCCGGCCTCGCGGGCCGCCAGCATCTTGTGCGTGATGCCGCCGATCGGGCCCACCTTGCCGTCGTCGCCGATGGTGCCGGTACCCGCAACGAACTTGCCGCCGTTCAGGTTTCCGTCGGTCAGCTTGTCGACGACGGCGAGGCTGAACATCAGACCGGCCGACGGGCCACCGATGTTGGCGAGGTTGAAGTCGATGACGAACGGCGCCCACGGCGCGTTGAGCACCGTCGTACCGAGGTAGCCGTAGTCACGGTCCTTGTTGGTGCCCAACGTGATGGTCGTGACGCCGATCCCGGCGTTCTTGCGCCGGTAGTCGAGCACGACGTGGTCACCGGGCTTGGTTTTCTTCAGCAGTCCGGTGAACTCTTCGACGGTGGCCACCGGAATGCCGTTGACCGCATCGATGGCATCGCCGGGGCGCAACTGACCGGCCGAGGGCCCCGGATCGGCGACGGCCTGGACCGTCACCGCCTTCGGGTACTTCAGGTAACTCAACGCCGCGTACTCGGCGTCTTCCTCGGAGTTCTTGAAGTCGGCGTTGTTGGCCTTGTCGACCTGCTCCTTGGACTTGTCCGGCGGATACACCAGGTCGCGCGGCACCAGCTGCTCGCGGCCCGACATCCACAGCGCCAGCGCCTGGCCCAGCGTCAGCCCGTCGCTCTGCGACACCGTGGTCATGTTCAGGTGTCCGGAGGTCGGGTGCACCTTGACGTCGCCCTTGATGTCGACGACCTTTTTGCCGTCGACCTCGCCGAGCGTGTCGAACGTCGGGCCGGGACCCAGCGAGACGAAGGGCACGGTCACCACCGACACCAGTACGACGAACACGATGATCGGCACCAGAGCGACCACGAGCGTAGAAATCCGCCTGTTCACGCCGCCAACAGTAAAGCTCGTGGCTCGGTTCGCTGACAGCATGACCCGCGAAGCCACCCGCCGGCGATGCGGGCAGTACCGTTGACGGTATGGCTGACCTGCCTTTCGGCTTCTCCAGCGGCGAAGACCCCGACCGCGACAAGTCCAAGAAAGAACCTGGACCAGGCTCTTCCGGTGGCTCCTCGGACCCGTTCGGGTTCGGCAACGCGTTCGGCGGTCCCGGCGGCGCCGGCATGCCCGACCTCGGGCAGATCTTCACGCAGCTCGGCGCGATGTTCAGTGGCGCGGGCGCGTCGATGAACAATCCCCAGTCCGGCCCGGTCAACTACGACCTGGCCCGCAAGCTGGCGTCGAACTCGATCGGCTTCGTCAAGCCGGTGCCCGAGCAGACCGCGACGGCCATCTCCGACGCCGTGCACCTGGCGGAGACCTGGCTCGATGGCGTCACCGCCCTGCCGGCCGGCACCACCCGCGCCGTGGCGTGGACGCCGAGCGACTGGCTCGACAACACCCTCAACACCTGGAAGCGGCTGTGCGACCCGGTCGCCGAGCAGCTGTCGACGGTGTGGGTGTCGGCGTTGCCCGAAGAGGCCAAGGCGATGGCCGGACCGCTGCTGGCGATGATGTCGCAGATGGGTGGCATGGCCTTCGGCTCGCAGCTGGGCCAGGCGCTGGGGACGTTGTCCAAGGAGGTGCTGACGTCCACCGACATCGGCCTGCCGCTGGGGCCGTCCGGTGTCGCCGCGCTGATGCCCGAGGCCGTCGAGGCGTTCGGCGAAGGTCTCGAGCAGCCGCGCAGCGAGGTGCTGACATTCCTCGCGGCGCGTGAAGCAGCCCACCACCGGCTTTTCAGCCACGTGCCGTGGCTGGCCAGCCAGCTGCTCAGCGCCGTCGAAGCCTTTGCCAAGGGCATGAAGATCGACATGAGCGGCTTCGAGGAGATGGCCTCCGGCCTGGACCCGGCGGCGCTGATGGGCGACCCGGGCGCCATGGAAAAGCTGCTGAGCCAGGGCATGTTCGAACCGAAGGCCACCCCCGAGCAGGCCGCGGCGCTGGAACGACTGGAGACGCTGCTGGCGCTCATCGAGGGCTGGGTGCAGACCGTCGTCACCGCCGCACTCGGTGAGCGGCTGCCCGGCACGTCGGCGCTGAGCGAGACGCTGCGTCGTCGTCGCGCCACCGGCGGACCCGCCGAGCAGACCTTCGCGACCCTCGTGGGCCTGGAACTGCGGCCGCGCAAGATGCGCGAGGCCGCCACCCTGTGGGAGAAGCTGACCGACGCCGTCGGCGCCGACAAGCGCGACGCCGTCTGGCAACACCCCGATCTGCTGCCCAGCGCCGCCGATCTGGACGAGCCCGCGGCCTTCATCGACCAGGCGCTCGGCGGCGACACCTCGGATCTCGATCAGGCGCTGGCCGATCTGGAGAAGGACCTCAAGCGGTCCGCCGACGAGGACGCGGGAGACGACCCAGCCGAGGGCTGAGTGCCTGTGGATAACTGATTCGCCGAATCGGCGTGCTGTTGGCACAGTTGGCCCATGACCACGTCTCGTCAGACCCTGAACCCGGCCATGCCGGTGTTGCAGCGGCCCGACGGGACGGTGCAGCTCGGCTGGGACCCGCGGCGCGCCATCGGCATTCGGCCTCCGGACGGGTTGACGGTCGGTGACCTGGCGGACTTGCTGCGCGGCATGCAGAGCGGCGTCGACGCCGAGAGCAGCCAGGCGCTCGCGCTGGCGGCCGGGCTGACCGACGTCGACGGCTGGACCGGCTTGGTCGACGCTCTGAACTCAGCGGGACTGTTGCAGACGGCGCCGGATACCGGCCGGCGACCGGTGTCGGTACGCATTCACGGCAGCGGTCCCCTCTCGGACCTGTTGGCCGGCGCCTTGAATTGTTCCGGAACCCGGGTGCGCACCAGCCGATTCGGCCACGTGGCCGTCACGCGGGACGCCGCCGATCTGGTGGTGCTGTCCGATTTCCTGGTCGCCGACCGCCGTCTGGTGCGCGACCTGCACCGTGCCGGGGTCCCGCATCTGCCGGTGCGGATCCGGGACGGCACCGGGCTGATCGGTCCCCTCGTTCTGCCCGGGGCGACGAGCTGCCTGAACTGTGCCGACCTCCACCGCAGCGACCGCGACGCGTCGTGGCCGGTGCTGGCCGCCCAATTGGAGGGCACCGTCGGCAGCGCCGACCGGGCGACGGTACTGGCCACCGCGGCGGTGGCGCTCAACCAGGTGGACCGGGTGATCGACGCGATCCGCGGCGGCGGGGCCCGCGCAGAACCACCGCCGACGCTCGATGCCACCCTCGAATTCGACATCGGCTCGCGGACCACGGTGGTGCGCCGGTGGTCGCGTCATCCGCTGTGTGACTGGTGCGATCGACTTTCGTGACAACGCGCGTTGCCATGTCGCTGCCGTGCACTCAGCAACGTCATGGATGATGTGAATGTGGCTGATATCAAACGGGGCAGTGTGGCACGCAACGCGAAGCTCGCCGGTCTGGCCGGCGGCATGGCGGGACGGGCGGCGCTGGGGTTGGGCAAGCGCCTGGCGGGCAGGTCCAAGGACGAGGTGACCGCCGAGCTGATGGACAAGGCGGCCAACCAGCTGTTCACCGTGCTGGGTGAACTCAAGGGCGGGGCGATGAAGGTCGGCCAGGCCCTGTCGGTGATGGAGGCGGCGATTCCCGAGCAGTACGGCAAGCCGTACCGCGAGGCGCTGACCAAGCTGCAGCGCGAAGCCCCGCCCCTGCCGGCCGCCAAGGTGCACCGCGTGCTCGATGCGCAGCTGGGTACCAAGTGGCGCGACCGCTTCCAGTCCTTCGATGACGCCCCGGTCGCGTCGGCCAGCATCGGCCAGGTGCACAAGGCCGTCTGGTCCGACGGCCGCGAGGTCGCGGTCAAAATCCAGTACCCCGGCGCCGACGAGGCGCTGCGTGCCGACCTGAAGACCATCCAGCGTCTGGTCGGCGTCTTCAAGCAGCTGGCGCCCGGCGCCGATGTCCAGGGCGTCGTCGACGAGCTGATCGACCGCACCGAGATGGAGCTGGACTACCGGCTGGAGGCCGACAACCAGCGGGCGTTCGCGAAGGCCTACGCCGGGCACCCGCATTTCAAGGTGCCGGCGATCGTGGCCAGCGCGCCGAAGGTCGTCATCGCCGAGTGGATGGACGGCATCCCGATGTCGGTCATCATCCGGGAGGGCACCGTCGAGCAGCGCGATCTGATGGGTACCCGGCTGTCGGAGCTGACATTCGACGCGCCGGCGCGCCTGGAGATCATGCACGGGGACACCCACCCCGGGAACTTCATGCTGTTGCCCGACGGTCGCATGGGCGTCATCGACTTCGGCGCGGTGGCGCCACTGCCCGGTGGGCTGCCGACCGCGATCGGCGAGATGATCAGCCTGGCGCGGGACAAGAACTACGACAAACTGCTGCCGGTGATGGAGGAAGCCGGGTTTATCCAGCCGGGCGAAGAGGTCCCGATCTTCGAGGTCGACAACATGCTGCGGCAGTACGTCGAGCCGGTCCAGACCGACGTCTTCCACTACACGCGGCGCTGGATCATGAAAATGGCTGCGGGCCAGTTGGACAACGGCGTGAACCAGATCAAGATGGCCCGTCAGCTCGACATGCCGCGGAATCTGGTCATCCCGCTGCGCGTGATCGCGTCGACCGTGGCGATCTGCTGTCAGCTGGACGCCCACGTTCCCGTGAAAGCCATTGCCACGGAACTGGTTCCGGGCTTCACGCCGTAGTCAGCGGCGATTACGCGGCCGCTCGGCGCCGGCGAGCGGCCGCGTAATGCACGCCAAACACGGTGTGTCGGCGTACAAACACGGCCGCTCGCGGTTGGTGCCCCCCGAGGTTTGGCCGCGGGGTCATGCCGCGACGACGTCCTTACGCGGACGACCGCGCGGACGCTTGCGTGCGATGACGGCGCCGCGCTCGAGGATCTCCCCACCCCAAACACCCCACGGCTCTTCACGTTCCAGCGCCTCGTTGAGGCACTGCAACCGGATCGGGCAGTCGGCGCACAGCGCCTTGGCCTGTTCCAGCTGAGTGGGGTTGTCAGCGAACCACATATCGGGGTCGCCGACATGACATGGCACCGCCAGCCTTTGTCGGCAAGTCTGGCTAGTCATGTCCTCATCACCTACTTCCTGGTCGTCTTGCGTCTCATCTGTCTGATGGATCGGTGACCAGGTGGTGGTTTTGAGGTTGTGCCCCAAAAACATTGGCCACGGATCCGGTGGTTTCGGGTCCGTGGCCAGGTTTTGGCTGCTGTGGGCGCTACCTAAGTAGTGCCTCGCTTCACGGACGCGAAGGTCTTGGCGTTGCGCTTGCGCTGCGGGATGTCGGCGACATGTCCAGCCGTCGCGAGACGTGCCGCCGGCATAGCGGCGGCTGCAGCGACAGCGGGAATGGCGGGAACGTCAACGATCTGATGCCAACCGGCGCCGACGCGCGATACCGCCTCATAGGCGGCAGCGGTCAACGGCGCACGGGAACCAGAGACAGCGAGGACAGCGCCACGGGACGCATCAAAGCTGATCATCGGGGCCACCTCCTCAGCGGTCGACTGCGGATTCACGGGGTGCGAATTCGCGGGATTTCGTTGCGGCTTCGAGGCTAGACGTTACCACCAAAATCAGGCAAGCGATTTTTTGACCAGCAGTTTTGGCGCAATTTGCGTCAAGTTTGGCGCAATTTAGTGGGGCTAACGGGACGCGTTCACCAATGCCAGCACATCCGGCCCGTATTGCTCCAGCTTGCGCGCACCGATGCCGGGAATGGCCACCAGCGCGGCATTGTCGGCCGGCAGGGCCTCGGCGATCGCGATCAAGGTGTTGTCGGTGAACACCACGTAGGCGGGCACCTTCATCTCCTGCGCGGTACGCAGGCGCCACTCCTTGAGCCGGCCGAGCAGCTCCTCGTCCAGGTTCGACGGGCACGATTCGCAGCGCCGCAACAGGATCGCGGTCGACGACGTCAGCGCCGCATTGCAGACCCGGCAGCGCGGCGCTGGACCCCGTTTACGTTGCGGCTGTTGGGGTTCCCGGCGGCTCTGCGGTGTAAGCCCGTTGAGGAACCGCGAGGGCTTGCGGCTCTGCCGCCCGCCGGCGGCCCGGGCTAGCGCCCACGAAATCGTCAAATGCACTCTGGCCCTGGTGATTCCGACGTAGAAGAGGCGGCGCTCCTCTTCGACCGGTTCGCTGTCCGCGCCATGTGACAGTGCGTGCGAGATGGGCAGCGTGCCGTCGACCAGACCGACCAGGAACACCGCATCCCATTCGAGGCCCTTGGCGGCGTGCAGCGACGCCAGCGTGACGCCCTGCACCACCGGTGGGTGCCGCGAATCGGCGCGCTGACGCAGCTCGACGAGCAGGCCCTGCAGGTCCAGGTTGGGACGCACCGCGACTTCCTGCTCGACCAATTCGACCAAGGCCAACAACGCATCCCAGCGTTCCCGGGCCTTGGTACCCGCCGGCGGCTCGGCCGTCAGGCCCAGCGGTTCCAGCAGATCCCGGACCAACTGGGGCAGCTCGACACCGGCGACGTCACCCTGGTGTCCCGCGGCGCGCTGCAGCGCCAGCAACGACTGCCGAATCTCCTGGCGGCTGAAGAAGCCCTCACCTCCGCGCACCTGGAACGCCACCCCGGCCGCGGTGAGCGCCTCCTCGTACACCTCGGACTGCGCGTTGATGCGGTACAGCACCGCGATTTCCGAAGGGGCAGTTCCGGATTGGATGAGCTTCTTGATGGCGGCGGCGACCGCGTTGGCCTCGGCGACCTCGTCGGGATGTTCCCGGAACACCGGCTTGGGCCCCGGATCGCGCTGACCGATGAGCTGCAACCGGCTGGCGGCCATCCGGCCGGACGCCGCCGAGATCACCTGATTGGCCAGCGACACCACCTGCGGCGTGCTGCGGTAGTCGCGCTCCAGCCGGATCAGCGCCGCATCGGGGAACCGCCGCGAGAAGTCGAGGAGGTATTGCGGGGTGGCGCCGGTGAACGAGTAGATGGTCTGGTTGGCGTCACCGACCACCGTCAGGTCGTCGCGCTCCCCCACCCAGGCGTTGAGCACCCGCTGTTGCAGCGGGGTGACGTCCTGGTACTCGTCGACGACGAAGCAGCGGTAGCGGTCGCGGAATTCGCCGGCGACGGCGGCGTCGTTCTCGATGGCGGCGGCGGTGTGCAACAGCAGGTCGTCGAAGTCCAGCAGCGCCGATCCGTCGCGCCGGGCCTTGAGGCCCTCATACCCGGCATACACCGCGGCGACCTTGGCGGCGTCGAACGGGATGTCCCGCTCGATCTTGGCGACCTGCTCCGGGTACAGCTCGGGACTGATGAGGGACGACTTGGCCCATTCGATCTCGCCAGCCAAGTCGCGCACGTCGTCGGTACTGGCCTGAATGCCCGCCCGATTGGCCGCCTGCGCGACCACCGCGAACTTGCTGTCGAGCAGCTCCCAGCCGGTGTCCCCGACTACCCGCGGCCAGAAGTACCGCAGTTGCCGCAGCGCCGCGGCGTGGAACGTCATGGCCTGGACGGCCCCGGTGCCTTGTGCTCCGTCGATCTCGCTTTCCAGGCTGCGGAGGCGGCCGCGCATCTCACCGGCGGCGCGTTGGGTGAACGTCACGGCCAGCACCTGACTCGGCGCGACGTGTCCGGCGGCGACCAGATACGCGATACGGCGGGTGATGGTGCGGGTCTTGCCCGTGCCGGCACCGGCCAGCACGCACACCGGGCCGCGCGGCGCGAGGACGGCCTCACGCTGTTCGTCGTCGAGGTCCTCGAGGAGTGTGGACGGCGGGGCCTCGGCTGGCATGGCCTCCATCATGGCAGGCGGGTGTGACACACGAGGCACCGCTGGGCGGCATGATGCGACGATCGGATACGTTGAGGTGCGTTATGAGTGCACTGATCATGTACAGCACGACCTGGTGCGGCTACTGCAAGCGGCTCAAGACCGCGCTGAAGGCCGAAGGCATCTCCTACACCGAGATCGATATCGAGCAGGACCCGGCGGCCGCCGAGTTCGTCGGTTCGGTCAACAACGGCAACCACGTGGTTCCGACGGTCAAGTTCCCCGACGGCTCGACGCTGACCAACCCCAGCATCAAGGACGTCAAAGCCAAGCTGAGTTAGGGATTTGTGCACGATTTTCCGCGCTGGCCGCGGATTTTCGTGCACAAATCACTGGGCCGCCCAGGATTCGATGATCTCCCGGGCGATCGAGATGGAGCCGGGCAGCAGCAGCCGGGTGTCCGCCGTGCTGTTCCAGTCGCCGTGCTCGAGGGCCTCGCGCACCTCGGCCCGGGTGAACCAGTCGGCCTCGGCGATCTCGCCGTCGTTGAACGAGAACGGCTGCTCCGGATCACCGATGGCGTGGAAGCCGACCATCAGCGAACGCGGGAACGGCCACGGCTGACTGCCCAGGTACTTGACGTCGGTGACGGTCAGACCGATCTCCTCGGCGATCTCGCGTACCACGCAGCTCTCGAACGATTCGCCGGCCTCGACGAACCCGGCCAGCAGTGAGAACAACCGCTCGGGCCAGTTGGTCTGCCGGGCCAGCACCGCGCGGTCATGCCCGTCGTGCACGAGGCAGATGATCGCCGGGTCGATGCGCGGGAATTCCTCGTGGCCGCCGACGCTGTTGACCCGCGCCCAGCCGCCCTTGATCGGCTTGGTGGGCGCGCCGTCGATGGCGCTGAAGCGGGCGCTGTCATGCCAGTTCAGCAGTGCCGTCGCCGTCGAGACGAGCTGCGCGCTGATGTCGTCGAAGATCGGCCCGGCCCGGCGCAGGTCGAGGACCTCAACCGGCGCGTCCGTCCCGCCCGTCGGCTCCTCCAGTGCGGCGCGCACGCCCCACACATGGCGGCCGTCGGGCATCCGGCCCAGGAACACCGCGTGCTCGTCGGGCTTGTCGCCGAGTTCCGCGGCACGCCCGAGCACCACCCGGCCACCGGAGATCAACACCTGATTACGGCGGTCCACGCGCAGCAGCAGCGCGTCCTTCCAGCCGGCGATCGCGGCGTCGACGTCGGTGCGCAGCGTGTCGGCCCGGTCGGCACCGACCCGGGACAGCAGCGGGACGTTACGCAGGGTGAAATCGCTCATCGCGGGGCTTACCGTTCGACTTCGGCGTTGCGGATGTAGAGCAGCCGGTCCCCGGCCGCCAGGGCGTCGACCTCAGGCGAGTCGACCCGCAGCAGCTGCCCGTCGCGCACCACCCCGAGCACGATGTCGGTCAAGTGCCGCGGCGAACCGCCGAGCTCCTTGGCCTCGACCTCGCGCTCGGAGATCGCGAAGCCGGCGTCGGGGGTGAGCAGGTCTTCGACCATCTCGACGACGCTCGGCGTCTGGGTCGCGATGCCCAGCAGCCGGCCGGCGGTCTCCGAGGACACGACCGTCGAGTCGGCGCCGGACTGCCGTAGCAGGTGCTGGTTCTCGGCCTCGCGGGCCGAGGCGACGATCTTGGCCTTGGGCGCCACCTCGCGCGCGGTCAGCGTGACGAGCACGGCGGTGGCGTCTTTGTCGGTCGCGACGACGATGGACTTCGCGTGCTGGGCGCCGGCGAGGCGCAGCACCTCCGACTTGGTGGCGTCGCCGACCACGGTGACCAGTCCGGCGGCACGCGCCCGGTCCAGGGCCGCCGGGTTCTCGTCGACGACGACGATGTCTCCGGGGGCGACCTCGTCACCGACCATGGCCTGGACCGCGGTGCGGCCCTTGGTCCCGTAACCGACGACGATGGTGTGGTTGCGCACGGTGCTCCTCCATCGCTGAATCTTCAAGGCTTGACGAGACTGCGTGGTCAGCGTCTCGACGGTCGTACCGATGAGCACGATCAGGAACGCGATCCGCATGGGCGTGATCACCAGGACGTTCACCAGGCGCGCGCTCGGTGTCAGCGGTGTGATGTCGCCATAGCCGGTGGTCGACAGCGACACCGTCGCGTAGTAGATGCAGTCCAGGAGCGACATCTCGTTCTCCTGGGCGTCGCGGTAGCCGTCGCGGTCGAGGTACACGACAAGCACCGCGGCGGCGAGCACCAGCAGCGCGTAGATGACACGGCGCACGATCCGGCGGATGGGACTGACGAACGCTTCCGGAATCTGCAGCACATCAACCAGATCCGCGTTCTGGCGGCTCGTGAGGTTCTGTTCCATCGCGGCCATGCGCCGCGACAACCTAACGCGAGCCATGCGGCTCCATTATCTGGCGGAGACTCACCACGAGACGGCTCGGCACAGCACTATGTAACCATGACCGCCGCCAACAGCACTGCCAACACCACTCCCAGCCAGGCGCCCGCGTACCGAATGGGCGCGCTGCTCGTCGGAATGGGCGCCCTGCACTTCGTCGCACCGAAGCCTTTCGACGGCATCGTCCCGGAGGAACTCCCCGGCACGGCACGGTTCTACACCTATGCGTCGGGCGTCGGCGAAGTCGCCACCGGCGCCGCGCTGCTCCTGCCCCGTACCCGCAAGCTGGGCGCGCTGGCCGCGGTCGCACTTTTCCTCAGCGTCTTCCCGGCGAACGTCAACATGGTCCGGCTGTGGTGGCCCAAGGGGTGGCCGGCCCGCATCGCGGCACTGGCCCGGCTGCCGTTGCAGGTGCCGATGGTGACCCAGGCACTCAAGATCTACCGCAACTCACCCGAGGTGAACTAGCGCCGCCAGCTCGTCGGCGCCGGGCAGGTCGGTGGGTGCCACCGTCTCCCCAGCGCGCACGTAGTGGAAGACCGCCCGCACCGCATCGACGGGTACGCCCTGGATGGACGACCACGCCAGGCGGTACACCGCCAGCTGAATCGCCTTGTTGCGCAGCGTTTCCGGGGTCGATGGCGGATCGCCGGTCTTCCAGTCGAGCACGGTGTAGCCACCGTCGGCATCGGCGAACACCGCGTCGATGCGGCCGCGGATGACCCGGTCACCGATCACCATGTCGAACGGCACCTCGATGTCGATCGGGGTGCGGGCCGCCCACTCCGAGAGGGCGAACGCGGCCTGCAGATCGGCGAGTTCCTCGGCGACGGCCTGCCCCAGCTCGGCGTCGACCGCACCGGGCAGGTCGTCGAGGTCGAACAGCCGCTCGGCGGAGAAGTACCGCTGCACCCAGTCGTGGAACGCGGTGCCCAGCAGCGCCTGCGGGTCCGGCCGGGCGGGCAGCCGTCGCTGCAGCCGTTGCAGTGCACCCGACCGGTCGCTGCCCAGGTCGACCAATGTGCTCACCGACAACTGCGGCGGCAGGTCGAGCGGACCGCGCTCCTGGGCCCGCTCCCGCTCGGCCAGCAGGGCGTCCACGTCGGCAGCCCAGCCGTGCCGGTCCTCGAGGTCTTCGGCCCCTGCGGCGAGCGCCTGGGCCACCAGGGCCGCGCCCCGGTCGACGTCCCCGCGCCGGGAACCAGCCGGGTCGACGGGCCAGGAGCACTCGACGACGTTGTCCCGCAACGGGTTGACGGCATTTTCCGCGGGTGCCGTGGCCCACTGCTCGATTTCACCGCAGGGGTGGCCCTCCTGCGCTGCCCGTTCGATGATGTCGCGTATCTCGATCAGGAAGTCAGAAGGCCCCGCCGGTTTCCCGGCCGTCGTCCCCCAGTGATATCCGGACAACAGCAGGGTGTCCTCGGCGCGGGTGAGGGCCACGTAGAGCAGCCGGCGTTCCTCATCGGTGCGCCGCTGATCGAGCAGCGCCTTGTGCGCGGCGATCTTGTCCGCCAACATCTTCCGGTCGTAGACATCGGAGGTGTCGAGCACCGGCACGCCATGTTCGGACAGCTCGGCACGGTCCCCACGCAACAACGGCGGCAGGTCCCCCGCGTCGGTCAGCCAGGTGCGCTGCGACGCGGTCGACGGGAACACCCGGGCAACCAGGTGCGGAACCGCGACGATCTGCCATTCCAGGCCCTTGGCCGCGTGCACCGTCAGGATCTGCACGCGGTCCGAGGCCACCGTCACCTGTGCCGGTGCCAGCCCGTTCTCGACCTCCGCGGCCGCCGTCAGATACGCCAGCAGTCCGGCGATGGATGCTGCGCCGTCCGGTTCTGCGGCCGGCCGCGCGGCGTATCCCGCGACCACATCGGCGAAGGCATCGAGATGTTCGGTGCCGCGCCAGCCCTCGGAAACCCCACTGGCCGCGCGGGTTTCGGCGTCGATACCCAGAACCCGGCGCACTTCGGCGACCAGATCCGGCAGCGGCTGGTGCAGGTGCGCACGCAACTGGCTCAATTCGGCGGCCAGGGCCAGCAGCCGGCGGTGTCCTTCGGGTGAGTAGCGGTCGGCCGGGCCCGGATCACTGATCGCGTCGGCCAGGCAGGCGTGGTCGGCGTCGGGGGCGACCTGCGCGACAGCCTGCTCGGCGGGCGACCCGGACGTCCGCGCCGGGTCGGGCGCATCCAGTTCCGAGGCGCGGCGCCAGAGCGCGGCCAGGTCGGCGGCGCCGAACCGCCACCGCGCGCTGGTGAGCACCCGCATCGCGGCGACCCCGGCGGTCGGTTCGGCGACCAGGCGCAGCATCGCGACGACGTCGGCGACCTCGGGGATGGCCAGCAGCCCGGCCAGACCGACCACCTCGACGGGCACCCCGCGGGCAGTCAGCGCCTCGGCGATGGGGGCGGCGTCGGCGTTGCGGCGCACCAGGACGGCGGCCGTCGGCACCGGCTCTCCCGCCGCGACGGCACCGTGGTACCGGCGGGCCAAGTGATCGGCCACCCAATCACGTTCGGCAACAACATCATCCAGCAATGCACACCGAATGGTTCCCGGCTCGGCGCCCGGTCGCGGCAGCAATTCGCGCACGCTCACGCTGCGGCGCCGCGCCTCGGCGGAGACCTCGTTGGCCAGCCTGAGTGCCCGCGGCGGATTGCGCCAACTGGTCCGCAGTTCCAGGGTCGGGGCCGGCGACCCGTCGGACAGCCGGAAGTCGGTGGTGAACCGCGGCAGGTTGGTCGCCGACGCGCCGCGCCAGCCGTAGATCGACTGAATGGGATCCCCGACGGCCGTCAGCGCCAGGCCGTCGTCGACGCCGCCGCCGAACAGCGACGACAGCGCGACCCGCTGGGCGTGCCCGGTGTCCTGGTATTCGTCGAGCAGGACCACGCGATACCGCTCCCGCAGCTGCGCGCCGACCTGCGGGAAACGCTCGGCCAGGCGGGCCGCGGCCGACATCTGGCTGCCGAAGTCCATGACCTGCGCTTCCCGCATCCGCTGGTGCACGGCATCGATCAGCGGCACCAGCTCGGCCCGCTCGGTCTGGGTGGCCAGCAGGTTCAGCAGCCACTGGGTGGGCCCGCCGCGCTGGCCCGGGCCTCCGGGGAGCGTGAGAATGAGCCGCTCCAGCTCGTGATGCGTGTCGCGCACGGCGTCGGTGTCGACGAGATGCTCGGACAACTGGCCGGCGAGGCGCAGCACCATCTGGGTGACGGCGGCCGGTGACTTGTCGGTGTGCAACTGGCCCGGGAAGTCGGACACCACCCGAAAAGCCAACTGCCACATCTCGGTTTCGGTGACCAGCCGGGTGGCGGGCTCGATGGGCAGCAGCAGCCCGTACTCGCGGAGCAGGGTGCCCGCGAAGGCGTGGTAGGTGCTGACGGTGGCGTGCTCGTCGGCCAGCGAGACGCCGGGCAGCAGACCCGACCCCGCCAGACGGGCCAGCCGGGTGCGCACGCGGCGCAACAACTGTCCGGCGGCCTTGCGGGTGAAGGTCAACCCCAGCACCTGTGACGGCGTGGCATAGCCGTTGGCCACCAGCCACACCACGCGCGCGGCCATGGTCTCGGTTTTCCCGGCACCGGCGCCGGCGATCACCACCAGTGGTCCCGGCGGCGCGGCGATGACCGCAGCCTGCTCGTCGGTCGGGGTGAACAGCCCGAGTGCCTCGGCAAGGTCGGCAGGGCTGTACGTCACGGGCATGCCCCCTTCGTACCCTGTGCCGGGCACATGGCCCGCACCGGGCACGTCGCACACCCGGAGCCGACGCGCGCGACGAAGTGCGGCCCGGCCGTCGCCGCGGCGGCGTCGGTCACCCGCTGCCGCCACTGCGCCTGCGCCGTCTCCCCCATCGGATCCTGTTCGCGTTCGGTGGCGCCGGTCTTGGCAGGTTTGGCCGGATACACCAGCCGGCCACCGCCGGGCTGATCACCATGCGGCACAACACCTTCGGCGATCGCCAGCTGGTACAGCGCGAGCTGGGCGTGCTCCTGGGCATCGGCCTTGGTGGCGGGGCTCTTGCCGGTCTTGACATCGACCACCACGAGGCGGCCCTCACGGTCCCGTTCCAGGCGGTCGATACGTCCCTTCACCTGCACCTGCAGCCCCTCGTCGGCGATCGTGCCGGACACCTCGAGTTCGGTACCGACCTCGGTCAGCTCACCGCGGGTCTCCTGCCGCCACGTCGTGAACGTCGCCAGCATGGCGCGGTACCGCTCCAGCTCGTTGTCGGCATACCAGTTCGAATCGAAAGGCAGCTGCTGCCAGACCTTTTCGAGTTCACCCCGCAGCTGCGCCTCGCTGCGACCCGAATCGGCAACCAGCGCGTGCACCAGCGAGCCCAACGCCGACCGCAGATCGCGGCCGTCGCTGCCGCCGTGGCGCTCCAGCATCCAGCGCAGCGGGCAGTCGGTCAGGGTCTGCACGGTCGACGGCGACACCGTGACGACGTGGTCGTCGCCCGACCACAGCGGCTCGGCAGTGGACAGCGCCGTGCTGGCGTACCACTGCGCCGGGTCGGCGCCCGGCACGCCGGCCTCGGCCAGCCGGGCCAATTGCGCTGCCGCACAGAGCCGGTCGGTTTCCTCGACCGCGCCGTCGGGAGCACACACCACCGACCGCAACCTGCCGACCAATGCCGACGGCGACAACACGGCGGGCGCATGCACCGGGAGCTCGTCGGCGTCGGGGTCGGTGCCGCCGGCCAGGGCCGCCAGCTCCTCGAAGAACGTCGACGGCAGCAACGCCTCGTCACCGTTGTCGCTGTCGACGGCCGTCACCAGCACGCGGTTGCGGGCCCGTCCCAGCGCGGCGACCAGCAGTCGCCGTTCCTCGGCCAGCAGCGGCGCCGTGGCCGACATGCCGCGCACGTCACCCACCCCGTCGACGATGTCGAGGAGCTGCTGGGTGCCGAGTACGCCCCCACGCGGAACGGTGTTGGGCCACAACCCTTCCTGCAGGCCCGCGATGACCACGAAGTCCCACTCCCGCCCCAGCGCAGCATGGGCACTGAGCACGGCCACCTCGTCGGCCTCGGCGCGCTCGGGAGCCGAACCCGCCCAGGAGAGAGCGCGGACGTGGTCGATCAAGCCGGCGAGGGACGCCGCCGCGGTGCGAGCGACGTACTGGTCGGCGGTGTCGAACAGCGCGGTGACGGCATCCAGATCGGCGTTTGCCGCCACCCCCGCCGCACCCGGACGCCCTGCCGCGGCCTGCCACCGGCGCGACAACCCGCTGGCGTGCCAGGCCTGCCACAGCACGAAACGCGGATCCTGGCCCGCGGTCGCCGACCGGCGCGCCGCGTCGAGAACCGCGCGGACGCGCCGCACGGGCCGTGCCAGCTGATCGGACAGCGAGTGTTCGGTACTTCCGGTCAGCGCCTCGACGAGCAGGTCACCGAAATCGCGACCGCTGCCGTCGGCGCGGCGCAGCGCGCGCCGCAACTGGCGCAGTGACACCGGGTCCACGCGGCCGATGGGGCCGGTCAGCAGAGCCAGTGCCCGGTCACCGGTCAGTTGGTCGGCGATGCAGTCCAGCACCGTGAGCAGCGCGCCCACCGCCGGATGCTGCGCGGGTGGCGCCATGCCGGCCTGCTGCTGCACCGGAACCCCGGCGGCGCTCAGGGCCCGGGCCAGCGCTGTCCCGGCCCGCGGTACCGACCGCACGATGACGGCCATCTGCGACCACGGCACGCCGTCGACCAGGTGCGCGCGCCGCAAGGCGTCGGCGATCAACGCGGATTCGGCATGCGGAGAACTGGCGACGCGCACCGCCAGCGAGCCGAGCTGATCCGTCGTCGCCGGCGTCAGAGCCCGGGACGCGTCCACGCCGGGCAGCCGCCGCGCGACGGCCGCGACCGCTCCGGCCACTGCGGGCGAGCACCGGTGAGACTCGGTCAGCACCACCTGCGGCTGGTCATCGGGGCCGTACAGCAGCGTCGGCTCGGCGCCGCGGTAGCCGAACACGGTCTGGCTCGGGTCACCGGCGATGACCGTCAGCTGGGCACCGGCCGCCAGCACCCGCACCAGCAGCGCGGCCTGCGGATCGAGGTGCTGCGCATCGTCGACGAGCAACAGCTTGATGCGGGCGCGTTCGGCGTCCAGCAATGCGGGATCGACCGCGAAGGCCTCGAGCGCGGCGCCCACCAGCTCGGCCGCGCCCAGCGCGGGCACCGTCGCCTGCGGGGCCGCCATGCCGACGGCGCTGCGCAGCAGCATGACCTGCTCGTAGACCTGCGCGAACCGAGCCGCCGCCACCCACTCCGGACGGCCGGCCTTGCGGCCGATCCGGCGCAGATCCGCGGGGTCGACGCCGCGTTCGGTGCAGCGGGCCAACAGGTCCCGCAATTCGGTCGCGAACCCCGCGGTGCCCAACGCCGGCCGCAGGTGCGGCGGCCAGTCCACGCTCGCCTCGTCGCCATCCTCCAGATCACCGGCGAGGAGCTCGCGGATGATGCCGTCCTGCTCGGCACTGGTGATCAGGCGCGGCGGCGGGTCACCGGCACGCTGCGCGGCGAGCCGCAGCACGGCGAACGCGTAGGAGTGCAGGGTGCGAACCAGCGGCTCCCGGGTGACCTGGCCGGTATCGCCCAGCAGCGCCGAGGTGATGGCGCCGCGGACCCGGCTGCCCAGCCGCGCCGAACCGGTGAGCAGGAGCACCGACTCCGGATCGGTTCCCGCCGCGATATGTGTTGCCGCCGTGCGGATCAGCAGCTCGGTCTTGCCGGTTCCGGGGCCGCCCAGCACCCGCACGACACCGCGCTGCCCGGGCTCGGTCAGGGCATTAACCGAGCCGGGCGCGGTGAGTGCGGAGTGCGGGGCGGCCATGGCAGGAATGCAACCACGGGGGTACGACAAGTTCGGCCGACGGCGACGTCCGGCCGCGATGTCTGGCAGCATCAACGGGGTGAGCTTGCAGGTGTACCGCTACGGACCGGCGCGGCCGGCACAGATCCTGGCCCTGCACGGCCTGACCGGCCACGGAAAGCGCTGGCAGACACTGGCGGACGGGTATCTGGCCGAATATGCGGTACTGGCGCCCGACCTCCTGGGACATGGCCATTCGTCGTGGGCGGCGCCGTGGAACATCGACGAGAACGTCGCGGCCCTGGCGGCCCTCCTCCAGGCCGAGGCCGACGGGCGGGTGGTCGTGGTGGCACATTCATTCGGTGGCGCGATAGCGCTCAATCTCGCTGCCGCCCATCCGGATCTGGTGTCCGGCCTGGTGCTGCTGGACCCGGCGACCGGGCTGGACGGCAGCTGGATGAGCGAGATCGCCGACGCCATGCTCGGCTCCCCCGACTACCCGGACCGTCAGGAGGCCCACGCCGAGAAGGTGAACGGATCGTGGGGCGAGGTCTCGGCGAAGTACCCCGGCGAACTCGAGCGCGACCTGGACGAGCACCTGGTCGCCCTGCCGGGCGGACGCGTCGGCTGGCGCATCAGCCTGCCCGCCATGATGTCCTACTGGAGTGAGCTGGCCCGCCCGATCGTGTTGCCGCCGCAGGGCACACCGACGACGCTGGTGCTGGCCAAACGGACCCATCCGGCCTACGTCACCGGCGAGCTCGTGTCGGGTTTGCAGGCCCGGCTCGGCGCCGACTTCGTGCTGACCGAATTCGATTGCGACCACATGGTGCCGCACGCCATGCCCGCCGAAACCGCCGACGTGATCCGGCGTCACCTGGTCTGATCGTGGCGGCTGTCACCGACGAGCAGGTGGAGAAGGTGCGGGGTCTCGTCGCCTCGATACCGTCCGGTCGGGTGTCGACGTACGGCGACATTGCCGATGCCGCAGAGCTTTCCAGCCCGCGGATCGTCGGCTGGATCATGCGGACCGATTCCTCGGACCTGCCCTGGCACCGCGTGATCAGCGCATCAGGCCGGCCGGCAGCGCATCTGGCGACGCGGCAGCTGGAACGGCTGCGCGCCGAAGGGGTGCTGGCGGTCGACGGACGGGTTCGGTTGCGGGAGTACCGGCACGAGTTCTGAGGGCCGCTCAGCCGACGGTGATGGCGTCCAGCCGTTCCTTGATGAAATCCGCGGAGACCACCGGCGCGAGCCCGGACACCGCACCGATGGGCGGCTGCAACGGGGTGATCAGCGCGTCGTGGTTGGCTTCGTAGAAGTAGATCAGCGACACCAGGTCCTCTTCCGGTGCGTGCGGTTGCGGCGGCAGCACGCGGTGGCGGCCGGACGGCCAGCGTCGTCCGCTCCAATACTCCAGCAGGTCTCCGATGTTCACCGTCAGCGCGCCCGGTTCCCAGGGCGCGTCCTCCCAGCCCGCTGCCTCGGAATACACCTGCAGCCCACCGGCGCCCGGCTCCCGGTCGAGCACCGTGACGGTGCCGAAATCGGTGTGCGGGCCGATGCGGAACTGCCCCGGCTCGGGTTCGCCCACGACGCTCACCGGCGGGTAGTGGTTGATGTTCATGGTCCACGTCGGCCGATCTGCCAGCGCCGCAAAAGGATTCGCCGCCAGTCCCAGCGCGTGCGCGAACAGGGCCAGCAGATCGTCGGACAATCGGCGCATCTGGGCGGTGTATTCATCCACCAACGTCTGCAATGCGGGCACCTCGGCGGGCCATACGTTGGGGGCGAACCAGATTCGGTCCACCTCCGGATCCCCCGTCGACGTTTCCGCGCCCAGGCTGAAACTCTCCTTGAGATCGGGTGGTGTCTCGGTGCCCTCGGCGTAACCGTTGGCCTCGGCACCCGGGCCGATCCAGCCGTGCCCGCCGACCGGCACCGAGTACCGCTGCTTGACCTCGTCGGGCAACGCGAAGAACTCCCGGCTGGCCGCGCGCACCGCAGCCGCCAACCCCTGGTCCACCCCGTGACCGGTGACCACGATGAAACCGGCGCGCTGCAGCCCCTCGTCGACCTCGGCGGCCAACGCATCGGCCTCGGCTCCGCCGGCATACCAGCGGGAAATATCCACTGTCGCAATGGCACTCATTCGCCGATATCCTCCGCCCACAATTCGGGGTGGGCCGCGATGAAGTCCTCCATCATGGCCACGCACCGCTCGTCGTCCAATACCGTAACCGCCACACCATGTTCGGCCAGCCAGTCATGACCGCCGTGGAACGTGCGGGCCTCCCCGATCACCACCGCGCCGATGCCGAACTGCCGCACCAGCCCGCTGCAATACCAGCACGGCGACAGCGTCGTCACCATGATGGTCGAGCGGTAGCCGCGCTGGCGCCCGGCCGCGCGGAACGCGTCGGTCTCGGCGTGCACCGAGGGATCATCGTTCTGCACCCGGCGGTTGTGCCCGGCGCCCAGGAGTTCACCATCGGCGCGAAACAACGCCGCGCCGATCGGAATGCCGCCTTCGGACAGCCCTTTTCGGGCTTCGGCGACCGCGACGTCGAGCATCTGCTCAGGGGTCATACGGCGGCGCATTCCGCGGCGATCTTCTTTCGACACAACACCAGGTACGCGACACCCGCGATGACGAAGCCGACGAAGAAGGTGATGTCGCCGAGCTTCGGCACCGCACGGGCGATGTAACCGACGAACTTCTCCTGGTTGGAGAACAACAGCACCGACAGGCCCAGTCCCAGCGCGAAGGACAGCAGCCCGGGCCAGTTCGAGTACGAGCGGTCGTAGAGGTACCCGGCAATGTGTTGCCCGCGACGCAGATACTGATCGGCGAAGACCACACCCAGCCACGGTCCGATCCAGTAGGCGATCACCAGCAGGAACGCTTCATAGCTGTGCGCGGCGTCGGGCAACGCCCACCAGGCGATCAGGAAACCGGCGACGCCGAAGAAGACGGTCACCAGCGCCCGCGCGATATGCGGCGGCAACGTGATCCCGATGGTCACGAAAGCCATTGCCCCGGAATAGATATTGAGCGCATTGGCGGCGATCGCGCCGATCGCGATGGCCAGCAGGGTCGCCTTGGCCAGCCACGGCCCGAGCTCGGCCGTGAACGACGCGGTCGGATTGGCCAGGCTCGCGGTGCCGAACGTCGCCGATGCCGCCCCGACGATCTCCAGGACCGCGCACGAGATGAACAACCCGGTCGAGGCGAAGAACCCCGTCGCGAAAGTGGACACCGCCGACGGCAGATAGCGCGTGTAGTCCGCGGCGTACGGGGTCCAGCCGGCCGCGTAGCCGAACGACGTGCCGACGGTGAGCAGGAAGCCGCCGAGTCCGCCGACGCCGCCCGACGGCGCGGGCGCACCCAGATTCGCGTGCGCGAAGATTCCGACCGATGCCGCGCCGAAGACGACGACGAGCGCGGGGAACGACCACCGCTCGAACGCCTGCACCAGGTTGTGACCGAAGAACGCGAACGCCGTCTGCAGCACCACGATGATGATCAGGCCGATCAGCGGCCCGAAGCCGAACAGGGTGGACAGGGCAAACGCACCGCTGACGCTGTTGGTGGCGAACCAACCGACGCCCGCGGTGATCGACATCAGCGTCGCCGGCAACGCATTGCCCTTGAACCCGAACGCCATTCGGCCCAGCACCATCTGCGGCACGCCGTGCAGCGGCCCACGCGCGGACAGGAAATAGTGCGCGATGGCACCCAGCCCCGTCCCGACGACGATCCCGGCGACCGCCTGCCAGAAGCTCATGCCGAAGGCGAGGACGGCCAGCATGCCGACGAACACCGTCGCGAATTCCATGTTGGGCGACGTCCACGTCCAGAACAGCTGGCTCGGCTTGCCGTGCCGGTCCGCCTCGGCGATGAACTCGTTGCCACCGGGTTCGACCGCAGCGATCCGGTCTTTGTAGGTTCCGTCGGTGGTGGGTTCAACAGCCGTCATGCGAGGTAACTTTCCCACCGAACGGGGCGCGCTGCCATTCGAACGACGGTGCGCGGAATTACAGCACCAGGCGGACCAGAGCTGCGGTGCGGGCCAGCCCCGGGAAAGCCGCGGCCGTCGACCGGGGGTGCAGGGCATGCACAGCGAGCCGGAAGATCAAGGCACGCAACAACATCTGCGGCCACTCCGGCAGCGATGCCCAGCGTTCGATGAGACCGTCGTCGGCCTCGCCCCAGGACAGCGCATCGACGACGACCACGCCCGCGGCCCACGACGCCGGGCGCCAGTACGGCGTGATGTCGGTGATGCCCGGCGCGGCGGTGCCGGCGAACAGCACGGTGCCGTAGAGGTCGCCGTGCACCAGCTGGCTCGGGTTGCGGGTCGGCTTGCGCAGCGACGCAAGCTGATTGATCAGCTCGATCGAACGGCGGCCGTCGGTGGTCCCGGGTACCACCCGCGAGCCGGGCGGCAACGACTGCAGTGGCTGGTCTTCCCACGCGGCGCGGTCGGCGGCGATGAAGACATCGACGTCGCTCCACGGCACCGCGGGCGGCTGCGTCAGGAACCGTGGACGCTCGAGCTTGGCCGTCGCCTCGTGCAGGCGCACCGCCGCCGAGACGATCTCGTCGTGCCGCGGTTCCGGTGTCCCGGTGACGAACGTGTCAGCGCGCCAGCCGGCGACGACGTAGCGGCCGTCGGTGGCACGCACCGGGCGGGCCAGCCGGACGCCGTCCACGAACAGCGTCTCGCGCACCTTGGCCGACCAGGACGCCCGCGCGTTGTCGGCGACCATGGACAGCACGACCTCGCCACAGCGCCAGCCGCCCTCCCAGCTCGAGCCGAGCGGCACCGGCCGGAGACCGGTCAGGCCGAACGCCGTGAGCACATGTTCGGGAGGACGGTCGACGGTCACCCGATCAGACTAAGGTGTGCCCGGCCAGACCTGACGTCAGTACATGACCATGTCGGGCTCGAGTTGCCGGGCCCAGGCCACGATTCCGCCCTGCAGGTGCAACGCGTCGGCGAATCCGGCCTGTTTGAGGGCGAGCAGGGCCTCGGCCGAGCGGATCCCGGTCTTGCAGTACAGCACCGCAATTCGGTCCTGTGGCACCCGGGCCAGCCCGGCCCCGGAGTCGAGCGTCGACTTGGGAATCAGTTCGGCACCCTCGATGCGGTTGATGGCCCACTCCGCGGGCTCCCGCACGTCGATCAGGGCGACGGGCTTGCCGGAGTCGATCAGCTCCCGCAGCTCGAGCGGAGTCACCGTCGAGTCGGCCGCCGCCTCGGCGGCCGCGTCGGACACCACGCCGCAGAACGCGTCGTAGTCGATGAGTCCGGTGATCTTCGGGGTCGCCGGGTCCTTGCGGATCGCGATGGTGCGGTAGGTCATGTCGAGGGCGTCGTAGATCATCAGCCGGCCCAGCAACGACTCGCCGATACCGGTGATCAGCTTGATGGCCTCGGTGCCCATCACCGAGGCGACAGACGCGCAGAGAATCCCCAGCACGCCGCCCTCGGCGCATGACGGCACCGTGCCCGGGGCCGGCGGCTCCGGGTAGAGATCGCGGTAGTTCAGCCCGCGCCCGTCGGGGGCGTCCTCCCAGAACACCGACACCTGGCCGGAGAACCGGTAGATCGAGCCCCAGACGTACGGCTTGTGCGCCAGCACCGCGGCGTCGTTGACGAGGTAGCGGGTGGCGAAGTTGTCGGTGCCGTCCAGGATCAGGTCGTACTGCTCGAACAGCGGCACCGCGTTGTCGGTGTCGAGCCGGAATTCGTGCAGATTGACGGTGACCAGCGGGTTGATCTCCAGGATCGATTCGCGGGCGCTCTGGGCTTTCGACCGGCCGACGTCGGACTGGCCATGGATGATCTGGCGCTGCAGGTTAGATTCATCGACGACGTCGAACTCGACGATGCCGATGGTGCCGACGCCCGCCGCCGCGAGATAGAGCAGAGTCGGGGAACCCAGTCCCCCGGCGCCGATCACGAGCACCCGTGCGTTCTTGAGCCGCTTCTGCCCGTCGACGCCGAGGTCCGGGATGATCAGGTGGCGGCTGTATCGCGCCACCTCGTCGCGGGTCAGTTCGGCTGCCGGCTGCACCAGCGGCGGCAAGGAGCCGTTTTCCTCCTTGCGTCCGGACGGGGATGCCATGCCCTCAACAGTAATCAGCGGCTTCGCATGACATTTCGGGGCCGCTCGGCGGCGACGAGCGTGCGCTCCCTGTACGCCGAATACGGCGTGTCGGGGTACAGACACGGCCGCTCGCGGGAGGGGCGGCTAAGGAATGGGGTACGGCCAGGAGTTGACGTGGCAGGTCTTGCCGTCGGGCTTGACCGACTCCGGGTCGAACTTGGCGTCGTCGTTGTTGTTGGTCGAGAAGGTCTGCTGCATCATGATCGGCGCCAGCCCGCCGTTGTCACCGCAGGGCTCGTGCATCCGGAAGCCGAGGGCGTGGCCGACCTCATGGTTGATCAGGTACTGGCGGTACGAGCCGATGTCGCCCTGGAACGGCACCGCGCCGCGCACCCAGCGTGCCTCGTTGATGAAGACGCGGGACTGTGCCTTGCCACCGTCGGCCGGGAAGTACGCCGGGTTGAAGCACGACGACTCCAGCTGGATGTCGTAGCCGCAGCCCTCGCGGACCGTCATCGGCGAGGTCAGGGACACCCGGAAATCCGGTGTCTCCGGCGACGACGCGTCGAGCCGGGTGAAGGCGAACTTCCCGTCATGCGTCCAGCTCTTGGGGTTCGCGAGGGTTTCGGCGACCATCCGGGCGAACGCCTCGTCACCGCCGAAACTGGTGGTGTCGACGCCGTCCTCGACCTCGACGGTGTAGGTCACCGACTTGGTGGTGCCCTGACCGATCTTGCCGGTGGTACCCGGCACGATGTGCCAGGCCTTGGCGCCGGCCTCGGTGAACGGCCCGCCGTCCGGGAGGATGCCGGTGGGCAGGTTGACGTCGAACTGCGTCAGGCCCTTGGGCGGTGCGCCGACGATCGCGGTGCTCGCCGAGTTGATGGTGGGCTGGCCCACCATCGGCACGTGCGGATGCGACGGTGTGATCGGCGCCGGACCGGAGATGCTCTGGTAGACCACGATTCCGGTGACGACGGCCAGGGCCGGCAGGGCGTAGGCGCGCCACCCGTAGGTGGATACGAAGCGGCCCAGCCAGGACTGCTTGCGCCACTGCTGCCGGTCGTCCCGGTTGGACCGCAGCCGTCCGGAGTCCTCGGCCACCGGATCCCGCTGCGCGCGCAACGGCTCACGCCACTCATTGCGCACCACAGGGACGCGACCGGTGCCTCGGCCCGGGTCGTAGGTCACCGAACCAGGATGGCACAGAGCTGGGCGTACGCCGGTAATGGCACGCCACCAGGTTGTTCAAGTGGGACCGGACACAATCGCCGAACCGCTGGTAGCACGCGAAAGCCGCGAACTAACGGTAGTAGTGTCGTGGCGATAAACTGCCGGGTCGGTCAACCTGAACAACACGTTGGGCGGCCATGAACAGCGGGGTCCAGATCGGACAATGCCAGATTGAGGACGTAATGAGCGAGGTTGCCAACACCTCAGACGCCAGAGGCACGCAAGCCGGAACCGACGGTGCGCAGGGCGGCCCGACCACGAATCGACGGGGCAACCGGCTGCCTCGCGACGAACGCCGCGGACAGCTGCTGATCGCGGCGAGCGACGTCTTCGTGGACCGCGGCTACCACGCAGCCGGCATGGACGAGATCGCCGAACGCGCCGGCGTGAGCAAACCCGTCCTGTACCAACACTTCTCGTCGAAGCTGGAGCTGTACCTGGCCGTGCTGCAGCGGCACGTCGACAACCTGCTGCAAGGCGTGCGCGGCGCGCTGAGCGCCACCACCGACAACCGGCTGCGCCTGCGTGCGGCCGTCGAGGCGTTCTTCGACTTCATCGAGCACGACAGCCAGGGCTACCGGCTGATCTTCGAGAACGACTACGTCACCGAGCCGCAGGTGTCGGCGCAGGTGAAGGTCGCGACCGATTCATGCACCGACGCGGTGTTCGACCTGGTGAGCAGCGATTCCGGGTTGGAGCCCCATCGCGCCCGGATGATCGCCGTCGGGCTCGTCGCGATCAGCGTCGACTGTGCCCGCTACTGGATCAACAACGACCGGCCGATCTCCAAGGACGCGGCCGTCGACGGCACGGTGCAGTTCGCCTGGGGTGGACTGTCACACGTTCCACTCACCCGCTGACGCGGCCAGAACAAAGAAAGCTGCCCCTTTCCATGGTGGAAAGGGGCAGCTTTTGCGTGTGGGCGGTGTCAGTCCTTGCCGGTGACGCCGAAGCCGACGCGGCGGACGTCGGCAGCGCCGATCTCGACGTAGGCGATCTTTGCGGTCTGCACCAGGAACCGGCGACCCTTCTCGTCGGTCAGTGCAAGCACGCCCGAATCCTGACCGAGCGCGTCGGTCACCAACTTCTCCACTTCCTCGGGAGTCTGCGCGCTGTTGAGGAACAGTTCGCGCGGGCTGTCGGTGACACCGATCTTGACCTCCACGCTGACCCCTTTCATTCGTTTTCAAGACTTCGGTCGAGCTGCTGTCGAACTCTCCTCAGGAGGCTAGTGGACGACGGCCGCCGTGGTGGCCGCGGGCCGTTCGCCGGTGGCGAACCGGTGCGAACGCCGGCGCCGAGGTCACGACGTCGTCACAGTTGTCGGCCCGGAAACGCGGCCCGGCGGCACCGCTTTTCGAGGTCGCGACAGGTCGTCTCGGCGCGGTCGACCGAACCGAGTCCCGACCGTTATCCGACGGTCAGCGAGCCGACCTCATCCGTAACTTTTGCACCATTAGCATCGACGAGGTAAGTGATACTCGACCGGGGAAAGTCGCCATGAGCAGGACATATTCGCGATATTCGACACCGTCGGGGGCGTCCACCGGCAGCTACGGGGACACCCCGAGCCACCAGGGCTACGACCGCGGCTACAGCTACAGCTACGGCTCCAGCACCGGGTACGGCAGCGACCGGACCCACTCGTACAGCTCGTACGGCTCGTACGGCTCCGCCACCGACCTGGCCGACCGCCCCACGCGCGAGTACAGCAGCACCTACGGCGACACCGATCGGTTCACCGCAGCCGATACCGACTACGCCGGTGGCGACGCCGACGCGGCCTATGACGACGCGGCGTATGACGACTACGACGACGAGATCTACGAGTACGACGAAGGCATCGACCGGCGCTGGGTGTGGGTGGCCGGTGTCGCCGGCGCCATCCTGCTGGTGGCGGTCATCTGCACCGTCGTCATCCTCGGCGGCGGTGACAGCGGGCCTGTCACGGCGCCGATCACGCCGCCCAGCACGAGCCAGTCGGCCACGCCGACGGCCTCCGCCACGCCGTCGGCCGCACCGCGTCCCCGGGTGACGGCGGCGCCGCCGACCGCCTCGCTGGCTCCCGAGACCGTCACGACCGTCACCCCGACCGCAGCGGCGCCCACACCGGCCGAGGCCGTACCGCCGGTCGACCCCGCCGCCGTCCCCGCGGCACCCGGCCCGAACACGGTCACCTACCGCATCACCGGCAACAAGTCGCTACTCGACCTCGTGACGGTGATCTACACCGACGGGCAGGGTGCGCTGCAGACGGACGTCAACGTGGCACTGCCGTGGGCCAAGACGGTCACGCTGAACCCGGGCGTCACGCTGAGTTCGGTGACCGCCACCAGCGTCACCGGTCAGCTGAACTGCTCGATCAGCGACGGTTCGGGACAGCCGGTCGCCGTGCAGAGCAACAACACGATGATCACCACCTGCACGAAGTAATCGCCACAGGCATCCAGGACCGGGTGTGTGAGCTCAGCCGAGGCCGAGTTCGCGCACCCGGTTCTTGTGTGTCTCCTGCAGGCGCTCGAAGAACTCGGTCATCTGGGTCAGACCCTCGCCGCTGGACAGCACCAGGTCGACGAGCTCGTCGTGCTCGGCCATCACGAACTGCGCCTGGGTGATGGCCTCCCCCAGCAGCCGGCGCGACCACAGCGCCAGCCGGTGCCGCTGCCGGTCGCTGGCGCTGACCGCGGCCCGCACCTCGGCCACCACGAACTGGGAGTGCCCGGTTTCCGACAGCACCGCGCGCACCACGTCGGCGGCCTCGGCGGGCAGCGACCCGGCGATCTCCAGGTAGAAATCGGCTGCCAGGGCGTCGCCGACGTAGGTCTTGACCAGCGCCTCGAGCCACGTGCTCGGTGTGGTCAGCCGGTGGTAGTTCTCCAGTGCCGGAGCGTATTTCGTCATCGCCGGGACGACGTCGACACCGCGGCGCAGCAGCGCCTCGCGCAGCACGTCGAAGTGCCCCATCTCGGCGGCGGCCATGCGCGCCAGATTGATGCGACCGGCCAGGTTCGGCGCCATCCGCGCCTCCTCGGTCAGCCGGTAGAACGCGGCGACCTCGCCGTACGCGAGCAGGGCGAACAACTCGTTGATACCGGGATGATCGCCGGTCACCGCCGGCTGCGCCGGAGTTGCCGTCTGCTCGGGCAGCGCCTGGGACCTCGAAGGCGACGGGGAAGGCATGGCCCCAACTGTAGACCGCGACTCGCGTCACAGCCGACCGGCGATGCGACCAGCTACAATGGTCTCGGCTGTAGCCAGTTCCGGGCAAGTTCCGGATCGGGAAAAGGTCCGGCGCGGGCAACGCGCGACCGGCTGCGACCAAGGAAATGTGCGTGCACGTGTTGGCCCACCTCCATCCGCGACCGACGCGGTAGACGGTTCTCCAGCTCGCCGGAACACCCGGCTGATTCGGCAGAACCGCCCCGAGGGCCCAAGTGTTGATCGTCAGACTCGTGCGCGCGTGGACAAACAGCGAGCACAGACTCCGATGACACTGGAAGGCATCCACGCCACCTCATGACCGCATTGACTGCAAAGACAACCGAAGAAAAAACATTCGCCGACCTGGGCGTTCGGGACGAAATCGTCCAGGCACTCGCCGAGGACGGCAAGGCCCACCCGTTCGCGATCCAGGAGCTGACCCTCCCGCTCGCGCTGGCCGGCGACGACCTCATCGGCCAGGCCCGCACCGGTATGGGCAAGACCCTGGCATTCGGTGTGCCGCTGCTGCACCGCGTCGCATCCGACGCCTCGCTGCCGCTGACCGGCACCCCGCGCGCGCTCGTCGTCGTCCCCACCCGTGAGCTCTGCATCCAGGTGCACGGCGACCTGACGATGGCCAGCAAACACCTCAAGGCCGGCGAGAACGGGGAGCGCAAACTCCGCGTCGAGGCCATCTACGGCGGCCGCCCCTACGAGCCGCAGATCGAGGCCCTGCAGCAGGGCGTCGACGTCATCGTCGGTACCCCGGGCCGGCTCCTGGACCTGGCTCAGCAGGGTCACCTGCAGCTCGGCGGCCTGAGCGTTCTGGTCCTCGACGAGGCCGACGAGATGCTGGACCTGGGCTTCCTGCCCGACATCGAGCGCATCCTGCGGCTGACCCCGGACTCCCGCCAGGCCATGCTGTTCTCGGCCACCATGCCGGACCCGATCATCACGCTGGCCCGCACGTTCATGAACCAGCCGACGCACATCCGGGCCGAGGCCCCGCACTCGGCGGCGACCCACGACACCACCAAGCAGTTCGTCTACCGCGCCCACGCGCTGGACAAGGTCGAGATGGTGAGCCGCATCCTGCAGGCCAACGGCCGCGGCGCGACCATGATCTTCACCCGCACCAAGCGCACCGCGCAGAAGGTGTCCGACGAGCTCGCCGAGCGCGGCTTCAAGGTCGGCGCCGTCCACGGTGACCTGGGCCAGATCGCCCGTGAGAAGGCGCTCAAGTCCTTCCGCAACAGCGACATCGACGTTCTGGTCGCGACCGACGTCGCCGCCCGCGGTATCGACATCGACGACATCACACACGTCATCAACTACCAGATCCCCGAGGACGAGCAGTCCTACGTGCACCGCATCGGCCGTACCGGCCGCGCCGGCAAGACCGGTATCGCCGTGACGCTGGTCGACTGGGACGAGCTGACGCGCTGGGCGCTCATCGACAAGGCCCTGAACCTGGACTGCCCGGACCCGGCCGAGACCTACTCGCGGTCGCCGCACCTGTACGAAGAGCTCGACATCCCCACCGATGTCACGGGCTCGATCGGCGCCTCGCGGGCCAAGCCCGCCAAGAAGTCCTCGGACCCCGAGCTCAAGCGCGAGTCGAGCGCCGACAAGGACCGTCCCGCCCGCAACCGCAGCCGGTCGCGCCGCCGCACCCGCGCCGGTGAGTCGGCCACGGGTCATGTCGAGGCAGCGGGCGCAGTCGAGGGCGACACCGCCGAAGCCGGCGCCCCGGCCGGTGACAGCCCGGCCGAGTCGAGCCACTCGGGTCGCCGCCGCCGGCGTCGTCGTCCGAGCAAGGCCGCCTCGGAGGCCGCGGCCGTCGCAGCACCTGCCGCCGAATAGCCGCAGGCCGCCCGAGCCCTATGGTCAAACCGGAGCGACGTACCAGAGCTGATCTGATCGCCGCCGCGGCCATCGTCGTGGTGGTCGCGGTCAGCGCAGCGCTGATCTGGTGGAACAGCGACGCGCGCGCCACCGTCAGCCGGCCAGCCGACCGTCCCATCCCGGCCTTGCACGCCGCCAAGACGGTGCCCACGACGCTGCGCGAGCTGTGGACCGCGGCCAGCGGCAAGACCACCCAGCCGTCGGTCGTCGGCGGCGTCGTGGTGACCGGCGACGGCGATCAGATGCTGGGCCGCGACCCGGCGACCGGCAACACGCTGTGGAGCTACTCGCGCGCCCGCGAGCTGTGCGGCGTCACCACCGTGTACCAGTACGCGGTGGCGGTGTACCCCGACGGCCGCGGCTGCGGACAGGCCAGCGCCATCGACGCCGGCACCGGACGCCGCGGACCGGCCCGCAGCAGCCTCGCCGACGCCGAGGTGAAGCTGTCCACCGACGGGACGACGATCCTGTCGTACGGCGACAGCCGCCTGGAGCAGTGGCGTTCCGACCTGGTGCGGATGATCAGCTACGGCTACCTCGACGCGGTGGTCAAACCCGGCGTCCCGGCCTCTCCCCTGTGCCGCTTGGTGTCCGCCGCGGCCAGCTCGGCGTCGGTGGCCGTCATGGAGGCCTGCCCCAAGCAGAACGACCTGCGGCTGACACTGCTGAAGGCCGCCAAGGAAGAGGACCAGCCGGACGTCAAGCGGGTATCGCTGCCCGGCGTCAGCGTGGACTCCGACGCACAGGTGATCGCGGTGTCGGACACCAAGGTGGCGGTCTACCTGCCGACGCCGCAGCCGTGCGTGAACGTCATCGACGAGACCGGCAACACCATCGCCAGCACGCTGCTGCCGCATGCCGCGACGCCGGTGACGGCGACGACGCGCGTCGGTGACGTCGTCACCTGGTACACGGGCGACTCGGTGCTGGTCTTCGACAGCAACGGGCTGCGCTACAAGTACACCGTCAGCGCCCAGGGTGGGCAGGCACCGATCGGCCCGGCCACCATGCTGGCAGGGCATCTGCTGGTTCCGGTGACCAGCGGCTACGACACGTTCGACGCGCAGAGCGGCGCCGGTCAGACGCACATCGCGCTGGCGCGACAGCCGGTCAACTCCGCGGTGATCCCGGCCCTGGCCGGCTCGGTGCTGCTGGAGCAGCGCGGCAGCCAGTTGGTGGCGCTGGGTCAGTGACCCGCGGGGTCACACCTCAGGGGTGAAGACCGGCAGCGCCTTGTTCTTCTTCCAGTGCTTGATCAGCGACTGCGCCAGTTCGCGATAGGCGATGGCGCCCTTGTTCTTCCGGCCCGCGAGGACCGACGCACCCGAGGCGCTGGCCTCGGCGAAGCGCACCGTCCGCGGGATCGGCGGGGCGAGCACCACGAGGCTGTAGCGGTCGGCCACGTCGAGCAGGACATCGCGGCTGTGCGTGGTGCGGGCGTCGTACAGCGTCGGCAGCGCGCCCAGCAGCCGCAGGTCGGGGTTGGTGATCTGCTGCACGTCGTTGACGGTCCGCAGGAACTGGCCGACACCGCGGTGCGCCAGCGTCTCGCACTGCAGGGGCACGACGACGTCGTTGGCGGCAGTCAGGCCGTTGAGGGTCAGCACGCCGAGTGACGGCGGGCAGTCGATGATCACCACGTCGAACTGGTCGGCGATCTTCGCCAGCGCGCGCTTGAGCGCGTACTCCCGGCCGGCCCGCATCAACAGCATCGCCTCGGCACCGGCCAGGTCGATGTTGGCCGGCAGCAGGGTCATGCCCTCGGCGGTCGAGACCAGCGCGACATCGGGTTCCACGTCGCCGAGCAGCACCTCATGCACCGAGACCGGCAGTTTGTCGGGGTCCTGGCCCAGAGAGAAGGTCAGACAGCCCTGCGGATCGAGGTCGACGAGCAGTACGCGCTGCCCTTCCTCGGTCAGCGCTGCACCCAGCGACGCCACTGTCGTCGTTTTTGCGACCCCACCTTTTTGGTTGGCGACCGCAAGTACCCGTGTCACGGTGCCCATCCTGACACGCGGCCAAGTGGCGCCGCTCACCGTGGGGCAGAATCTCGGGCGTGAGTATTGGCGTCGACCCGGCAGGCGAACTGCTGACACACCGGCTCATCCTGCTCCGGCACGGCCAGACCGAATGGTCGCGCAGCGGCCGGCACACCGGACGCACCGACCTCGAGTTGACCGAGGAAGGCCTGCAGCAGGCCCGCAGTGCCGCCTCGGCGCTGGCCGAACTGAAGCTCGACAACCCCTTGGTGATCAGCAGTCCGCGCCGGCGGGCCGTGGTCACGGCCGAACTCGCCGGGCTGGACGTCGCCGAGACCACCGAACTGCTGGCCGAGTGGGACTACGGCGACTACGAAGGCCTGACCACACCGCAGATTCGCGAGCAGGTGCCCGACTGGCTGGTGTGGACGCACGGCTGCCCCGGCGGCGAGAGCCTGGCCGACGTCAGTGCCCGCGCCGACCGCGCCGTCGCGCTGGCCCTCGAGCGCATGGCGACGCGCGACGTGGTGTTCGTCGGGCACGGTCACTTCTCCCGGGCCGTGATGACCCGCTGGATGGAGCTCCCGATCACCGACGGCATCCGGATCTCGATGGCGGCGGCCTCGATCTCGGTGTGCGGCTTCGAGCACCGCGTGCGCCAGTTGGTCGCGCTCGGTCTCACCGGCCACCCCAACCCGTGCCTGCCCGAGTGACCCCGGTTTTCGTGCTGGCGGGTCCCGACGGGGTGATGCTGGCAGACGGCCCGGCCCGGGCATTCCCCGATCTGGACGAGGCACGACGGGCGCTGGCCGCCGACGACGTGCCGATCCTGGTGGGCGCCTTGCCTTTTGATCTCGACTCCCCCGCTGCGTTGATGGCGCCGGCATCGGTCACCTATGCCGACACGCTGCCGTTCACCGATGACCGGCTGCCGGCGGTCCGGATCGCGGCCAGCGTGCCCTCGCCCGACGAACACCGGGCCCGGGTGGCCGCGGCGGTACGGGCCCTGCGCGATCCGGCGGCCGGCCTGCACAAGGTGGTGCTCGCCCGAGCCCTGGAGCTCGTCGCCGACGACACCCTGGACCCGTACGTCGTGCTGAGCCGTCTCGCCGACGACCACAGCGCCACAGCGTTTTTCACCGATCTCAGCGCGGCAGGGGCGCCGTACTCCGGCACCGCGTTGCTCGGCGCGAGTCCCGAACTGCTCGTCGCCCGCCGCGGCGATGTGGTGACCTGCAAGCCGTTCGCCGGCTCGGCACCGCGGTCCGCCGACCCCGAGACGGACGCCGCCAACGGCGCCGCGCTCGCGGCGTCGGCCAAGAATCGGCATGAGCACCAGCTGGTGGTCGACATCATGCGCGAGGCGCTCGAACCGCTGTGCAGCGAACTCGACATCGCCGCCGAGCCCCAGGTGAGCGCCACCACGGCCGTCTGGCATCTGAGCACCCCGATCGTGGGACGACTGCGCGAAACATCGACCACCGCACTGGATTTGGCCATCGCACTGCATCCGACGCCGGCCGTCGGCGGGGTCCCCACCGAAGCGGCGGTGCGGCTGATCCACGAACTCGAAGGCGACCGTGGGTTCTACGCCGGTGCGGTCGGCTGGTGTGACAGCGCCGGCGACGGCCGGTGGGTGGTGTCGATCCGGTGCGGGCAGCTGTCGGCCGACCGGCTGTCCATCGACGCCCGCGCCGGCGGCGGTATCGTCGCCGAATCCGATCCCGATGACGAAGTCACCGAGACCACAACAAAATTCAGGACGATGCTGACCGCGTTGGGAGTACCCGTATGACCGTGACCATCCGCCCGGTGCAGCCCGGCGACGAAGTCGAGATCACCGCGATGATCCACGAACTGGCCGCATTCGAGAAGGCCGCCGACCAGTGCACCGTGACCGAAGCGCAGATTCGGACCGCGCTGTTCGGTGGCGCCGAATCGGGTCAGGCCGCCGTCTCGGGTCATTTTGTCGAGGTCGACGGCCGGCCGGCCGCGTTCGCACTGTGGTTCCTGAACTTCTCGACGTGGGACGGCGTCTCCGGCATCTACCTCGAAGACCTGTTCGTGCGTCCCGACTTCCGGCGCCGCGGCCTGGCCCGCAAGCTCCTGTCGACACTGGCGCAGGAATGCGTGGAGCGCGGTTACACGCGGCTGCAGTGGGCGGTGCTGAACTGGAACGTGAATGCCATCGCCCTGTACGACGAGGTCGGCGGGAAACCGCAGACCGAGTGGACCACCTACCGGGTGTCCGGACCGGAGTTGACGGCTCTGGCCGAGGGCTGATCCGGCCACCGCTGACGTTCCTCGCAAATTTCTTCCCCAATTCCCTTCTGCACGTGGGCCTCAGCTGCCACCATCGGTGGTGATCCGCGGCCCGACCGATGAGGCCGGGCCGGCGAAGGGACGGCAATGCGATTCCAGCGTCGCCAACTGCTGTCCAGGGTGAGCATCCAGTCGAAGCTCGTGGTGATGCTGGTGCTGTGCACCATCGTCGCGGCGACCGTCGTGGGTGTCATCGGGTTCCGGGCCGGTCGCGCCTCACTGCGCGACTCGGTCCTGAACCGGCTCACCGAACTTCGGCAATCGCAGTCGCGCGAATTGAAGGACCAGCTGTCGGATCTGAAGAACTCGATGATCATCTATGCGCGCGGCGCGCACACCCAGGGTGCGCTGGCTGAGTTCACCGCCGGATTCGACGCGCTGGCGGACAAACCCATCAGTCCGGCGCAGTCGCAGTCGATCACGGACTACTACACCAACACCTTTCTCAAAGAGGTCGAGCAGTCCAGCGGCGCCAAACTGAATGTCGATCAGCTCCTCCCGAGGGACAACGCCCAGCGCTACCTGCAGGCGAACTACACCGCCGTACGGAAGGACGACGACACGGCGGTCAAGGTCGACGACGCACATGACGGCAGCACGTGGTCAGCGGCGAACGCGCGGTACCAGGATTTCTTCCGGCAGATCGTCAACCGGTTCGAATTCCAGGACGCGATCCTGCTCGACAACCGCGGCAACATGGTCTACAGCGCGTACAAGGACGTCGACCTGGGCACCAACATCCTGACCGGTCCCTACAGCGGCTCCAAACTCCGTGGCGCATACGAGAAAGCGATGTCCGCGAACTCCGTCGACTACGTGGACATCACCGATTTCGAGATATACCAACCGGCGGAGAACCAACCCACCGCCTGGATGGTCACCCCGATCGTGACGGCGGGACGCGCAATGGGGGTGCTCGCCCTCCAGTTCCCGATCTCGAAGATCAACCGCCTGATGACGTTCGACCAGCGCTGGAAGGAATCGGGCCTCGGTAACACCGGCGAAGTCTTCCTGGTCGGTCCCGACGACCTGATGCGCTCGGATTCGCGGATGTTCCTGCAGGATCGGCAGACCTACAAGAACGACGTCGTCGCGGCCGGCACGCCGGCCGACGTCGCCGACCGGGCCATCCAGCTGGGCGGCACCACCCTGGTGCAACCGGTGCCACCGACCACCAACAAGCAAGCCTTGCGGGGCGAGTCCGGAACCCGGCTGGCCACTGACTATCTCGGCCATGAGGTGCTGTTGGCCTACGCACCCATCACGATTCCCGATGCCGAACTGCACTGGACCATCATCGGCAAGATCGACACCGCGGAGGCGTTCCAGCGGGAGACCGCGTTCACCCGGACCATCGTGCTGACGACCGTCGGCATCATCTTCGTCGTGTGCATCGCCGCGATGTTCCTCGCCCAACTCTTCGTGCGGCCCATCCGGCGGCTGGAGGCGGGCGCGCAACGCATCAGCGCCGGCGACTACAACATCAACGTGCCCGTCGAGACACGCGACGAGATCGGCGAGCTGACAGAGGCTTTCAACGAGATGAGCCGGAGCCTGACGGTCAAGGAGGAGCTGCTCGTCGCGCAGCGCAAGGAGAACGCCAAGCTCTTGACGCTGTTGATGCCCGAACCGGTCGTCGAGCGCTACCAGCAGGGCGAGGAGATCGTCCCGGAGGAGCACCAGAACGTCACGGTGATCTTCACCGAGGTCATCGGGCTGGATCGACTGCAGGCCCAGTTGACGTCGCAGGGGTCGCTCGCCGTCGTCACCGAGCTCGAACGCCAATTCGACGCGGCCGCAGACAGTCTCGGCATCGAACGCGTCCGCGCGATCCGGAACGGCTACCTGGGCAGCTGCGGCCTCAACACCCCGAGGCTCGACAACGTCCGGCGGACCGTCGACTTCGCCCTGGAATGCCAGCGCATCATCGACCGGTTCAACAGCGAGACGGGTAACCACCTGGGCCTGCGTGCCGGCATCGACACCGGCACCGTCAGCAGTGGCCTCGGCGGCGAGTACTCCGTGGTCTACGACATGTGGGGCGCCGCGGTCAACGTCGCCTACCAGGTCAAGAGCGGTTCACCGCAACCCGGAATCGACGTCACCGACCGGGTTTATCAGGCGCTGCAGGCCACCATGACGTTCACGTCGGTCGGCACCATGTCCGTCGACGGGCAGGACGAGCCGATCTGGCGACTGGTGGTGCCGGAATGATCGCTGACGTGTTCACCTCGGCCTGGTTCTACTGGGCCGTGGGCATCGCGATCGGGCTGCCGATCGGGCTCGTCGTGCTCACCGAATGGCAGCACGCGCTGCGCCGCAGGCACAGCTTCCTGGTGCGGCCGGTGACCGTGCTGCGCAACTACCTGCTGCCCCTGGGCGCACTGCTGCTGCTCTTGACCGAGGCCCGGCAGGTACCGGCCGCAGCCACCTCGGTCCGCACCGTCGCAACGCTTTTCGCGTTCGTCGTGCTGATCCTGCTGCTGTCCGGCGTCAACGCCACCCTGTTCCAGGGGGCGCCCGCGGGGACCTGGCGCAAGCGCGTCCCGACGATCTTCGTCGACGTCGCCCGGTTCGTCCTCATCGCGGTCGGCCTGGCGGTGATCTTCTCCTACATCTGGGGAGCGAACGTCCGCGGCCTGTTCACCGCACTGGGTATCACCTCGATCGTCATCGGCCTGACACTGCAGAATTCGGTGGGCCAGATCATCTCGGGCCTGTTGATGTTGTTCGAGCAGCCGTTTCAGATCGGCGACTGGCTGGACACGGCCGCCGCACGCGGCCGGGTGGTCGAAGTCAATTGGCGTGCCGTGCATCTGGAAACCGGCGCCGGAACCCAGATCACCCCGAACTCGGTGCTGGCGGGGGCGTCGTTCACCAATCTGAGCCGGCCGGCCGACGCGCACTCGATCACCGTGACAACGATCTTCTCCCTCGACGATCCGCCGAACCAGGTGTGCGCGTTGCTCACTCGCCTGGCCGCGGACCTGCCGATGCGGCGTCCTGACGGCACCGTGTCGGCAACGCCCGCAGGCGGGCTCGAATATCAGACCACCATCCCGCTGCACTCCCCCGCCGACGACGGAGAGACGAGAAAGCTTTTCCTGCAATGGGTCTGGTATGCATCACGGCGGGCCGGTCTGCACCTGGACGAAGCCGAGGACGACTTCTCCACAACCGAACGGCTGGCCGAGGCCGTCGCCGAAGTCGTCGCACCGACCCTGCGGCTCAGTGCCGACCAACAACGCGAACTGCTGAGTGCGGCGAATCTGGAACGCTACGGCATCGGCGAACTGGTCCAGCGCGTCGGAGAGGTGCCCGACCGCATGACGTTCATCCTCTCCGGACGTGTTCAGCTGACTGCCGGCGGTGACGATGGAGCCGAGACGCTGATCGGAATCCTCGAGAACGGCAGCTATCTGGGTCAGAGCACATTGACCCGGCAGCCGGTCATCGGCAATGCCCACGCCCTCGACGAAGTCACCGTGGTGCACGTGGAACGCGACCACATCGAGACCGTGGTGCAGCGAAATCCGGTGCTGCTACAGGAATTCGGCCGGATCATCGAAGACCGCCGGGCCCACGCCCGGCGCCTGCTGAGTGCCGACTGAAACCGTCACTCCCGCTTGGAGATCCACTCCACCGTGGACGGGCTGAACAACAACCCCAGCGTGACGATGGCGACGAGCGCAACCACGATGGCGTACTGCAGCTGGCCGGATTGGAAGACGTACCAGGCGACGCCGAGCAGCAGCAGGTTGGCGAACACCCCGATACCGCGGCCCCAGCGCCGCCCGGTGATCAGTGCCCAGCCGCCGGCGAGCACCGCCCCGCCGACGCACACCAGCCAGATCGCGTTGCCGTAACCGCTGACGATGTGCTGGTCTGCGCCGGCCAGCCCGCGCACCACGTACACCACGGCGCCGATCAGGCCGAGCGCACCTTCGGCCGCCACCAGGAACCCGGCCCGGCGCACGGCCGGCGGATGGATCGCCGGATCACTCACTGCGACAACCGATCTGCCAGGTACCGCACCGCCAGCTCGTAGCCGATGGGCCCGGCGCCGGCGATCACCGTCTCGGCCACCGCCGACACGTAGGAGTGATGCCGGAAGGCCTCGCGCTTGTGGATGTTGCTCAAATGCACTTCGGCGACCGGCAATTCGGCTGCGGTGAGAGCGTCAGCGATGGCCACCGAGGTGTGGCTGTACGCGGCGGGGTTGATCACGATGCCGACGCAGTCGGTGCGCGCCGCCTGGATCGCGTCGACCAGTTCACCTTCGTGGTTGCTCTGCACCGCGCGCACGGAGAAGCCCAGTTGCGCCGCGAGGTCGGTGACGGCCTGCTCGATCTGCGCCAACGTGGTCGAGCCGTAGATTTCCGGCTGGCGAGTGCCCAACAGGTTCAGGTTGGGCCCGTTGACGAGGAGCAGGCGGCGATCGGTCACCCACTCACGGTACCGGCTGCGAACAGGCAGAATTGTCCGGTGCCGACCAACAATCCACCGTGTCGCTGCGACACCGGGGCCGTGTATGCCGCCTGCTGCGGCCCGCTGCACCGCGGCGAGCGTTCCGCTGCCACCGCAGTGGCGCTGATGCGTTCGCGGTTCACCGCGTTCGCCCTCGGTGATGTCGACTACCTGCTGGCGACCTGGCATCCGGACACCCGACCGGCAGACCTCGACCTCGATGACGCCGTCACATGGCGCCGGCTGCAGATCGTCGACACCGAGGCCGGCGGCACGGACGACCCGACCGGCGTCGTGCAGTTCCGCGCGCAGTACGTGCGCGACGGCAGCCGGCACATCCTGCACGAGCGCAGCCGATTCGCCCGCGGCAGCGATGGCCGCTGGCTGTACGTCGACGGCGACTTCGTGGACTAGCCGCCGGCGACCGAGTTGCCGACGGTCGCGGCGCGGATAGGCTCGTCACCCGTGCGTGCCGTGCTGATCGTGAATCCGAACGCAACCTCGACGACCCCGGCAGGCCGGGACCTCCTTGCCCACGCGCTGGAGAGCCGCGTCGACCTCACCGTCGCGCATACCGACCACCGTGGCCATGCCATCGAGATCGGGCACCAGGCCGCCGCTGACGGCACCGACGTGGTGATCGTGCACGGCGGCGACGGCACCGTGAACGAGGTGGTCAACGGCATCCTCGGGCACGCGAACGGCGTGCCGGGCGCCTCCAACACCGCCGTCGGCGTGGTGCCCGGCGGCTCGGCGAACGTGTTCGCCCGGGCCCTCGGCATCAGCCCCGATCCACTCGAGGCGACGAACCAGCTCGTCGACCTGCTCAGCGATTACCGCCGGGGCGTGCCCTGGCGCCGCATCGGGCTGATGGACTGCGGTGACCGCTGGTCGGTGTTCACCGCCGGTATGGGCGTCGACGGTGAGGTCGTGGCGGCCGTCGAGGCGCAGCGGGCCAAAGGCCGCAAGGTGACCGCGTCGCGGTACATCCGGGTGGCGATCCGCGAGGCCGTCGGCAGCGCCCGCAAGCCCCCGCGGTTGACGCTGCACCTGCCGGACCGCGAGCCGGTCACCGGTGTGCACTTCGCGTTCGTGTCGAATGCCAGCCCGTGGACCTACGCCAACAGCCGGCCGGTCTGGACCAACCCGACGACGACGTTCGAAACGGGGCTGGGCGTGTTCGCGACCACGAGCATGGGCATCTGGGCCAACCTGCGATTGCTACGACGGATGCTGTCGCGTACGCCACAGATTGAAGGCCCGCACCTGATCCGCGATGACGACCTGCCGTGGCTGCGCGTGACAAGTGACACACCTGTCGCGTGTCAGATCGACGGAGATTTCGTTGGCCTGCGCGAAAGCATGACGTTCACGTCGGTGCCGGCGGCTCTCAATGTGGTCGCGCCCCCAGCAAAAACACAGTGACCAGCGATCTTGGTAACACTTTGCAAAATTTAGGGCGCAGGTGGGCCCAGTGTAGTACAACTGGTTCAGGGGCCTGCCAACGCGGGTCCGCAGTGACATTGCCCACGAGTTAACGCGCCGCTATTGACATCTGTCCAGCCTGTGAAAACATCAGATGCAACAGTGCAGAAACATTTCGTGTGCACCCGTTAACAGCCGAAGTGAAAAAACATTGCGCGCTTTGCTGCGCGCCCAGTGAGGAGTGTTGACCATGGATTGGCGCCACAAGGCGGTCTGTCGCGACGAGGATCCGGAACTGTTCTTCCCCGTGGGAAACAGCGGCCCGGCCATCGCTCAGATCGCTGACGCGAAGCTCGTGTGCAACCGCTGCCCGGTGACCACCGAGTGCCTGAGCTGGGCACTCGAGTCCGGCCAGGACGCGGGTGTCTGGGGCGGCATGAGCGAAGACGAGCGTCGCGCGCTGAAGCGTCGCAACGCCCGCACCAAGGCCCGCACCAGCGTCTAGCCACGGCATTCGAAAAATGACCCCGGCGACGAGCCGGGGTCATTTTTTGCGCCGAGCGGCGCCGCGAACGTGCCGTCAGATCGCGGATCTGTCGAAAATCGCGATCTGTGTGCACGCTCACGGTGGGTGACCCAGACGCGAAAATAGCTTGCGCTGCTGGGTTATTGCGGTGTACCTACTGAGCGAGCCGCTGTACCTACTGCGCGGCTCGGCCCCTGCACCTACTGCGCGGCCCGGCCGCGGCGACCGATCGGGACCCGCAGCACCACATCGGTGCCACCACCCGGCGCCGCATTCATGCTCAGCGTCCCGTCGAGAACCGACGACACCTGGGTCTGCACGATCTGCAGCCCCAGCCGGTCCGAGTTCTCGAGGGTGAAGCCGTCGGGCAAGCCGTGGCCGTCGTCGTGCACGACGACGTCGAGCCAGCGCGCCGACCGGTCCGACTTGATGGTCACGCTGCCCTGCTCGGTACTCGGATCAAAAGCGTGCTCGATGGCGTTCTGCACCAGCTCGGTGATGACCATGATCAGCGCGTGCGCGCGGTCGGCGTCCAGGACTCCCAGATCGCCCTCCCGCCGCACCCGGATGGGGGCGCCCAGCGAGGCCAGGTCGTTCATCATCGGCAGGATGCGGTCGATGACCTCATCGAGGTTCACTTCCTCGTCCACCGACAGCGACAGGGCGTCGTGCACCAGGGCGATCGATGACACCCGGCGCACCGAATCCAGCAGCGCCTCCCGCGCCTCGGCGTTGTTCATGCGCCGGGACTGCAGCCGCAGCAATGCCGCCACCGTCTGCAGGTTGTTCTTCACGCGGTGGTGAATCTCACGGATCGTGGCGTCCTTGGACAACAGCGCGCGGTCCCGCCGCTTGATCTCCGTGACGTCGCGGACCAGTACCGCCGCGCCCACGGCCTGCCCGCCCACGGACAGCGGGATGGTGCGCAGCAGCACCGCGGCGCCGCCGGCGTCGATCTCCATGCGCATGCTCGAGCCGCCCGCCAGCAGATCCCGGACGTGGTTCGCCAGTTCCTGCGCGTCGAAGGGATCGGAGATCAGCGGCCGGGTAACGCTGATCAGGTTCTGGCCGTCGAGCTCGGTGACCAGCCCCATGCGGTGATAGGCCGAGATGGCGTTGGGGCTGGCGAACGTCACGACGCCGTCGACGTCCAACCGGATCAGGCCGTCACCGACGCGTGGACTGGACCGCGACATCGGCACGTCACCGACGTTCGGGAACGTCCCCTCGGCCAGCATGCGCAGCAGATCGCGGGCGCAGTCCAGATAGGCCCGCTCGAGCGGCGCCACCTTGCGGCGGTCGGCGAGCGCAGTCTGGTGCGTGAGCACCGCGACCACGTCATTGCCGTAGCGGACCGGGACGGCCTCCAGGTTCAGTCGCGAATCACCTTGTACGGCGGCGCTTTCGGCTCCCCGGCCGATGAGCCCGGTCTCGAAGGCCGCCGTGACGGCGGGCATGTCCGCGGCAGAGTTGATGGTCCCGACCGCGTCGGCGAACAGCACCGTCAGCGCGGTGTTGGGCCGAATCTGGGCCACGCACACCAGTGCCCCGTCGTCGCGCCGGACCCACATGAGGTAATCGGCGAACGACAGGTCGGAAAGCAGCTGCCATTCACCGACCACGGCGTGCAGGTGGTCGACCGCATTGCCGGGCAGGACCGTGTGCTCGGCGAGCAGATCACCGAGTGTGGACACGTCTCGTTATCCCATTCTGGGGGTTGCCTAGCCGATGACGGCGATCAGGTCGCCGGCCTGGATCACGTCGCCGACAGCCACGTTGACGGACGTCACCGTGCCGGCGACCTCGGCCAGCACCGGAATCTCCATCTTCATCGACTCGAGGAGCACCACCGTGTCACCCTCGCCGATCTGGTCGCCCTCGCGAACCACGACCTCGAGCACACTGGCCACGATTTCAGCGCGAACGTCCTCGGCCATCTTCACCCCACTCGTCTACGTATCTGTACGCAGGCGGTCCCTGCGGCCTCTATTGCACCACAGCACCACGGTTTGCAATTGGGTGGCGTGGCCGTGCGACACTGTAGGGCGAGCAACCGAACCTTTGGAGGACCATCATGGCCAAGCGTGGCCGCAAGAAGCGTGACCGTAAGCACTCGAAGGCCAACCACGGCCGGCGTCCCAACGCCTGACCCACGCCTTCAAAAAACCGCCCGGCTCCTCACGGAACCGGGCGGTTTTTCGTTGTCAGCCGCGGACGATGGTGGTGCGGCTGATTTCGAGCTTCAGGCGCGCCCGCAGGCCCTCAGGAGCCTTCTCGCCGCTGCACTTGGTGGCGATCAGTGCCTTCACCCGCTCCTCGATGCCGTACTGGCGCAGGCAGGTGGGGCATTCCTCCAGGTGGACCCGCAGCTTGTCGCGCGTCTCCGTGGTGCATTCGCCGTCGAGCAGCGTCCATACCTCGGTGATCACCGCGGCGCATTCGGGATGCTCCGGGTCGACCGGGCCGATCGGCGGCTGGAAGTCGTGCCCCTCGGGGCGCGTGAACTCCTCGCCCATCAGGACACCTCCTGGGTGTCGAGGCTCTCTCCACGGAGGAAGCCCCGGTCGCGGGCGACGCCCGTCAACAGTTCACGCAGCTGCTTGCGGCCACGGTGAAGGCGGGACATCACCGTCCCGATCGGGGTATCCATGATTTCGGCGATCTCCTTGTACGGGAAGCCCTCGACGTCGGCGTAGTACACCGCCATCCGGAACTCTTCCGGCAACGCTTGCAGCGCCGCCTTGATTTCAGTGTCCGGCAGCGCCTCCAGCGCTTCAACCTCAGCTGACCGCAGACCGGTCGACGAGTGCTCGGCGTTGGACGCCAGCTGCCAGTCGGTGATCTCGTCAGTCGGGTATTCCGCCGGCTGCCGCTGCTTCTTGCGGTAGCTGTTGATGTACGTGTTGGTCATGATCCGGTACAGCCACGCCTTGAGGTTCGTGCCCTCACGGAACGAGTGGAAGGCCGAATAGGCCTTCACCATGGTCTCCTGGACCAGGTCCTCGGCGTCCGCAGGATTGCGCGTCATGCGCAGCGCGCCGCCGTAGAGCTGATCGAGCAGCGGAATCGCATCGCGCTCGAACCGCGCCGTCAGCTCCGCGTCGCTCTCGACCGCGGAACCCAGCCCGTCGATGTCGGTCATCGTGATCGAGACCGTCCCTTCTGTCGCGGCGCCACGCAACAGGTCCGGTAACTCGACCGGACGTTCCAGACATGCCGTTGGCACCTGTGTCCCCTTCCGTCCGATCCTAGAGGCTGCGACCGACAAGTTCGCGAGCCATTAATTGACCATGCTGACGGGAGTAACAGCACCGCACCACACAGTTGTTCCCGGCCTCTACGCTTGCCAGCCATGGCGAGCGCGGCAACCCCGGCGATCAAGGCCCTGCAGGCCGCGGGAATCGGCTACGAGATCCGGCAGTTCCGGCACGACCCGCGGGCCACGTCGTTCGGCGACGAGGCCGTCATCGAGCTGGCGGCGGAGGGGTTCGTCGCGGCGCAGATCTTCAAGACGCTGGTGCTGGCGATCCCCGGTGGCCTGGCCGTCGCGGTGCTGCCCGTGCCCGACAAGCTGTCGTTCAAGGCCGCCGCCGCGGCGCTCGGCGTACCCAAGGCCGAGATGGCCGAGCAGGCCGCCGCACAACGCGCCACGGGCTATGTCGTCGGCGGCATCTCCCCGCTGGGGCAACGCAGATCGCTGCCCACGGTCGTGGACCGGTCGGCACTCGACTGGGACCGGGTGCTGTGCAGCGCCGGCAAACGCGGATTGGACCTCGTGCTGGCCCCCGCAGACCTGGTGGCCGCCACCTCGGCGGTGACTGCCGAGATATGTACTCCGCGGTAACTCCGGCGGCATAGGGTGTGCGCATGACACTGTCCGGGAAGACCATGTTCATCTCCGGTGCCAGCCGTGGCATCGGTTTGGCCATCGCCAAGAAGTTCGCGGCCGACGGCGCGAACGTCGCGCTGCTCGCCAAGACCGCCGAGCCCCATCCCAAGCTGGACGGCACCGTCTACACCGCGGCCAAGGAGATCGAGGAGGTCGGTGGCCAGGCGCTGCCGATCGTCGGCGACGTCCGCGACCCCGACTCGGTCACCGCCGCCGTGGCCCAGGCGGTCGCGCAGTTCGGCGCCATCGATGTCTGCGTCAACAACGCCTCGGCGATCAACCTCGGCTCCATCGAAGAGGTGCCGATGAAGCGCTTCGACCTGATGAACGGTATCCAGATCCGCGGCACCTACGCCGTCTCGCAGGCGTGTATCCCCCACATGAAGGGCCGCGAGAACCCGCACATCCTGACCCTGTCGCCGCCCATCCGGATGGAATCGGAGTGGCTGAAGCCGACCGCGTACATGATGGCGAAGTACGGAATGACGTTGTGCGCGTTGGGTATCGCCGAAGAGATGCGCGAGGCCGGCATCGCCTCGAACACGTTGTGGCCGCGCACCCTGGTCGCCACTGCCGCGGTGCAGAACCTGCTCGGTGGTGACGAGGCGATGGCCAAGGCCCGCAAGCCCGAGGTGTACTCCGACGCCGCCTACGCCATCTTCAACAAGCCGGCCCGTGAATACACCGGGCAGAGCCTGCTGTGCGAGGACGTGCTGCTGGAGTCCGGCGTCACCGACCTGTCGGTGTACAACTGCACCCCGAACGCCGAGCTCGGCGTCGACCTGTGGGTGGACACCCCCAACCCGCCCGGATACACCGGCCCCTAATCGGTGGCCGGGCAGATCTCGACGCCCGTGACCATGGGCGGCCACGCCACCGTCACCTCGACGAGCGCGGCCAGCGGCGCGATCGCGGGAAATGCCCGGTCCCACTGTTTCTGCACCTGCTGCACCGCATGCGGGTGCAGAAACGTCCAGGCCATCCCGATCAGCAGGTACGGCAGCGCCAGCCACAGCAGGAATTCGGCCATCGCGCCGACGCTGACCCGCCGGCTGAGCAAGCGTCGCATCAGATCAACTCCCCATCTCGGCGAATCTGCCTGCGGACGTAGGCCAGCAGCACGTAGCTGCCGGCCTGCCGGATGAACAGCGGCAGGAACCGGTTGACGAATGCGACGAGCCGGAACAGTGTTTCGAACAGATACTGGCGGCCGCTGCCCCACGACATGCGCATCGCGTCCCGGAACACCGGTGCCAGGAAACCTCCGGTGAGGAACGCCAGCAGCGGCCGAAACGGCAGTGCCAGAACCGGATTGATCATCTTGAGGCGCACGAGGTCCGTCAGGTAATTGCGGACGGCGTCGTCCATGGCGACCTTGGCGCAGGCCGCGGTCCAGTAGTCGTCGAAATCGGCCCGGGTGGCGGGCCACTGGTCGGCGGTGACCTGGAGCGTGGTGCCCAACGGGGCGGCCGACCGGTAGAACTGTTCGGCCAGTTCGGGTGTCAGCTCGCCGCGCAGCAGTTGGTAGACGTCCTCCATGCCGACGAACAGGCATGCGGCGACCCACATCTGCAGGTCGCGGTCGAAAGCGTTGTAGCGCACCGGGCTGTCGGGGCCGGACTGCACCTGCCGGTGTGCGGTGTCGACGGCCTTGCGCATGGCGGCCCGGTCTTCGTCATTGCCCAGGATGGCGACCGCGAGGTACTGGAACGTGGTGCGGGCGCGCTTCCACGGATGTTTGAGCAGATTCCCCGAGTCCACCTTGCTCTCGACCACGCCGTACCCGACACCCGGCCACGACAGCTGCATGATGACGTTGGCGGCGCTGGCCGCCGCGCCCCAGAAGTCGGCGGCGTCGGCGATGGTCACCGGGTACTCGTCCCAGCGCGCGGTGCGGCGCCGAATCTGGATGCGGCAGTCCGCGAGCGTCAGCGCGGATGGGTCGCCCGTCATGGCAGGCACATGTTCGTCAGCAGCAGCATCGGCCAGAACACCACGGTCCGGGCGAACACCAGCACCCGTTCGGGGCCGTGTGCCGCTTCGAACGCGCCGGTGTGGGTCACGGCCCACAGCACGCCGAGCACGAGATACGGCGCGGCGAGCATGGCGGCGGTGCCCAGCCACTCCGCGATCGTCATCTCGAAACCGAAGATGCCCGGTGCACGTTCTTCGTCGTCGGTCATGGTGCTTTCAACCTAGGCATACAGTGGCCGCATGTCGACGTGGTCAGTCGGACGGTATGAGGCCGTCGCCGAATTCATCGCACCCATCGCCTTCGAGGTGGTCGACGCGGTGCCGCATGGGCCGGGCACCGCACTGGTCGACCTGGCCTGCGGGACCGGTAACGCGTCGCTGCACGCGGCCGGCCTCGGCGCCCAGGTCACGGGCGTCGACATCACGCCGGAGTTGGTCGCCATCGCCGCGGCCAAACCCGGTGGTGACGCTGTCGAGTGGGTCGCGGCCGACGCGTCGGCCACCGGACTGCCCGACGCCTCCTTCGACACCGCGGTGTCCAACATGGGCGTCATCTTCGTCGAACCGACAACGATGGTCGCCGAGCTGGCAAGGCTGCTCAAACCCGGTGGCGCCCTGGGGTTTTCGACATGGGTCAAGGCCGGGGACAATCCGTTCTTCACCCCGGTCGTCGAGGTTCTGGGGCAACCAGAGCCCGGCCCGTACTCACCCGATCAGTGGGGCGTACCCGAGCTCGTCCACGAGCGGCTGGACACCGGTTTCGCCGACGTCGCCATCGAAAACAGGGTTCTCGTCTGGCGATTCGGCTCCGTGGCGGACGCGGTGCGCTTCGTCACCGACGAATCACCCATGCACGTCACCACGTTGACGTACCTGGACGACGAGACCCGGAGCCGACTCGTCGCGGCCTTCACCGCAGCGTTCGCCGCGCACGAATCACCCGACGGCACCGTCGCCTTCGACGCGCCGTACGCGGTGATCACGGCGCGGCGCCGGAGCTGAATTCAGTTGGCCTGATACAGGATTCCGCGGGCGATGGCCTCGCGAATCTCCGGCAGCGCCGCCTCCGCCAGGGCGTCGGCATCGACACCGTGATGCGCGGCGAGCAGCCCGATCAGTGTGCCCAGCGGCACTTCACCGCGGCAGCCGGCCAGCAGCGCGGTGAACACCTCGTCCACCCCGAGGACCGCGCCCGGCCCGCCGGGGCGACGGACCGCGCACCCGATCTCCTGCCAGCCGTCCGGCCCCGGCAGTGAATGCTGTTCCAGCAGTACCGGAGCGGTCGACAGCCGAGCGGCGAGCAACGCCTCGTCGGAGGTGGCGCGCAGGTAGGCCCGGCGGGCGAAGAACGCCTCCACCTCGATACCCGTGATGGGTTCGTCGGTGATCTCCTCGAGGATCTGCTCGGGCGCTTCACCGGGACGCGGCACGCGCAGCGAGATCAGTCCCATGCCGATCCCGGTGATGCCCTCGGCGTCGAACCAGTCCAGCCAGTCCGCGCCGCGCTGCGCGATCTGCTCCGCGGACTCCCCCGCATCGGCCAGCCACAGCGACACATAGCTGACCGGGTCGGCCAGTTCCCGTTGCACCACCCAGGCGTGCAGTCCGGTGCCGGCCAGCCAGTCCTGCACCCGGGTCCGCCAATCGTCATCCCGGACAATCCAATTGGCCATGATCTGCGCGGTGCCACCCGGCGTCAGGTAGTTGCCGACGTTCTCGATGATGGTGCGGCACAGTCCATCTCCGGCCACCCCCGAGTCGCGGTAGATGTAGTCCTGGGCACCGGCGCCCACCACGAACGGCGGGTTGGACACGATCAGGTCGAACCGTTCCCCCGCCACCGGCTCGAACAGGCTGCCGGGCCGCAGGTCCCACGACATGCTGTTGAGCCCCGCGGTGGCCCGCGCCAGCGTCAGCGCCCGCGGGTTGGTGTCGGTGGCGACGATGTCGGCGCAGTGCCCGTTCAGGTGCAGCGCCTGGATGCCGCAGCCGGTACCCAGATCGAGCGCGCGTTGCACCGGGGTGCGAATCACGGCCCGCGCCAACGACATCGACGCACCACCGATGCCGAGCACATGCTCATGTTCGACGGCCCCGCCGCGCAGGGCGGCGTCCTGATCGGAGACGACGTAGAAATCGCGTTCACCATCACTGTGCGGCCGGATGTCGAGGGCCGCCCTGACGGTGTCGCCCACCTCCTCCAGCACGCCGGCCGCCGCCAATTCGGCCAGACCGGCCGACGGGAACGCCGCCCGCACCTGATCCGCCGGTTCGTCGGTGCCCAGCAGGAACAACCGCGCCAGCGTGGCCAGGCGGCCGCCGCCGGCAGTCGCGCGCAGCGCCGGCCACCACACGCCCCGGCCCATCGCGGCGTTCGCGTCGTCGCCGAGCAGTTCGGCCACGCCGTCGGTGGTGTAACCGGCCGAGCGCAGATCAGCGCCGAGGGCTTCCACCAACAGCGGGTCCAGGGCGGTCAAAACAGGGTCCCTTCGGGTTCGTTCTTCGCGGGCTCGATGAGTTCGGGGCCGTTGTTGCGAATGCTGTTGACCAACTTGGACACCTCACGGGTGACGATGCGGTCCAGGTCGCCGTGCCCGCGCAACAGCCCCTCGTCGATGGGTGCGTCGGGATCGAGCCAGCGGTCCCAGTCACCGGCGCTGATGGTCAGTGGCATGCGGTCGTGGATGCCGGCCAGCGGCCCGACCGACTCCGTCGTGATGATGGTGCAGCTGACGAGCGGCAGGCTGTCCTTGGGCGCGCCGGCCGGCCGCCACGTCGACCACAGACCCGCCATGAAGAGCAGGTCGTCGTCCGCGGCGTGCATGTAGAACGGCGTCTTCGTGGCCTTCTTGCCGTCGGCGGCCGGGTTGGGCCGCCACTCGTACCAGCCGTCCATCGGGACGAGGCAGCGCTTCGACTTCGCCGATCCGCGGAACGCCGGCGACGTGGTGAGCGTCTCGGCACGCGCGTTGATCAGCAGCGGCCCCTTGGTGTCCGGCGCGCCGTCGGCCGCGGTCTTGACCCACGGCGGGATCAGGCCCCAGCGCATCGACCGGATCCGGCGGGTGGGCTCGTCGTCAGGCTCGGAATGCCGCCGCACCACGGTGCTGATCGTCGTGGTGGGCGCCACGTTGTAGTTGGCCGACGGCAGGGTGCCGCCCTGTTCACCGCCGTCTTTGGTGACGTCCGACGCCTTGGCATTCGTCTCGTCGAGAGCCTGAATCTTCTCGGCCAGCAGCGCCGGGTCGGTGGTGACTGCAAATCGCCCGCACATACCAGGCAGGATAGGGGCATGGAACTCTGGCCCGCACCGTCGGTGACCGGTCCGGTGCAGGCCACTGTCACCGTGCCGGGATCGAAGTCGCAGACCAACCGGGCGCTGATCTTGGCAGCCCTGGCCACACCGCAGGGCACCTCGACCATCAGCGGCACGCTGCGCAGCCGCGACACCAACCTGATGATCGGCGCACTGCAGGCGCTGGGCGTGACGATCACCGGTGACGGCACCGAACTGACCGTCGGTGGCGCCATCTCCCCCGCCGGGGACGTACGCATCGACTGCGGGCTCGCCGGCACCGTGCTGAGGTTCGTCCCGCCGGTCGCCGCGCAAGGCACCGGACGCGTCATCTTTGACGGTGACGAGCAGGCCAAGACCCGTCCCATCACGCCCCTGCTGGACGCGATGCGCGGTCTCGGCGTCGACATCGACGGCGACGGCATGCCGTTCACCGTGTCGGGCACCGGGTCGGTGGCCGGCGGCGAGGTGCGGATCGACGCTTCGTCGTCGTCGCAGTTCGTGTCCGGACTGTTGTTGGCGGGAGCCACTTTCCGCGACGGTTTGACAGTGATCCACACCGGTGCGACGGTGCCGTCGCAGCCACACATCGAGATGACCATCACGATGCTGCGCGAGGCGGGCGTCGAGGTCGACCACAGCGAGCCGAACCGTTGGCACGTGGCGTCGGGCCCGATCGCGGCGCGGCACTGGGCCATCGAACCCGACCTGTCGAATTCGGTGCCGTTCCTGGCCGCCGCCGCGGTGACGGGCGGCACGGTGCGGCTGGCCCACTGGCCGCAGCAGAGCGTGCAGCCGACCGCTGACGTCCTGGAGCTACTGGGCAAGCTGAATACCGTTGTCCAGGTGGTCGATTCGTTCCTGGAGGTCCGGGGCGCGCAGAGCTACGGCGGCTTCGAGGCCGACCTGAAGGCCGTCGGCGAGCTGGCGCCGTCGATGGCCGCGCTCGCCGCGCTGGCCAGCGAGGGTTCGGTGTCGACGCTGTCGGGAATCGCGCATCTGCGTGGGCACGAGACCGACCGCCTGGCCGCGCTGACCGCCGAGATCAACGGGCTGGGCGGCCAGTGCCGCGAGACCGACGACGATCTGGTGATCACGGCGGTGCCGCTGCACGGCGGCCTCTGGCGGTCCTACGCCGACCACCGCATGGCCACCGCCGGCGCGATCATCGGGCTGCGGGTGCCCGGCGTCCAGGTGGAGGACATCGCCACCACGGCCAAGACACTGCCAGACTTCCCCGGTATGTGGGCCGACCTGCTGGCCGGGAAATAGCTTGCGGGAGTACGACGAATCCGATGTCCGGGTGCGCTCGGGCAAAGGTTCGCGGCCGCGTACCAAGAACCGGCCGACCCACGCCGACGCGCGCGAGGCCATGGTCGTCACCGTCGACCGCGGCCGGTGGGGCTGTGCGCTGGACGGCAATCCCGACCACATTGTCACCGCGATGCGGGCCCGCGAACTGGGCCGCACCCCGATCGTGGTCGGCGACTCGGTGGGCATCGTCGGCGATCTGTCCGGCAAGCCCGACACCCTGGCGCGCATCGTCCGCCGCGACGAGCGCCGAACGGTGCTGCGCCGCACCGCCGATGACACCGACCCCACCGAACGGGTGGTGGTCGCCAATGCCGACCAGTTGTTGATGGTGGTCGCGCTGGCCGATCCGCCGCCGCGTGCCGGGCTGGTGCAGCGTGCCCTCATCGCCGCGTACGTCGGTGGGCTGCGGCCCATCCTGTGCCTGACCAAGCAGGACCTGGCTCCCGCCGAACCGTTCGCCGCCGAGTTCACCGGCCTGGATCTGACGATCATCACCGCGGGCCGCGACGACCCGCTCGACGCCGTGGCCCCCCTGCTCGAAGGTCAGATCACCGTGCTGCTCGGCCACTCCGGCGTCGGCAAATCGACACTGGTGAATCGCCTTGTGCCAGAAGCAGACCGGGCCACCGGTGACGTGTCGGGCGTCGGCAAGGGCAAGCACACCTCGACGCAGTCGGTGGCACTGCCGCTCGACGACGGCTGGGTCGTCGACACACCGGGTATCCGCTCGTTCGGGCTGGCGCACATCCAGCCCGACGACGTGCTGATGGCGTTCTCCGACCTCGCCGAGGCCATCGAGGACTGCCCCCGCGGCTGCGGGCACATGGGCCCACCGGCCGATCCGGAATGCGCGCTGGACACGCTCACCGGCGCGGCCGTCGACCGCGTCGCGGCGGCCCGTCGTCTCCTCGCGGTCCTGAACGAGCCGACGTACTAACGCGCCACCAGCATCGTCGCGCGGTAGTCCGGCAGCGGGATGGTGCCCGGCGTCTCGGGATACGGGTCCAGCGACCGCAGTTCGACGATGTAGCCACCGACCGTCTCGATCAGGTGCGTCTGTCCCGGCGCGGGATTGGTGTTGAACTCCAGCGTCGTCGACTGCTGACCATCGGGCGTGGCGATGACCGCGATCCGGGCCGCACCCGTCCAGACGCACGACACTCGCTTCGGGCAGCGCGAATCATCAAGCACCCGATCGAATTTCAGCCGCAGTGGCGCGGTGTCGACCGCTGAGCCGTCAATTACCGCGGACTGCCCGCCGGCGAGGACGAACTCGTGGCCCAGTTGCACGGCGGCGGTGTCGGGCCGCGCCTGCCCCGGCGAGCAGGCGACGGCGAGCGCCACTGCCAGAAGGACCGCAGGGAAACGTGAAAACCCCCAAAACCGGGCGGTTTTGGGGGTTTTCACGACTGCTTTACGCGGCGGCTGCGGCGCGCTTGGCCCGACGGCGGCTGCGCACGGCGGCGATGGCCGTCTTCAGACCGCGCTTGTTGCCGGTCGCCGGGTCGATGGCGCCGAAGCTCTCGTCGAGCTCGACGAACATCCGCTCGCTCCGGGTCTCCGGGGCATCGTCGACGGTGTCGGTCAGGTACTTGTTCGGCACCGACAGCTTGGCGATGGTGCGCCACGTCTTGCCGTACTGCACCAGGAAGTTCCCGGTGGTGTAGGGCAGGTCGTACTTCTCGCACAGCGCCCGAACGCGGATCGAGATCTCGTACAGCCGGTTGCTGGGCAGGTCCGGGTACAGGTGATGCTCGATCTGGTGGCTCAGGTTGCCGCTCATGAAGCGCAGCACGGGACCCGAGTTGAAGTTGGCGCTGCCCAACATCTGGCGCAGGTACCACTCGCCCTTGGATTCGCCGACCATGTCGGTCTTGGTGAACTTCTCGGCGCCATCGGGGAAATGGCCGCAGAAGATCACCGCGTTGGCCCACACGTTGCGGATGACGTTGGCCAGGAAGTTGGCCTTCATCGTCGACTTGAACGTGGCGCCCGGTGACAGGGACGTGAGCGCGGGGTACGCGACGTAGTCCTTGCCCAGCTGATGCGCGGCCTTGGTGCCGAACTCACGCACGCGGATCATCGTGGCCTTGCGGTCGTCGCGGCCCTTGAAGATCTTGCCGAGCTCCAGGTGCTGCAGACCCACGCCCCACTCGAACAACAACGCCAGGACGGTGTTGAACCCGAGGTTGAACAGGTGATGGGGCTTCCAGCGGATGTCCCGGGTGACGCGAATGAGGCCGTAGCCCACATCGTCGTCCATCCCGAGGATGTTCGTGTACTTGTGGTGCATGAAGTTGTGGGTGAACCGCCAGTGCTTGGAGACCCCGTTCATGTCCCACTCCCACGTCGAGGAGTGAATCTCGGGATCGTTCATCCAGTCCCACTGGCCGTGCATGACGTTGTGGCCGATCTCCATGTTCTCGATGATCTTGGCCACGCCCAGGGTGCTTGCCCCGGCCCACCAGTACGACCGCTTCGAGCTGCGCAACAGCAGCAGGCGGCCGGCCACTTCGAGAGCACGTTGTGCCGCGATGGTGCGGCGGATGTAGCGCGCGTCGCGAACGCCGCGGCTTTCCTCGATGTCTTGCCGGATCGCGTCCAGCTCGACGCCCAGAGCCTCGATATCGGCTTCGGTCAAGTGCGTGAATTCAGGTACGTCAGTGACTGCCATATCGACCTCCTTCCAGTTACCTACGCTAGCGTAACCTACTCAACCGTAGGTTGCTAGACAGCAAATTCTATATTTCCCAGATCTGCGGTTTTGTTAAATATCCAACACACAGTCGCCGGCCGCAGCCGAAACGCACGTCTGCACCCGACTGCCCGGTTCCCGTTCCGCTCCGGTCCGCAGATCGCGTGCGTGACCCTCCAGCAAACTCACCACGCAGGACTGGCAGATACCCATCCGGCAACCGAACGGCATCTGCACGCCGGCCTGCTCGCCGGCCTCCATCAGCGATGTCGCCGCATCGGCGACGACGGTCTTTCCGCTGCGCTCGAAGGTCACCGAACCACCGGTGCCCTCGACCGCAGCCCGGGACGCCGCGAAGCGCTCCAGGTGCAGGCGCACCCCGAGCCCCGCCGCCGCGTATTCACGCTCGGCGTCGTGGAGCATGGCCTCCGGGCCACACGCCCACGCTTCGCGCGTCCGCCAGTCGGCGACTTCCTCGTCCAGCTTCGACAGGTCCAGGCGTCCCTCGGTACGAGTGGCCCGCACCCGCAACTGGTAGCTCGGGTGAGCCTCGGCCAGCTTCGCCAACTCGTCGGCGAAGATGACGTCGGCCGCGGTCGGGGCCGAGTGCAGGTGGACGATGTCGGTGATCTGGTCCCGGCGCGCGAGGGTGCGCAGCATCGACATCACCGGGGTGATGCCCGACCCGGCGGTCAGGAACAGCACCTTGCCCGGCGCGGGATCCGGCATGACGAACTCGCCCTGCGGCGCGGCCAGTCGCACGATGGTGCCGGGCGCCACGCCACCGACCAGGTGGGTCGACAGGAAGCCCTCGGGCATGGCCTTCACCGTGATGGTGATGGTGTGGTCGCCGCGCGATTCCACCGGGCTCGAGGTCAGCGAGTACGAGCGCCACCGCCAGCGGCCGTCCACCAGCAAGCCGATGCCGATGTACTGCCCCGGGTGGTAGTCGAACGAGAAGCCCCAGCCCGGCTTGATCACCAGGGTTGCCGAATCCTCGGTCTCGCGGCGCACCTCGACAACCTTGCCGCGCAGCTCCCGTGCCGACCACAGCGGATTGACCAGCTTGAGGTAGTCGTCCGGCAGCAGCGGTGTGGTGATGCGCCCGACGAGCGTGCGCAGCGCGTGCCACCCCGGCCGTTCCTTGGCGCCGGCAACCTTGGGCCGCACCGTGTCGACCACATTGGCCGAGACCTTGATGGTGTTCTTGGCCACGTTCACTCCCGCTCGGTTGGTCGTCCTAACCTACGGTACCGTAACCTACGCACAAGTAGCTACCCCTGCAAGCCAGGGACAAGGGCTATAGAAGCTCCAACAAAAACGGTAACTCCTGAGCGGCGTACCACGCCAGATCATGATCCTGAGCATCTCCGACGGTGAGCTCGGCGTCCTCGTCACCGAGGTCGGCGGCGTCGACGACGGCCACCGCAGCAAGCACCGCCGGCTCGGCCGCCGAGTTGTCGACGTACGCCGCGATCACGTCGGCCAGCTTGACCGGCCCGACCAGGCGCACCACCGCGTCGTCCAGATCCGGGCGAACCGTCACTTCTTCGGCCTCGGCCACCAGCACCGCCCGCCGCGGCGGCAACCCGGCTTCCTCGCCGACCCCTTCGCCGGCCAGCAGCCGCAGTGACGCCAGCGCGGCTTCCTGCAGCGCGATCTCGCCGAGCTCGTCCTCGTCGCCGTGCGCGTAGGCCTCACGCAACGTCGGCGTCACCGCGAACGCAGTACCGCTGCGGGCCGGCATCACCCCGTCTGCCACGAGTTGCGACAGCATCGCCAGGGTCGCCGGAATATAGACACGCACCAGGGCACTCTAAAGGGATCTCTCGGGATCGCCCATCAGCTCGGCCACGTGATCTGGCACATAGGTGGTGAGTTCGCGCGGGCCTTCCTGGACGCCATCAGCGCGCCACCTCGCGCAGCTCGTCGAGCGCCTCGCGCAACAGGCTCGGGAACACGTCGACGTCGCTCATGGCCTCGCGGTCGGCGTTGATGCCGTAGTAGAGGCTGCCGTTGTACGACGTGATGCCGAGCGCCAGCACCTGGTTGTTCAGCAGCGGCGGCACCGCGTACGTGTCCAGCAGCTTGGTGCCCGCGACGTACATCTGCTTCTGCGCGCCGGGGACGTTGGTGATCAACAGGTTGAACTGGCGCGCCGGGAAGCTGGTCGCGACCCGGGTGCCCATGGCGTGCAGCGTCGGCGGCGCGAAACCCGACAGCGTGACGATGGTGCGCGCGTCGACCGGGGTGGTCGTCGTGGCCTGGGTCTCGGTGGCGTGCGCGATCTGGGACAGCCGGACGAGCGCGTTGTTCTCGCCCACCGGCAGGTCGACCAGGAACGGTGTCACCTCGCTGATCGCCTGGCCGGGGCCGGCGGTCTCCAGATGGTCGGTTTCGGGATAGACAGACATCGGCGCCATGGCCCGCACTGTCAGGCCCGTCGACACCGATTGACCGCGGGACATCAGCCAGTTCCGCAGCGCGCCGGTCACCACCGACAGCACCACGTCGTTGACGTCGCAGTCGAAGCGCGTCCGTAGCTGGCGGTACTCCTCCAGCTCGTGTTTGGCGACGGTGAATCGCCGGTTGCGGGACACGGTGGCGTTCAGCGGACTGCTCGGGGCGGTGCCCCGGACCAGCGTGCGGGCCATGTCGATGACGCGCCGGCCGGCCTCGACGAACTGTTCGGTGCTGGAGATCATGTCCGCCGCCGCCGACTGCACGGCGGCCAGCTGTGCCGTCGGGCGTGTGATCCACTCCCCGATGGCGCCCAGCAGCAGCGAGGCGTCGCTGGGTTCGCGGCCCGGGATCCAGATGTCCTCGCCGAACTCGGGCGGCTTCTGCGTGCGGTCGGCGATGACGTGCCCAATCTCCAGCGCCGTCATGCCGTTGACGAGCGCCTGGTGGGTCTTGGTGTAGATCGCCAGGCGATTGTCAGAGAGGCCTTCGACCAGGCACATCTCCCACAACGGCCGGGTCTTGTCCAGCGGTCGCGAGCCCAGCCGGGCCACCAGATCATGAAGCTGAGCGTCACTGCCCGGGGACGGCAGCGCCGAGCGCCGGATGTGATAGGTGATGTCGAAGTCGCGGTCGTCGACCCAGACCGGCCGGGCCAGGCCGAGCGTGACCTCGCGGACCTTCTGCCGGTAGCGCGGGATCTGCGGCAGCCTGGCCTCGACGGTCGCCAGCAGCGTCTCGTAGCTCAGGCCGGCCCGCGGCTTACGCAGAATGGACAGCGTCCCGACGTACATGGGTGTCGATGAGTCTTCCAGCCCGTAGAACGACGCGTCCGACGCCGACAACCGGGTCACCATGCAGCCCGCTCTCCTTCACCCCTGGCGGATCGACCCCGTCACGGTATCCCCGGGACCGGTCCCCCGCAGCACCGGATCGGCGAATTGGCGTCGAGCACCTGGTGAAACCGGTGCGATGATTTAGCGGTCTGCAACTCTCCAGCAGATGCGTCACGCACCTGACCGACGGCTGGAGAGATTTCATGACCGCATCGACCCGCATCGACATCGACCTCACGGCGCCGATCGTCGACTACGAGCCTGCGCCGATCGAGACCGGCGCGGCGGTGCGTGCCCCCAACCGACTGCAGGTGGTGGCCGATCCCGAACCGGACTGCGCGACCGTATCCGCCGTCGTATCTCGGCACGAGGTCGCGCCGCCCACGGCCGCGCTGATGTTCGCCGACGCCGCCCTGCGCCGGGTCCTGGAGGTCAGCGACCGGCGCCGGCCGATGGCGCAGCTGCGTCCGCTGGTCACCTCGACACTGTTCGACGCCATGTCGTCATGGCCCCACCACAACCGGAGCGACGGCACGGCAGCGCTGCGCAAGGTGCGGCTACGCACCGCCCGTGAACAGGACGGGTTGCCCACGGCCGCCGAGGTGTTCGCCACCTTCAGCCGCGGGCCACGTCTGCACGCCGCCGCCGGACGCATCGAAATGCTCGGCGGGCGTTGGCAATTCGTGGCCCTGCAGCTGGGTTGAGCGGGTTACCGCCGCTTCTGCTTGCGCGCGGCCTCACGGCGTTCCCGACGCGAGCCCGGGCCCGCCGCGTGCCGGCCACCCTCGCGACGCACCTCCGCGGACCCGTCCTCTGCTGGACCACTGTAGGTCATGGCCGGGGCCTTGTCCTCAATTCCCTTGGCGCGCAACGCGGCCGGTGCGGCCTGCTCTTGGGCGGCGTTCTGCTCGGCCTCCGCGGCGAACTGCGCGAGCCCCTGCGGCGCGGCGACCGGGGCCACCTGCGGCGCCTGCTGAGCCTCGACCTGCACGTTGAACAGGAAGCCGACCGACTCCTCCTTCAAGCCTTCGAGCATGCCCGTGAACATGTCGAAGCCCTCGCGCTGGTACTCGACCAGCGGGTCGCGCTGCGCCATGGCCCGCAGGCCGATGCCCTCCTTGAGGTAGTCCATCTCGTAGAGGTGCTCGCGCCACTTGCGGTCGATGACGTTCAGCAGGACGCTGCGCTCCAGCTGCCGCATGGCGCCGGGGCCGGCGATGGCCTCCAGGTCGGCTTCGCGCTTGGCGTAAGCCTTTTCGGCATCCGCGATCAGCGCCTCACGCAGCTCGTCCTGCGTCAGCTCGCCCGGCTCGCCGACCTCGTCGGAGTCGATCAGGTTGTGGTAGTCCAGGCCGACCGGGTACAGCGTCTTGAGCGCGTCCCACAGCTTGGCCAGATCCCAGTCCTCGGCGTAGCCCTCGGCGGTGGCGCCGTCGACGTAGGCGGTGACGACGTCGACCAGCATCTTGTGCGCCGTGTCCTGTACGTCCTCACCCTCGAGGATCGCCTTGCGCTCGCGGTAGATGACCTTGCGCTGCTGGTTCATCACCTCGTCGTACTTGAGGACGTTCTTGCGGACCTCGAAGTTCTGCCCTTCGACCTGGGTCTGCGCGCTCTTGATCGCGCGGGTCACCATCTTGGCCTCGATCGGCACGTCGTCCGGCAGGTTCAGCCGGGTCAGCAGCGCCTCGAGGGTGGCACCGTTGAAGCGGCGCATCAACTCGTCGGACAGCGACAGGAAGAACCGGGACTCGCCCGGGTCACCCTGACGGCCCGAGCGACCGCGGAGCTGGTTGTCGATACGACGCGACTCGTGCCGTTCGGTGCCCAGCACGTACAGGCCACCGACCTCGCGGACCTTCTTGGCCTCCTCCTCGACCAGCTGCTTGACCTTCGGCAGCTCCTCGTGCCAGGCCGCCTCGTACTCCTCCGGGGTCTCGACCGGGTCCAGACCGCGCTTGCGCAGGCGCGCGTCGGCGATGAAGTCGACGTTGCCGCCCAGCACGATGTCGGTACCGCGGCCGGCCATGTTGGTGGCAACCGTGACGGCCTTCAACCGGCCCGCCTCGGCGATGATGCTCGCCTCCTGCTCGTGGTACTTGGCGTTGAGCACGTTGTGCGGGATGCGGCGCTTGGTGAACTGCTTGGACAGGTACTCCGACCGCTCGACGCTGGTGGTACCGATCAGGACCGGCTGGCCCTTCTCGTAGCGCTCCTGCACGTCGTCGACGACGGCGATGTACTTGGCCTCTTCGGTCTTGTAGATGAGGTCGGACTGGTCCTGGCGGATCATGGTCCGGTTGGTGGGGATCTGCACCACCCCGAGCTTGTAGATCTCGTGGAGCTCAGCGGCCTCGGTCTCCGCGGTACCGGTCATGCCGGACAACTTGTCGTAGAGGCGGAAGTAGTTCTGCAGCGTGATGGTGGCCAGGGTCTGGTTCTCGGCCTTGATCTCGACGTGCTCCTTGGCCTCGATGGCCTGGTGCATGCCCTCGTTGTAGCGGCGGCCGACCAGCACGCGGCCGGTGAACTCGTCGACGATGACGACCTCGCCGTCGCGGACGATGTAGTCCTTGTCGCGCTGGAACAGTTCCTTGGCCTTGATGGCGTTGTTCAGGTAGCTGACCAGCGGTGAGTTGGCGGCTTCGTAGAGGTTGTCGATGCCCAGCTGGTTCTCGACGAACTCCACGCCGGCCTCGTGCACACCGATGGTGCGCTTGCGGATGTCGACCTCGTAGTGGACGTCCTTCTCCATGAGCGGCGCGATGCGCGCGAACTCGGTGTACCAGTTCGAGGCGCCGTCGGCGGGGCCGGAGATGATCAGCGGGGTACGGGCCTCGTCGATGAGGATCGAGTCGACCTCGTCGACGATGGCGAAGTTGTGGCCGCGCTGGACCATGTCGTCGACCGAGTGCGCCATGTTGTCGCGCAGGTAGTCGAAGCCGAACTCGTTGTTCGTGCCGTAGGTGATGTCGGCGTTGTACGCGGCGCGACGCTCCTCCGGCGTCAGCTGCGACAGGATCACCCCGACCTCCAGGCCGAGGAAGCGGTGCACGCGGCCCATCCACTCGCTGTCGCGCTTGGCCAGGTAGTCGTTGACGGTGACGACGTGCACACCCTTGCCGGAGAGCGCGTTGAGGTAGGCCGGGAGCACACAGGTCAGGGTCTTGCCCTCACCGGTCTTCATCTCGGCGACGTTGCCGTAGTGCAGCGCCGCGCCGCCCATCACCTGGACGTCGAAGTGGCGCTGGTCCAGCACGCGCCAGGCCGCCTCGCGGGCGACGGCGAAGGCCTCGGGCAGCAGGTCGTCGAGCGACTCGCCACCGGCGATGCGCTTCTTGAACTCTTCGGTCTTGGCGCGCAGCTCGTCGTCCGACAGCTTCTCGACGTCATCGGACAAGGTGTTGACATAGTCGGCGACCTTTTGCAGGCGCTTGACCATGCGGCCTTCACCGATGCGGAGCAACTTCGACAGCACGCTTTTCCCCTGTGGGTCTGGAACGGATATACGTCGGCGGGTTAGACGTGACCATCGTAGGTGACCGGCGGAATCGGCAGATAAGAGTGCGCCCCCGGCGGTTCGGCCGGGGGCGCATCAGCGGGACCTCAGGACAGACGGATCAATCCGTAGTCATAGGCATGTCTGCGGTAGACCACCGTCGGCCGGTCGCTCTCCTTGTCATGGAACAGGAAGAAGTCGTGTCCGACCAGCTCCATCTCGTAGAGCGCATCATCGACCGTCATCGGGTTGGCCGGGTGTTCCTTGACGCGGACCACCTGACCGGGCACATGGTCGTCGACCTCGGCGGCTGCGGTCTGGTTCGGCACCTCCGGCAGATCCTCGGGCGGGACGATGGACGTCGCCTCGGCCAGGCCCACCGGCGTCTTGTCGCCGTAGTGGATCTTGCGGCGGTCCTTGCTGCGCCTGAGCCGGTTCTCGAGTTTGCCGACGGCCGATTCGAGGGCCGCGTAGAAGCTGTCGGCGCAGCCTTCGCCGCGAACGACCGGCCCGCGGCCGCGTGCCGTGATCTCGACATGCTGGCAGTTCTTGCGCTGGCGCCGGTTCTTCTCGTGGTCGAGTTCGACATCGAACAGGTAGATGGTGCGATCGAAGCGCTCCAATCGAGCGAGCTTCTCGGAAACGTAGATGCGGAAGTGTTCGGGGACCTCGACGTTGCGGCCCTTGACGACGACGTCGGCGTGCGGTTCGGGCGCAGGCTCGGTGTCGTCGGCAAACATGGTCGAGCGGGCAGAATCCACGGATTGGGTTGTCATGCTTAGCAACTCGCTTCTCTCTCGCAGTGCACGTGTGGCTCTTCTTGCACACGGTCTGAACTACGCGCCGAGCGGGTCTGCAAGTCGCCGCAGCCCGGCGCAAGGTGTTGACTACTCACCTCCTACCGCTGTCAGCGATTTGGTACCGAGTGAATATGTCGGTACCGCCGTGAGGCTTCACGGGTGGTTGCAGCCGACGGTAGTCCGAGTTCACCTAGTCGTGCCACCGATTTCGCATACCGGTTTTGAGAACTTCATATCGAGTTGATGTAGGTACTGCTCCGGCCGTGTCGTGCCGTCTCGAGGCTCACGCGTGTGCTATTGCGAGCACCGCCGCCACCTGTGCTCCGGATGTTTGCAGGACCCGAACGGCCTCGGCTGCCGTCGTACCGGTCGTCACCACATCGTCGAACACAATGGTCTCCCCCGCCACCGGTGTGCGCTGTCGAACCCGGCCGCGGATGTTGCGCTGTCGTTGCGCACTGGAGAGGCCGACGGAGTCTCTGGTGAAGGCCCGCATGGCCAGCGCCGGCTGGACCGTCACTCCCGGAAGAGCCGCGGCCGCGGCGCGTGCGATCTTCGCGACGGGGTCGCCGCCGCGGCGCCGGGCGGCCAGGCTGCGGGTGGGCGCGGGCACCACCGTCAACGGCGGCACGATCAGACCCCAGGTGATCAACGTCCGCAGGGCCGCGGCGACCGCGTCGGCCAGCGGCGCCACGAGATCGGTGCGGCCGTGCTCTTTGAGTCCGACGACGGCCCGTCTTCTGGCTCCGGCGTAGCGCCCGAGCGCGAAGACCGGCACCCCCGGGTCCTCACGCGGCGTGACGACGTGCGGCTCGTCGGGGCGGACCGTCAGTTCCGCCGCGCAGGCGGGACACCAGCGCGTCGCCGGCGCGCCGCAGCCACCACATTCGACGGGCAAGACCAGGTCGAGCATGGGGTCAGCATGACTCGGGGGTACGACACCAGCCCGATCAGCCAGGGAGCACGGGCAGCGCGCCCGCGACCATCAGCGGCCGGATATCGGTCCACATCAGGTTGTTGTCCGCTGCCGAACCCGACAGCTGCAGAATCCCGCGCTGATCGGCGAGGTACACCGTCGAGGTATTGGCCGCCACGGTGGACACCGGGACGACCAGGTTCCGGGTGGGTCCGTCGGAGTTCACGCCGTCGAGGTTGACGTATGACACGGGATGCGCGCCGTCGGTGCGGGTCACCACGATGTCGTCGCCGGTGCGCCAGGACAGCGACAGCGCCGTGTTGCCCAGACCGAAGCCGAGCCGGCGTGGATAGGTGAGCGCGAGCTGGCCGCCCTCACGCAACTCGACGCTCGCCAGGATCACCTGGCCGTTGATCACCATGGCGGCACGGGTGGCGTCCCGGGACAGCTGCAGCGCGCTGATCGGACCGGGGAACTTGGTGGCCACGGCCGACGAGTCGACGGGGATGCGGGCGGGCTGGCCCGACGCCGCCTCCTGGATCGCGCGCACGACGTTGGTGCCGTCGACGACGATCCAGATCGCATCGTCGAGCGACCAGCTGGGACGCGTCAGCGTGTGCGCGTCGAGCGCCTGGGCCGCATCGCCGTTGAGCGGACCCACCCACAGCGACTGCGCCATGTCCGGCGCGCCGGGCCGCAGCGTCACCACCGAGGCGACCTCCTGCCCGCTACGCGACAACGCCGCCGAGGTCTGGCCCGGCAGTTGGCCGAACGCGCCGGCAACCCGCGGCGCGTTGTCTCCTTCAAGCGACACCAGCGATCCCCCGGCCAGGGCATGCAGTCCGGCCGCCGCGCCGGGATCGGCACCCGGATCGGTGGCCGCGACGTCGGAGGTGTTCCACCCTTCGGCGAAGCGGTCGTCGAGGGCGGCACCGTCGGCGTTGATCACATACGGGCCGTTGACGCCGGCCCGGAACAGCGTCCAGATGATCTGTGCCGCAAGCAGTTGCCGGCTGTGCGGGTCGGTGGTCGACAAGCTCTCGAGGTCGATGCGGGCGCCGCCGTAGCCCCGCCCGACACCGGTCTTGCCGCCGTCGGCCCGCGTCACGGGACCACGCAACCGCAGCGGTGCGGCCATGAGATTCCGCACGCTGCTGGCCATCTCGGGGCGCGGCCCGGACAACAGCTTGGTGACGAGTTCGGTGGCGAGTTGGTCCGGGTCGGACACCGCGACGTAGCGCGGGTCGGGCACGACGGTCTTGCCGGTCGGGTCGACGAAGTACAGTGTGTCCCGTTTATAGGTGGACTGGAACTGTTGCCAGTCCAGGAAAACCCCGTTGGGCAGCTTGTCGATGCGCCAGCCCCGCGGCGTCTTCACCAGATCGATGGGGCCCGGGTCGGGCAGCGCGCCCTCGCCGGTCTCGAACACCCCGACATCCGACAGCGAACCCAGGATGTCGGCGTGCATGGTCACCGAAACCTTGTCCGTGCCACGGGTTTCCACGAACACGACGCGGTCGATCAGCAGGGCACTACCGGCGTCGTCCCAGGAGCGGGAGGCCGATTCGGTGAGGAACTGGCGTGCCGCGAGATGCCGGTTCGCGGGATCGGCGGTCGCTTTGAGGAATTCGCGCAGCAGCAGGTCCGGGTCCATGCCCGGCGACGGCGTCGGCAGATTCCGCGGGGCCGGACGGTCGACCGTGCCCACAGCCTGCGGTGCCGACGAACTGGGTACGCCGGCGCATCCCGTCAGGACCAGCATCAGCACCGCGCAGAGCGCCAGTGCCCCTTTCATGACGTCTCCCCCGCGGGCAGTTCGCCGGACGAGAGGGCCGTAACCGATTTGGGGCCAGTGGGTTTGAGCGGCAGCGGGCTGGTGGTCACCTTGTGACCGCGCACCAGCGGCAGCGTGAGCCGGAAGCAGGCGCCGTGCCCGGGCTCGCCCCAGGCCTCCAGCCGGCCCTGGTGCAGGCGGGCGTCCTCGATGCTGATGGCCAGGCCGAGGCCGGTGCCGCCGGAGCGCCGTACCCGCGAGGGGTCAGAGCGCCAGAACCGGCTGAACACCATCTTCTCCTCGCCCGGTCGCAGACCCACGCCGAAATCGCGGACCGTCACTGCCACGGTATCCACATCGGCGGCCATCTTGATCTGAACGGGCTTCTTCTCAGCATGGTCGATCGCGTTGGCGATGAGGTTGCGCAGAATGCGCTCGACGCGGCGCGGATCCACTTCGGCGATGACGGCCTCGTCGGGAAGATGCACGGCGAGTTTGATGTTCGCGTCGTCGGCCAGGTGGCCGACGTTGTCGAGCGCGCTCTGCACGGTGTCACGCAGGTCGACCGACTCCACCGACAGTTCGGCCACACCGGCGTCGTGCCGGGAGATTTCCAGTAGATCGGCCAGCAGCGTCTCGAAGCGGTCGAGCTCGTTGACCATCAACTCTGTCGAGCGCCGCAGCGCCGGGTCGAGTTCCTCGCTGTGGTCGTAGATCAGGTCTGCGGCCATGCGCACCGTCGTCAGCGGCGTCCGCAGCTCGTGACTGACGTCAGAAGTGAAGCGGCGCTGCAGATTTCCGAACTCTTCGAGTTGAGTGATCTGCTTGTGCAGGCTCTCGGCCATGTCGTTGAACGACACCGCCAGGCGCGCCATGTCGTCCTCGCCGCGCACGGGCATGCGCTCGGTGAGGTGCCCTTCGGCGAACCGCTCGGCGATGCGCGACGCCGAGCGCACCGGCAGCACGATCTGCCGCGCCACCAAAAGGGCGATGGCCGCGAGCAGGCCGAGCAGCACGATGCCGCCGGTGGCCATGGTGCCGCGTACGAGAGCGATGGTGCTCTCTTCGTTGCTCAGCGGAAAGATCAGGTACAGCTCGAGATTCGTGACCTGCGACGACGTCGGGCTACCGACGATCAGCGCCGGACCGGAGAACCCGTCGGTGTGGACCGTCGCGTACTGATAGCTGACCTGACCGGCTTTGACGAAGTCCCGCAAGGAGTTCGGAATCTCGCCCACCGGCCCGGCCGACGTGGCCGCCCGCGGACCGTCACCAGGCACCACCAGCACCGCGTCGAACGCACCGGCCAGCCGCGAGCCCGAATCGACCTTGCGGTCGATGAGAGTGTTGCGCGCCAGCTGCAGGCTGCTGTTGAGCGAGCGCGTCTCCTCGCCGCCGACGATGCCGCTCACCGTCGTGCGGGCGTGCTCGACCTCCTCGGTACCGGCGCGGACCTTGGCTTCGAGGATCCGATCGGTGATCTGACTGGTCAGCACGAAACCGAGCACGAGAATGACCGCAAGGGACAACCCCAGCGTCAGGGACACCACGCGAAGTTGCAGCGAGCGGCGCCAGGCGTAGCCGACCACCCGGCCGACGGCACCCAGCCCGCGCACGAAAGCGCCCGAGCCGAAACCGCCACGGATACGCCGTCGGGATCCCCAGATCACCGGCGCCCTACGGTCTCAGGCTCGGGCGTGACGAGCCGTCCGATCACGGCGGTCCGGCCTTGTATCCCACTCCTCGAACGGTCAGCACCACCTGCGGGTTCTCGGGGTCCTTCTCGACCTTGGCCCGCAGGCGCTGCACGTGGACGTTCACCAGGCGGGTATCCGCCGGGTGGCGGTAGCCCCACACCTGTTCGAGCAGCACGTCACGAGTAAATACCTGGCGCGGCTTCCGGGCGAGAGCGACCAGCAGGTCGAACTCCAGCGGCGTCAGCGAAATCTGCTCGCCCTGACGCGTCACCTTGTGGGCCGGCACGTCGATGTCGACGTCGGCGATGGACAGCATCTCTGCCGGTTCGTCGTCGTTGCGGCGCAACCGCGCCCGCACCCGCGCCACGAGTTCCTTCGGCTTGAAGGGCTTCATGACGTAGTCGTCGGCGCCGGACTCCAGGCCCAGCACCACGTCGACCGTGTCGGTCTTTGCGGTCAGCATGACGATCGGCACGCCCGAGTCGGCGCGCAGCACACGGCAGACGTCGATGCCGTTCATTCCGGGCAGCATGAGGTCCAACAGCACCAGATCCGGACGCAGCTCGCGGACCGCGGTCAGCGCCTGGCTGCCGTCACCGATGACGGCGGTGTCGAAGCCTTCGCCCCGCAGCACGATGGTGAGCATCTCGGCCAGAGATGGGTCGTCGTCGACGACCAGAATGCGTTGCCTCATGGCGTCCATGGTGTCACCAGATCGCGATAAAGCTGTGATCTCCGATGGGTGTTTTGCCTTCTACCTGACAACTTGCTGGTAAGCGACGTGGCCCGATCACCCCAGCAGCGTGGCGGCCAGCTCCCCCGGGTCGACGTCAGGTGCCACCAAAGCCCAACTGCCGACCCAGTTTTCGCCCGCCAGCGCGGTGTAAACCGCCGCGGTGCGGCCCTGCAGTCCGCCGTCTCGCTCGTAGGCGTCGCGGGTCCGCGTCGCGTCCTGCGCTTCCCGGCGCGCCGCCCGCTCCGCGGCGAGATCGGTCGGCACGTTGAGATAGAGCTGCCAATCCGGCACCGGCAGCCCCAACCGCTCGAACTCGAGTTGCCGCACCCAGGCGACGACTTCCCCGTCGGCGTCCTGGTGCAGCCGGGCCGCGCTGTAGGCGGCGTTGGAGGCGACGTACCGGTCGAGGATCACCACATCATGCGCGTCGCTCAGTTCCGCGATCTCCGCCTTGGCGCCCGCGCGGTCGAGCGCGAACAGCATCGCCATCGCGTACACCGACTCCGCCAGGTCGCCGTGCTGGCCGTGCAGCGCCTCGGCCGCGATGTCCGCCTCGACCGAGCGGCCGTACCGCGGGAACGCCACGGTGGTCACCGACTTGCCGTGGGCCTCGAACTGCGCCCGCAGGCCCTGGGTCAGGGTGTTCTTCCCGGCACCATCGACGCCTTCGATTGCGATCAGCACGTGGCGAGACTAATTGCTGGATTGGATATATCTGCTGCGCGACGTCACAGAAACATCGCAGAAATCGCACGGTGACGCCTGATCAGTACTTTCGCGCGATGGCGACCAAGATCGAACCTCCCAAAAGCGAGATGATCCGGCTCGCGAACAAGCCACCCTGGTACACGTCGCTCTTCGTGCAGTTGCTCGTCGCAATCGTCGCCGGGATCCTGGTGGGCTGGCTGCAGCCGAAAGTCGGCGCGGACCTCAAGCCGCTCGCCGACGGCTTCATCAAGCTCATCAAGATGCTGATCGCGCCGATCATCTTCTGCACCGTCGTGCTGGGCATCGCGCACGTCGGCGACCTCAAGTCGGTCGGCCGGATCGGCGTCAAAGCGTTGATCTACTTCGAAGCGGTGACCACCTTCGCGCTGCTCTTCGGGCTGGTGGTCGGCAACATCGTCAAACCCGGGGCAGGTTTCCACGTCAACGCCGCCACGCTGGCGGCCGGGGCCGACGCGATCGCGAAGAAGACCCAGAACAAGGAACTGCCCCACACCGTCGACTTTCTGCTGAACATCATCCCGGAGTCGGTGTTCAAGGCATTCACCGACAACAACCTGCTGCAGGTGCTGTTCTTCGCCGTCCTATTCGGGCTGGCGTTGGCCAAGTTCGGCGAGAAGGGGCCGCCCGTCATCCTCGAGATCGTCGACCACCTGAGCCACCTGTTCTTCACCGTCATCGGCTGGGTGATGCGACTTGCGCCGATCGGCGCGTTCGGGGCGATGGCCTACATCATCGGCCAGTACGGCATCGGTTCCCTGAGCAGTTTCGCCAAGCTGATCGGCTGTTGTTATCTCGCGGCCGCGCTCTTCATCGTGGTGCTCGGGGTCGTCGCCAGGGTCTTTGCCGGGGTGAACTTGTGGAAGTTCGTCGTCTACATCAAGGACGAGCTGTTCCTGGCGCTCGGCACCGCGTCCACCGAGGTCGTCCTGCCGCGCATCATGGCCAAGCTGACCAATGCCGGTTGTTCACGCACCACGACGGGTCTGGTGGTGCCGACCGGCTACTCGTTCAATCTCGACGGAGCGACCCTCTACCTCTCGATCTGTGTGCTGTTCCTGGCCCAGGCCTTGGGCGTGAACCTGAGCCTCGGCGAACAGATCACCGCGGTCCTGGTGCTGATGCTGACATCGAAGGGCATGGCCGGAGTGCCCGGATCGTCATTCCTCGCGCTGTCGGCGACCGTAGCCGCCATCGGCCACGGCGCCATCCCGGTTGCCGCTGTGGCCCTGCTCCTGGGCGCCGACCGCATCATGGATTCGATGCGTGTCTCAGTGAACCTGCTGGGCAACTGTGTCGCGACGTTCGTCGTGGCCGCTTGGGAAGGACAACTCGACAAGGACCGCATGCGCAAAGTGCTCGACGGCCAAGACGTTCCACCGCTCGACGACCCTGACCCTATGGTGGATACGGCTGAGGGTGGCGGACGTACTGCATCCACGTCCAACTGATCGCCCTACGGCTAGGACCTGTCGACCGACTCGCCCCCCTTCGGCCGCCATCCGAACTGGCGTTGTAGCGGAAGCAGCCGAGGCGAAGGAGAACAAAGTTGACGCTCACCGAATTGGCAAGGGCTCTGGAATCAATCGGCATCTCGCCTGCGACCGTTGCGCTCGGTGGGCATGCGGACTACGCGTGGGCTGTCGAGCAGTCCCCTGAAGGCGCCTGGGAAGTGTATTGGTACGAGCGCGGCACCAAAAGGATGCCTGCTTTCAGCTCCTCGGGCGCTTGACCTACAGTCAGCTGTTGGCTGGCGTCATCGAGGCCAAGCAGTAGTCTCATCAGCGAGTGCCAAGCGCGCATACCCCTGAAATTCATTCTTTTCCAGGGGTATTCACGTGTCGGTCAGAGTGGCGGTGGGACGTCGCTATCTGCTGGCGGGGGCTCGGCCGCCTCCCGCGATTGCTGTTGTTCTTCGGCCTGGCGGGCGGCTTCGCGCGCCGCATGGCGGCGAGCGGCGGCTTCTTCGCCGTCTGCGATTTTTTGCAGCTCGGCTTCGTTGAGTGCGCGTTCGTAGGCGATCTGTTGGGCCTGGTCTTGCGCGCGGGTGCGGCGGCGGATGGGCATCATGATGCTCCGGCCGGGGGCCGTGACAGTGTCCAGATCGACGGTCTCTGGTGGTGGATTGGGCAGTGGCGTGTCGGTGATGGTGCGGGGGAACAGGATTCGGCTTTCGGGCACGCTGATGTAGGTGTGCCCGGTCGGTGCGGTCCACACGATGGTGCCGTCGGGTTGTTGACGGTCCTGCCAGCCGTCGGGGCCGCCGTAGAACGTTTTCAGTAAGTGGTGTTTGCGGCACTTGGGGTTCAGGTTGCCCGGATGGGTGGGACCGGCCGGCCACGGCACCGTGTGGTCGATATCGGAGGCGGTGGCCGGGTGATCGCAGCCCGGGAACATGCACGTCATCGCCCGCATCCGCACGAACTCATCCATCGCGGCCGACGGCCGGTATCGCGGCACCTCATCCAGGTCGGCGGCGGAGGCGACCGAACGGACCTTCGCGCCCCGGGCGACAAGGTCCGCCAACACTGTCGGCGGGATCACGCCGCCGCCGAGGACATAACCGACCGGCGCCCGCACCGGCGCCGGAGGCCGCGCAGGCGCCGGTGCGGGCGCCGACTCAGGCACCGGCGCGGTCGCCGGCGTGGGCGCCGCGTCGACCACCGGTGTGGACGTGCTGTCGCTGGCTGGTTCGAACGCAACAGGCGCCAGGGTTTCAGCGGCCCGCGAATCGGCCACCGGCGCCGGCTCGGACATAGGCATGGGCGTCGACGCCATGTCGTTCGCCGGCTCGGCTGCTGGCGCAGGTGCAGGTGCGAAGACCGGCTCAGGCGTGAACACCGGCTCCGGCGCAGACGGGGCCGGCGTGGGCACCAGCGGCGCGGCCGGGTCCCCGCTGAGCAGCGGGTCAGGCACCGGCGCCGGCAGCCCATTGGTCAGCACATGAATCATCACCGCCGTCGCCCGCGCATCAGGCCCAGCCGCCGGGCAGTCGGGATTGCCGCACTGGCAGGCCAGTAGGTCCCCGCGTGCTGCCAGGACTCCCAGGGCGTCAGCGCGGCGCTGCCCGAACGTACGCGGATCGTTCTCGCACACCTGCCGGGCCATCTCGGTCAGCACCCGATCCAGCAGTTCGGCATCGGTGGCCAGTAGTGCACCCCAGATCGAGGCCACGCCGGTCTCGTCATCAGGCTTGCCCACCCCGACCCCACGGCGGCGCGCTGCTGAGCGGACTTTCAGGACTGCGGCGGGGTCGAACTTCTGCACCCAACCGTCGATCTTCTTCTCGATCTTCTTGCGCGACAACCCCGCCCACTCCGACAGTGCTCCCGCGAGCGCGGCGTCGATCACCGCCAGCGTGTTGGGGTCCTCGACCAGACGAGTACGCCAGCAGATCGCCCCGACCGTCCGCGCCGAGACTCCACCGTCGGCGAACACCGCCGCCACCCGAGGTAGCCGGAACCGCAACGCCACCGCGATCGACAACTGCCCCGACGCCTCGCGCTTCCCGATCCCCAGCGCCGCCCCGACTTCGGCGACCGCGGCGTCCCAACCATCGCAGGCCCACCACTGCCGGCCATCCTGATCATCGACCCGCAGCATCGCCAGGTCGGCGACGGCTGTCAGCCGGCCCGCAGCGCACTGGTTTTCCACCCGCGCGAAGTGGATCATCAAGTCGACCACGCCGGCATCGTGGACCGGCACACCGCCGGCCCCGATACCAGAATGTTCGAACATGTGTGCTACTCCTCACCTTCTCGTGGGTAGCTGAGGGTGGAGCCCGCCCAGGCAGAGATAGATCATTGAGGTCAGTG